>JBGSVH010000235.1:0-3602 GCA_041753055.1 Parvularculaceae bacterium
GCGCCGCACGAGCGATGCGCTCCTCCGTATCAAGAGCTTTCGGCGAGCCCGGCGAGGCTTTCAACGCTGGCGAACGCGCCGCCTATACCGCGACCGGCGGCCGTCTTTCGTCCGGCGCGGCTGCGGCATCGGCAAGCGCCCCATCGGGCGCTCCCGAATGGGCGCGGAAGCTCCGCGCCGAACAGGGCGTCCGGGACGCAGGCCTCACCGCAACCCACGTCATCGCTTCCGGCGATCGCGGCGGTTCCGGCGAAGGCCCGAGTCTCTCTCAGCGCGAGGAGTGAATGATGTTCCGACGCTCATCGACCCATTATGGCGAAACACCCAAGCCCGAGACGCCGTATCAGCGGGCTCAAGCCCTTTGGGACGAGCGCATGGGATCGGCGCGGGCGCAGGCCGCGAACTGGCGACTCGCGGCGCTCAGTGCGCTTGGGGTCTCGTGCCTCTCCGTCGGAGGCCTCATCTGGCAGTCGAGCCGGTCGATCGTGACGCCCTATGTGGTCGAGATCGACGAGACTGGCTCTGCCCGCGCCGTCGGCCCGGCGATAGAATCCTATACGCCGTCAGACGCGCAGATTGCGCACAGCCTCGCTGAGTTCATTCGCGACGTTCGCTCGGTGTCGATCGATCCCGTCGTTGTCCGCGAGAATTGGCTGCGCGCCTATGATTACGCGACCGATCGCGGCGCGATGGCGCTCAATGATTACGCCCGCGACAATGATCCATTCAAGGATGTCGGAAGGCGCAGCGTCACCGTCGATGTCGGGAGCGTCGTCAGAGCTTCGGGCGATTCCTTCGAGATCCGCTGGTCGGAAAAAACCTATGCGAGCGGCCAGTTCGAAAAACAGGAGCGCTTCACCGCGCATCTCACCGTCGTCCTGTCGAGCCCTCGCACCGCCGAGGCGCTCCACAAGAATCCGCTCGGGCTCTACGTCCACGGCGTCAACTGGTCGAAGGATCTTTCAACGGGAGAACCCTCATGAAACCCGCCGTCTCATATCTGGCGATCCTCGCGCTCTCGGGCTGCGCCACCTCCTATCCTGATATCGCGCTCGATGAGGCGCGCCCGTCGACTCTCGCCAAAGTCGTCAGCTTCGACGGCGCGCCGGTTCGCGAGATCGTCGAAACGGCGACGCCTTGGCCCTTGCCCGGGCAATTGAAGCCGCTCGAAGAGGAAGCGGCGACGCTCACGCCGCTCAAACCCTTCGAACGCATCGAGACGGCGAACAGCCTCGCCAAGGTCGAACCCGACCTCGACCGCTTCCTCAACGCCGTCCAAGTCTATCCCTTCATGGAGGGCGCCCTCTATCAGCTCTATGGCGCGCCCGAGCAGGTGACCGACATCGCGCTCGAACCCGGCGAACGCCTCAACTCGGTCTCCGCCGGCGACACCGTGCGCTGGATCGTCGGCGACACATCGAGCGGCGACGCGGACGGCAAGAGCGGCGGCGAGCGCGTCCACATTCTGGTCAAGCCGATCGCGCCGAATTTGAAGACCAATCTCGTCATCGCCACCGACCGGCGTGCCTACCACCTCGAAATGCGCTCCTTCCGCGAGACCTATATGGCGGCGATCTCCTGGACCTATCCGCAGGACGCGCTGGTCAAACGCCGCAACGACAACGATCGCGCCACCCTGAAAATCCAAAGCACGATCGCCGTCGGCGTCGATCCCGATGATCTGAAATTCCGCTATGAGATCGAAGGCGACAAGCCGCATTGGCGCCCCGTTCGCGCCTTCGACAACGGGAAACAGGTCTTCATTCAGTTTCCCGACGCGATCGGGCAAGGCGAAGCCCCGCCGCTCTTCATATTGGGGCGCGAAGGGAAACCCGAACTCGTCAATTACCGCATGCGCGGCAATTACTATGTCGTCGATCGTCTGTTCGCCGCCGCCGAGCTCCGCCTCGGCGAAAAGAACCAGGCTGTCGTCCGCATCGTCCGCACCGATCTGAAAGGCCGGAGCTGACATGGACGCCCCCGTCAAGAAAGAGGAGCCGGAGGCGCTGAGATTGCGGGCGAATCCGAGGCCCGTGACGCGCCTCAATCGCACCGCGCTGATGATCGCCGCCGGCGGGGCGGCGATCCTCGTCTTCGGCGCGATGACGATCGCGCTGCGGCCGCCGCGGGCGATCGGCGAAGCGAAGGGGAAAGAACTCTACAATACCGAGACCAAGCCGACCGCCGAAGGCCTCGACGCGCTCCCCAAGACCTACGCCGATGTTGCGCCAAAGCTCGGGCCGCCCTTGCCTGGCGATCTCGGCGCCGCGATCCTCAATGCGGAAGAGGCGGTCGACATGTTAGGCGAGGACGCCTTTCTCGACCAGACCGACTTCGCCGCCTTGTCGCCGACGCCATTCCGGAACTCGCCGGAAACCGACGCCGCGCGCGAGGCTGCTTTACGCGAGGCGCAGATCGCCAGCGAAGCGCGCGGCGCTGGCGTCTTCTTTCAGTTGAAGTCGAACGCCGGCGCGGCGCGGCGCGCGGACGGCGCCGACCTCTCGGGCCAGATTCCTCAAGCGCTCGCCGATCTGGGCCTCGGCGCGCCGAAGACTCCCTTCGGCGCCGAGCGCGAGGAGGACCCTAGTCGGCAAATTCGCAAGCTCGACTTTCTGGAAGAGGGCCGGCTCAGCGAGACCGACAATCCGCACCGCATCGAAGATCCGGCGACGCCGTTCGAAGTGATGGCGGGGACCGTCATTCCCGCAAGTCTCATTACCGGCGTCAACTCCGATCTTCCGGGCACCGTGATCGCGCAGGTGACCCAGAATGTTCGTGACACCGTCACCGGCCAGTATCTTCTGATCCCGCAAGGGGCAAAGCTGATCGGCCGCTATGACAGCGTCATCGCCTTCGGCCAGTCCCGCGCGCTGCTGGTCTGGTCGCGGATCATCTACCCGGATGGCGCGTCGATCGTCATCGACAACATGCCGGCGAGCGATGTCGCCGGCTATTCCGGGCTCTCGGATGAAGTCGACTTCCACACCTTCCGCTTGCTCAAAGGCATCGTGCTCTCGACCCTCTTGGGCGTCGGAACTGAACTCTCCTTCGACGACGCCGAGAGCGACATCGTCGCCGCCCTGCGCGAGTCCGCTCAAGGCTCGACCAATCAAGCCGGTCAGAAGATCGTCCAGCGCAATCTCGACATCCAGCCGACGATCAGGATCAGGCCCGGCTGGCCGCTGCGCGTCATCGTGCACAAGGATCTTGTCTTGCGTCCCGTGCCCTCGAAGGAGGCGTCGTTGTGACCCTCAAGATCGGCCCCGTCGCGGATCGCCCAGCCGTTAAGCTGGCGGTCATGCTGCACCCCGACGCGCACGACGCGCTCGCTGATTACGCGCTCGTCCATGCCCGGGAATTCGGCCGCGAAATTCCAATGGCAGACCTCGCCGCCCTGATGATCGAGCGCTTTCTCAAATCAGATGCGGCGTTCAAGCGCGCCCGCAAAACCATCGAAAAGAAAGAAGCAGCAAAGTAGAGTAGGGATGAAGCGCTTTACCCCCATACGGAGGCAAGTTTCTCCATCCCTCTCTCCGAACCGGACGTGCAAGTTTCCAAGCATCCGGCTCTCCGTGTACGGCTTGCGCCGCAGGCGGCCCTCA
>JBGSVH010000236.1:0-11221 GCA_041753055.1 Parvularculaceae bacterium
CGGCGGCGCCGGATGCCGGATTGGCCGCCGGCGCCAGCGGCACGCCGTTCAGACGCAACGGTGTTTTCACCGCGTCGGGACCGGGATGGGTGACAAGATAGGCGCACCAGATCATGAAGCCGAGGATCGCCAGCACGGCCAGAAGCGAAAGACGCATCGGCTCGGCGCGCACTGGCGGCTCCGCCGCTGGTGCAGCCTTCGGCTCCGCTTCCTTTTTCACGGCCGAATAACCGGCCTCGTCTTTGAACCGGTCGACCACCGGGCCGGGATCAATACCCAGAGCCTCGGCGTAACCGCGAACAAACCCGATCGCGAATGGCTTTGATGGCAGCGCATTGATCGCCATCTGCTCGATCGCTTCGAGATAGCTCGCCTTGATGTGCGTGCGCTCGCTGACGGTTGCGATCGAGAGGCCGTGGCGTTCGCGCACCGCTTCGAGATAGGGGCCGACCGCCAGAAAATTCTTGGGATCAACCTCCAGCGCACGCAGGCGTGTGCGCGCGTCCTGTAGCTCGAATATTTCCGCCGAACCGTTTTTCACTGACACAATGTTTAGCGCCTGACGCCGCTCTTTAAGTTAACGTAACGCAATTGGTCTGCAATTGTCACCGCTGCGCCCATGACTTTTTAGCCTGCAACTGCGTTAACATCGCGTTGACGCCCGATTCGCTGCGTTCGATTTTCACCAGATAGCATCATTTGAGCCAGATTGCGCTCAGGATAACGCCGCACCGCCTCGCCGCAGGAATGCTTCGAAGTCCCGGCGCAGCGGCCTTTGGGGACCCACAAGATGCACCGTGATCCATTTTGACACCGCAGCCTGTTCAATTGAGCGGATGAGGCGCCGCAACGGGCCGATCGCCGACGCCGGCGCTGAAAACCGCGTGACGCCGACGCCGATCAGCGCCGCCGCCATCAACAGGTCGGCCGACTGCTCGCCGCAAAAGGTCAGCGATTTTCTCGCGGCGCTGGCGCCCGACGCCAGTCTCGACAGGAAACTCAGGAAACCCGGTTCGAGCGGATCGAAACGGCTCTGGGTCATCTCCGAATCGCGGTCGGCGGCATAGTAAAATTGCGCGAGATCATTGCCCCCGATCGACAGGAAATCGACGCGCGACGCGATCTCATCGATCCGCCAGGCGGCGGCCGGCGTTTCAATCATGGCGCCGAGGCGAATGACGGTCGGCATCGGCCGGTTGCGCTTGTTGCGAAGGTCGACTTCACGGTCGAGGAGCGCTCGTGCCGCTTCGATTTCGCTGACAACGGTAATCATCGGAAACAGCACATTGAGTTCGCGGCCTGCCGCCGCCGCAAGCAGCGCGCGCAGCTGCGGACGAAAGAGCCCGGGACGGTCGACCGCCATGCGCATGCCGCGCCAGCCCATAGCGGGGTTCGCTTCATCTCGCCGTTTCATATAGGCGGCGGCTTTGTCCCCGCCGAGATCGGCAGTGCGAAAAACCACAGGTTTGCCGTCAGCGCGGTCGAGAATTTCCGAATAAAGTTTTTGCTGCGCGCCGGCGCGCGGCAATTGGGCGCCGATCAGAAATTGCAGTTCAGTTCGAAAAAGGCCGACGCCGACAGCGCCTGTGCTTTGAAGATTGGCCATATCAAGGGGAATGCCGACATTCATCAATAGATCGACGGCAACGCCGTCGCGTGTGACGCTCTCCAGAGTGCGCTCGGCGGCGAAGGCTTCCTGCTGCTGCGATTGCAGCGTACGCTTTTCGCGAAAACTTGCGGAGATCTCCGATGTTGGACGAATATGCACTTCGCCAAGATCGCCATCAATGACGATCTCGTCGCCTTCTTCGGCGATCGAAATTGCGTTGTCGAACCCGGCGACGAGCGGCACGCCAAGCGCTCTGGCGACGATTGCGACGTGCGATGTCACTGACGCTTCGCCAACTATAAGGCCCTTTAATTTCGCCCGGTCATACTCAAGCAGTTCGGCTGGGCCAAGATAGCGTGCAATCAGGATTGCGTCGTCCGGCATGTCGGCGGGCGCCGCTTTTTCACCTGTCAACTGCCTCAGTAATCGGTTCGACAAATCATCTAGGTCGTGCATGCGCTCGCGCAGATAGGGGTCCTTGACCTGCGCCATGCGGGCGCGGTTTTCCGCTTGCACCTGCTCGACCGCCGCCTCGGCGGTCAAGCCAGACATCGCTGCGGCGCGCATGCGCTCTTTCCAGCCGCGGTCATAGGCAAAGAGCCGGTAGGTCTCGAGAACCTCGCGCGGCGCGTCGCCGAGCGCCGTATTCGCCAGCAAGGCGTCAATCGACGCCTGCAGCCTGACAAGACCCTCTTCAAGCCGCGCCGCTTCAGCAGCGGCGTCGCGGGCAAAAACCTTGTGCTTGGGCGTTGGCGGCTCATGAAACGCCGCCTTGCCAAAGGCGACGCCGGGAACAACGCCGACGCCGACAAGCCGCTCGGGCTGGTGCAGCATTGCGCCGACTTCCGCGGTCGTGCGCGGATCAAACAGTTCGCCTGACGCAGCGATCTCTGCCAGCAAGGTCGCCAACGCCTGGGCGGCGCCGACTTCTTCATCCGTATACCGCCGGCTTGCCAGGTTTTGCAGAACCAGGACGCCGAGCGACTTGCCGGACCGGATCAGCGGCACGCCAAGAAACGAATGGAGTGGATCTTCGCCGGTCTCCGGACGGTAGGCAAAATTCGGGTGCAGCGGGGCGTCCGAGGTGACAAGCGGACGCTGTGTCTGCGCAACAATGCCGACAAGTCCCTCGCCCCATTGCAGGCGCGTATTGTGTACGGCTTCTCGGTTCAGACCTTCCGTCGAGTAAAGCTCAAGCTCGTCGCTTGGAAGCCGGAGATAGATCGAGCAGACGTCCGAATCGACATGGCGCGCGATGACAAGCGTCAACTTGTCGAGCCGCTCCTGCGCGGAGACCGCTGCTGCGACCGCGTCGTGCATAGAGCGCAGCAGCGCGGCGATCCCGCCCGCCCCAGTCGCAGACTTTTTCTTTGCGTTCATTCCGTGCAGACGATTAGGCCGCGCCTTGCGCGCGGTCGAGTCCATAAGCCTGATGAAGCGTCCTGACAGCCAATTCGCCATAGTCTGACGGGATCAGCACGCTGATCTTGATTTCGGATGTGGAAATATTCTGAATATTGATGGCGCGCTCGCCAAGCGCCTTGAACATCGTCGAGGCGACGCCGGTGTGGCTCCTCATGCCGACGCCAATGACCGAAACCTTGACGACATTGCGGTCGGATTGCATCTGCACATAACCAATGTCGTCTTTCGCGAGCGTCAGCGCTTCAACAGCGCGCGCCAGTTCCGATTCAGCCATGGTAAAGGAAATATTGGCGCCCGCCTGACGCGAGGGGCTCTGCACGATCATGTCGATATTGATGCCGGCGTCAGCGAGCAGGCCGAAAATCATCGCCGCCCGGCCCGGCTCGTCAGGAACCGACAACAGGCTGATCTTCGCTTCGTCTTTCGAAAGCGTCACGGCGCTGACGATTTGTTTTTCCATGATGTCATCCTCATCGCAGATGAGCGTGCCGGAAGTCGGCGAATCGGGCGGCCCAAAGCTCGATAGCACACGAACCGGCACATTAAAGGCCATTGCAAGCTCAACCGAACGCGTCTGCAGCACTTTCGCCCCGAGCGACGCCATCTCGAGCATTTCTTCGTAGGAGACGCGCTCCAGTTTGCGCGCCTGTTTGGAGATGCGCGGGTCAGTTGTATAGACACCATCGACATCGGTGTAGATGTCGCAGCGCTCAGCACCGAGCGCAGCGGCGAACGCCACCGCGGTCGTATCCGACCCGCCGCGTCCGAGCGTCGATATGCGCCCGTCCGGCGCAATTCCCTGAAAGCCGGCCACGACAGCGATCTCTCCGGTGTCGATCGCCTCGCCAATGGGGTCGCCCGGAATATCGACGATCCGCGCCTTGCCATGCGCGCCGTCGGTCTTCACCGGCGCCTGCCACCCCTGCCAGGAGCGCGCCCGGTAGCCCATTTTCTGAAGGATCAGCGCCAAAAGCCCGGAAGTCACCTGTTCGCCGCTGGCGACCACGGCGTCATATTCGACATTTCGGACGTCGAGGGCGGTGTCGGGGGGGCCGGCGTCGGCGCACAGCGCGACAAGCCGGTTGGTCTCGCCCGCCATCGCGGAAACTGCGACCACGACCGAGTGGCCGGCATCCGCCTCGCGTTTCACGAAGGCCGCAACCCGCCGCATGCGCTCGACATCGGCAACCGATGTCCCGCCGAATTTCATCACTATTCGCGCCATGCGCCGGCTCGCCGCCTTTTCAGCCATCTACTATTGCGCCATGTCTATAGGCCGCATTCGCGGCCGCGCAAGACGCCGAAAATCTATCGCGCGGTTGAGCCAAAGTGAAAGAAACAGCCCATGGACGCCGTCCAGACCAGCATCGATCCGGACGAGGTCGAAAAATTCTCGAAGATCGCAGACGAATGGTGGGACCCGTTCGGCAAATTCAAACCGCTGCACAAATTCAACCCGGTGCGCCTTGCTTATATCAGGGACGCCGCCTGTGCGCATTTCAGCCGGGATCGCCGCGCGCGGTCGCCGCTCACCGGGTTGCGGCTGCTCGATGTCGGCTGCGGCGGGGGTCTTGTCGCTGAACCGATGCGCCGCCTTGGCGCTGATGTCGTCGCGATCGACGCCGCCGAGCGCAATATCAAGACCGCTATGGTTCACGCCAGCGAGCACAAGCTCGAGATCGATTATCGCGCAACGACAGTTGAAGCTTTGGTCGCCGCCAAGGAACCGCCGTTTGACATCGTGCTCAACCTTGAAGTGATCGAACACGTCATCGACCCCGCCGCCTTTCTCGCCCGCTCTTCCGATCTCGTAAGGCCCGGCGGGCTGATGATCGTCGCCACGATCAACCGGACCCTCAAGGCCTTCGCGCTCGCCAAGGTTGGCGCTGAATATGTGCTTGGCTGGTTGCCGCGCGGGACGCACGACCCAGCAAAATTCCTGAAGCCGGAAGAGCTGGAGCAGTCGCTGACAGCCTGTGGCATGGTCGTAACGGCGCGCGCCGGCGTCGCCTACAATCCGCTGATGGACCTGTGGAAAATTGTCGAGGACACCGACGTCAACTACATGGTCACGGCGCTAAAGCCCGGTCCCGGCATATAAAAAGCGTCGTCATGTGCGCCCGACAAACACTTCGGGGGCGCGGCTGCAAACGGCGATTTCATACCGTCAATCGATTTCTTGCGGTTTACAGAATATTTTTCGCGCGATGCCGCTGGCGCTAGACCGCGAAATTCGCCGCGCGTAAAATTGCGCTTTCGGGGGACTGAAGGGGTAAGGGCAATGTCGTCAACAATTTTTCAGGTCGGCGTTTTGAGCGCCGGCTTTATCTTTTTGGTCGGCGGCGCGGTGCTCGCCATCATCGCCGCGCGCATTGCAAGCGCCGGGCGCACCGCGCGGGCCGAAGCCGATATCCGCCTCGCCGCCAGCCAGGAACTTGCGGCCGAGGTCAAGCGCCTCGCTGATAAAGTCGAACTCTCGTTGCAGGGGCGCGACGCATCGATCGAGAACGCCTTCCTGCGCCACAATGACGCCTGCGCCGCGTCGGTTCAGGCGCAGTTCAGCGGCAAGGGCGGCCATGGTCACGATGACGATGATGACGACGACCACAAGAAGCATCATTCGGGCGGCCACGACGACGATGACGAAGACCACGAAAAGCATCATTCCGCCGATGCGCAACCGTCACTCCTGGCGCGTCTCTTTGGGCGCACGCACTGAACCGGTAGTGGTTGGCCGTCAGCGCGGCGCGTATAGCGTGATGAAGGCGTCGACCGCCGCGCGAACACGGCGCCGCTGACCACTGGCGCTTTGCGCTTCAAGAAGCCCCATCAACGCGGCAAGATGATCCGCGCCCATAATCAGGCCGAGGAACTGCGACGCGGCCGCACGCGTATCGGCGAGCGCGAGACGTCCGGCGCGCATTTCGCCTTCAAGATAGGCGGCGAGTTGCGTGCGCACGAAAGCAGGGCCGCTTTCATAGTAACGTTGGGCTAGTTCTGGAAATTGCGCGGACTCGGCGATGATCAGACGCAACATCGCAACGCGGCGCGTATCGAACACCACCTCGACAAAACCCTCGCCAAATTTCGCTAGCGTTTCACCGGCGCCGGCGGCGCCCGGTTTCAGCGCGCCAACAATTTCCTCCGCGACCTGATGAACGACGGCCGCCAGCAAATCGTGCTTGCAAGCGTAGCGGGCATAAATAGTCTGCTTCGAAACCCCGGCGGCAGCGGCAATCTCGTCGAGCGACACCGCGTAGCCGCGTTCCATGAACAGGGTGCTTGACGCTTCGAGGATGGCTTCGTCCTTAGACGGGTCGGCCCTACGGCCTTTGCGTCTTGGTGCTGGCATCAGTGACCTCCGATTTCCACGTTGGCTTTTGGCGGCAGCGCCAGAATCAGCAATGGCGCCGTGACCAGACAGGCGAGCGTAATCAGTTGGAAGACGTCAGTGAAAGCAAGGACTGAGGCTTCGCGGCGCGCAATATTGGCAAGCGCGCGCAAGGCGGCGGCGGCCGGATCGGCATGGCCTTGCATGGCGAAATAGGCGGTCAGCGACGAAAGCCGCTCCTCGACGACACTGCGCGAAAGGTCGAAATTATCCGCCAGCATGCGTGTGTGATGGACGGTCCGATCATTGAGGACGGTGTTGATGATGGCAAGACCGAAGGCGCCGCCGAGATTGCGCGACAGATTGAACAGGCCGGACGCGCCCGGAACTTTCGCCGGGTCAAGCGTGCCAAGCGCGATGACGTTGAGCGGGGCCATTGTCATCATCAGCCCGGCGCCGCGCCCGACTTGCGGCCAGAAAAACTCCCAATAGGCCCAATCGGCCGTCAGTTTCGTCATTTGCGCCGTACTCACTCCAAGAATGATGAGACCCGCCGCCGCAACAAGGCGGGGATCGAAGCGCTTTGACAGCATCGCCGCGATCGGCGCAGCAAGGAACATTGCCGCGCCCGTCACCAGCAGGGTTTCGCCAATCTGCAAGGAATTCAGGCCTCTGATGCGCGCGAGGTATAGCGGTAGAATGTAGACGAGCCCGAACAAGGCGACGCCGGTCGAAAAGGCGACCATGCAACCCGCGGAAAAATTCGAATTGCGGTAGACGGAAAAATCGACCAGCGGATTGGCGCGGCGTGTTGAGCGCCAGAAAAACCCGACGCCAGCCGCGAGCGCAATAATGGTCATGGCGGAAATGGTGCGGCTGGCGAACCAGTCGTCGCCCGGCCCTTCCTCCAGAATGAATTCGACAAGACCGAGCGCTGTCGCCATCATCACAAATCCGGCGCCGTCAAAGCGCGTCAGCATCGCTGGGGTTGGCTTGTCGAAATCAGCATAAAGCCAGACGACAACCGCAATCAGCGCACCCGGAATGACATTGACAAAAAACAGCCAGTGCCAGCTCAAATACTCCGACAGCGCGCCGCCAAGCGTCGGACCAATCGTCGGCGCCAGGGTGACGATGAGACCGATACCGGCGGAAATCTGCATCGAGCGCGAGCGCGGAAACGCGGTAATGGAAGTCGAAAAAACCAGCGGGATCATGGCGCCGCCGACAAATCCCTGGATGGCGCGCATGACGATCAGAACGTCCATGTTCCAGGCAAGGCCGCAGCCAAGGCTGGCGAGCGTGAACCCCGCCGCCGACACCGAAAACACAACGCGCGTCGATAGCGCTCGCGACAAATAACCGGATATCGGGATCATCATCACTTCGGCGATGAGATAGGATGTTTGCACCCAGCTGATCTGGTCAGCGCTGGCGGCAAGTCCCGCCTGAATTTGCGGCAGCGAAGCGGCGACAATCTGAATATCGAGAATCGCCATGAACATGCCGAGGACCATCATCGCAAAAATCGCGAGTTTTTTCGGATCGATATGGTCCGACGCCGGCGCAGCGGCCAGCCGGGCGATCTCGGCGTCAGCGACCGTCGCGATCATGAGCTCGACTTGCCGCCGTCATTCTTTCGCGGCGAAAACAGCGCCGTTGGCGGCCCCTTGTCGCCGCCGCGCGTGTCGACCGCAACTGTCACCGAAAGGCCGGGCAGCAAGGCAAGGCTTGCCGGCGCGCGCGTCACCTTGATCTTTACCGGCATGCGCTGAACCACCTTGGTGAAATTGCCTGTCGCATTTTCAGGCGGCAACAGACTGAACTCGGCGCCGCTGGCCGGCGCCAGACTGTCAACCTCGCCTTCAATCTCAACGCCAGGATAGGCGTCAATTTCCAAAGAAGCCTTGGCCCCCGGCCTGATTTTGCCGATCTGCGTTTCCTTGAAATTGGCGATGACATAAACATCCGCAACTGGAACAACGGAAAGGAGGCGCTGACCGGGCGACGTGTACTGCCCTTCGCGCGCAGCAAGGTTGCCCGCGACGCCATCTGTTGGCGCCCGAACCTCTGTGTTGTCGAGATCCTGACGCGCCAGATCGCGCCGCGCTTCTGCGACGGCGAGCGCGGCGGCGGCTTCTTTCTCCTGCGCTTCGGCAATCGAGGCGGATGCTTTGGCGGCGTCGAGGCCGGCGGCGGCGCCTTCAAAACGGCCGCTCCAGTCCTTGAGCGCGGCATTCGCCTGATCGAGCGTCCGTTTGGTCGCAAAGCTTTCCTTGGCGAGATCGGCCGCGCGCTGGCGTTCGAGCTTTTGAAGGTCGAGCGAGGCTTCGGCTGATTTGACATTGGCGGCGGCGCCCGCGACTTCCGCGCCGGCGAGCGCTATCTTCAGGCGGATCGCGTCAAGCGCTGCCTGCCGCGCCGCAAGTTCAGCCTCGGCCTGGCGCAAACGGGCGCTAAAGTCGGCGTCCTCAATTACGACGAGGACGTCGCCGGCGCGGACAATGGCGTTGTCTGCGACGGCGACCGAGGCGATCCGGCCAGCGATTTTCGGCGCGACTATGACCGTGTCCGCCTTCAGATAGGCGTTGTCGGTCACTTCAATGAAACGGCCGTGCACCGCCCAGCGCACGCCAACGACCACAATTGCGGTCACGACGGCGGCGACGATCGCCGCCAAGGCATATTTCTTCATCGCACCACCATCCTCAAATCAGGCGCGCTTATTATCATACTAGACTGATTAGTATGAAATGAATTTTTGCAACGGTGGAGAAATTGGCGCAATTCTGATTTAGTTATTTAATTACAGGTAGTTAACGGTCAATCAGCGGCTCTACGATCGGCGCAAGCTTGGCCCAGTCACGGTCGAGGGCTCCGAGCGTCGCGGCATAACCGTCGATCACCGCCCGGTCGTATTCCTTCCAGTCGCGGAGCTGGACCCCTCTCACTTCGGGGGTGATGAGGATGTCGGCGGGGCGGTCTTTGGGCCGCAATTCCTGCCGCGTGGTCGCCGCCCGCATCAGCAGCGAGACAATCGGCGGCGCGGACTTGAATCCGTTATGCCATATCCATTCGAGAAACTGCGGCGGATCGTCGAATGCGTCGGGTGAAATCGTTCCTTCGCGCGCCACATCAATGCCGATGGTGACGCCGCGATGGAGATTGGTCATCAGGTCGGTCGGAAAATTGTTCATGACCGCGCCGTCGACGAGAAGGTTTCCGTCTTCGACGACGGGCGGAAGAATGCCCGGCAGGGCGATCGACGCGCGCAAGGCGTCGCGCAACAAGCCCCGGCGGTGTATCCGCGTCACGCCTTTGGTCAATTCCGACGACGTGCAAAAAAACGGCACTTCGAGATCTTCGATTCGCGTATCGCCGAAATGCCGTTTCAACCGTTCTTCCACCCGCGCGCCCCGCGTCAGCGCAACCACGGGAAGAACATGATCGCCCAGGGGATTTGAGCTGACGAAACCGTCGCGAATGCGCGCTTCGATCTCCTGATCGCTCCAGCCCATGGCGACACAGGCGGCGATAATCGCGCCCATCGACGCGCCTGCCAGAAAATCGATCGGCACTTTGCGTTCACGCAACGCCTTGACGGCCCCGATATGAGCATAAGCGCGCGCGCCGCCGCCGGACATCACGACACCGACCGTGCGTCCGGCGATGGCGCGCGCAAGGCGCTCTTCGGTTCTGGCGCCGCTGATATGGAAAATCCGATTGGCGTCGACGGCGTCGACCCAGTCGGAAACGCTGCCCGATTTCATGCCTTCATGCAGCATGACAATGTCAACCAGCCTGAAACGCCGCGCCGGCTCATTCTCGGTCGGCGTCAGCGGAAACGGACGCGGCGGGCGCGCATCTTGTCTCGCAAAAACAAAAAACCGGTCAGCGTGACGCAGGGAAAAACGGTAGGTTGGAGAATCACCGACCCGAGCGGTTAGCAGCAAGACGTCGTGCTCGGCTTCGACATCGTCAAAGGCGCCGTCGCTCAGCGTCTCCGGATCAGGCACGATTTTTACGCGCCGCCCATAAGCCAAAATCACACCCGACAGCCATCGCGCATGCGATTCGATGTCGATCGACGGCGACGATCCGATCAGGGCGAAAACACGCGGACTGGCGTGACTGAAACTGTCATTGGGGTGACGCGCGCGCGTCACGATGGAATTCGCCAAGGCATGTGAAAAATCCGCGCAGGTGTTGAGGAGATCGTCAGCGTCGCTCTTGGCGATCGCCAAAAGCTCGGTGTCGCGCAAAGCGAAGACCGATGCGGAATGCTCTTCCCCGGCGAGCAGCGACATTTCGCCCACCGGCTCGCCGGAGCGAACATAGCCAATGACTTCCTCGTCACCCTCGCCCTGACGGACAACGATAAGACGGCCGGTGAGGACGAAATAGACAGCGTCCGCCGGATCGCCCTGATGAAAGAGCTCCATGCCGCCTGCCAGCGAAAACCAGCGCCCGCGCTCAATCAGCGCCGCCAGCGAGGCGTCGCTGAACACCTTGAAATAGGGAAGCTCCCGGCAGCGGTCGAAGACAGCGCGCATGGACAGATGGAAGCCTTATGCCGGCGCCAAACGCAATGGCTGTATCATTGCGCCGCCGCAGTTTTTTAGATCAGTTTCTTCTTTACAGCGTCGGCCGGAGCGGGAGGCAACGGCGCGATCGACACGCCTTCATCGACAAGTTCTTTGACTTCTTTGCCGCTTGCCTCGCCAAAGATGTTTCGTTCCTTGACCTCGCCATAGTGAATGCGCCGCGCCTCTTCCGGGAAGCGCTAGCCGACATAGTCGAAATTCTTTTCAACATAATCGCGCGCGCGGCGCGCCGCGTCGGCCATCGCCTCGCGC
>JBGSVH010000237.1:0-4008 GCA_041753055.1 Parvularculaceae bacterium
TGGTCGCGATCGATCCGCTGGCGCCGCTTTACGCCGTCGCTGCGGCGGCGGCCTGCGCGGTTATCGCCGTCTATTTTTTCCTGCCGGAACGCACCCGCCCGAAACAACGCGAGGCGCAGCCAAAACTCTCGCCGATGGACAGGCGCATCCGTCCGTTCCTGATATTCGGTCTTGCGTCGGCGGTGGCGACCGCGATCCCGATCCAGTTCATAGCATTCTATTTCATCGACCGGCTCGGGCTGAAGAGCGAGGATGCATTGCAGCTTGTAGGCGTTGCGCTATCGGCGGCGGCGATGGCGTCGCTGTTCTCACAGCTGGTGCTGGTACAGCGCTTCAATCTGCCGCCCATGACGCTGTTGCGCGTCGGCCCGATCCTCATCTGCATCGGCCACGTTATTATCGCCTTATCGACCGAACTCGGACCGCTGGTCTTCGGAATGTTATTGTCAGGACTTGGCGCTGGCATGATCACGCCGGGATTTGTCGGCGGCGCCTCCCTGTCGGTATCGAGCGACGAGCAGGGCTCGGCGGCAGGCCTTTCCAACGCCGCCGGCGCTTCTGGTTTTGTCTTTGCGCCGGTGCTCGGCCACTTTTTCTACTCGATCAGCCCAAGCACCTTGTTCTTTGCAACAGCATCCATGGCCGCCGGCTGCGCGGTCTATGCCTTTTTTGAAAAGGGTCTCGCGCGCGCGGCGCCAGCGATCGTCGCGCAGGAGCCTGAAACGCCGATCTGAGATCAGCCCTTCTTCTCGACAATCGGCGGCACGACGCGGATGTGTAGTTCTTTCAGTTGCTTTTCCATCACTTCATTCGGCGCCTGCATCATCAGATCCTGCGCCTGTTGATTGAGCGGGAAGGCGATGACCTCGCGCAAATTCTCAACGCCGGCGAGCAGCATGACGATGCGGTCGACGCCCGGCGCCGAACCGCCGTGGGGCGGCGCGCCATAGCGGAAGGCGTTCAGCATGCCGCCGAATTTCGTTTCGACGAAGTCGGCGCTGTAGCCGGCGATCTCGAACGCTTTCAGCATGATGTCCGGCTTGTGGTTCCGGATCGCGCCAGACGACAGTTCAACGCCGTTGCAGACGATGTCATACTGGAACGCGGTAATGGCGAGGATCGTATCCTTGTCGTTCTTGTCGAGTTTCGCGAATGCCGCGTGATCGAAATTCGGCATCGAAAACGGGTTGTGCGAGAAGTCGATTTTCTTCTCGTCTTCGTTCCATTCATACATCGGGAAGTCGACGATCCAGCAGAATTTGAACTGGTTCTCGTCAATCAGTTTCAATTCGGTCCCGACACGGGTCCGCGCAAGGCCGGCGAATTTGTAGAAATCGTCCGGCTTGCCGGCGACGAAGAAACAGGCGTCGCCGACTTTCAACCCGAACTGCGCGCGGATCGCTTCGGCGCGTTCAGCGCCAATGTTCTTGGCGATGGGGCCGGCGCCGCCTTCTTCGCCATCACGCCAAAAGACATAACCAAGGCCCGGCTGGCCTTCGCCCTGCGCCCAGGAATTCATGCGGTCGCAGAATGCGCGGCTGCCGCCGCCCGGCGCCGGAATGCCCCAGACTTCGATCTTCGGGTCTTTTTCAAGCATGCCGGCAAAAACCTTGAAGCCGGAGCCGCGGAAATGCTCGGAGACATCGCCCATCTCGATCGGGTTTCTTAAGTCCGGCTTGTCGGAGCCGTATTTGCGGATCGCATCAGCGAATTTGATGCGCGGGAATGGCGGTTTCGTCACCGACTTGCCGGTTGCGAATTCCTCGAACACGCCGGAAAGGACTGGCGCGATGGCGTCGAAGACGTCTTCTTGCGTGACGAAGCTCATTTCGAAATCGAGCTGATAGAATTCGCCGGGGCTGCGATCGGCTCTGGCGTCCTCGTCGCGGAAACACGGCGCGATCTGGAAATAGCGATCGAAGCCCGCGACCATCAGCAATTGCTTGAACTGCTGCGGCGCCTGCGGCAGAGCGTAGAATTTACCGGGATGCATGCGCGAGGGAACGAGAAAATCACGCGCTCCTTCAGGGCTCGACGCCGTCAGGATCGGAGTTTGGAATTCGGTGAAGCCCTGATCGATCATCCGTCGCCGCAGCGATGAGATAACCGCAGAGCGCAAGGCGACGCTTTTGTGGAGCGTGTCGCGGCGAAGATCGAGGAACCGGTATTTGAGACGAACTTCTTCGGGGTAGTCCGGCTCGCCGAAAACCGGCAGCGGCAATTCTTCGGCCGCCGACAATACTTCACAGTCGGTAATGCGAATTTCAACGCCGCCGGTCGGCAGCGCCATATTGACGGTTTCCGCTGTCCGCGCCACCACCTTCCCGTCAACGCGAATGACGCTTTCGGCGCGCAGCCGCTCGATCGTGGCGAAGACCGGGGATTCCGGCTCCACCACCAGCTGGGTCACGCCGTAATGGTCGCGAAGGTCGACAAAGAGCAGGCCGCCATGGTCGCGCTTCCTGTGAACCCAGCCGGACAGACGAACGGTCTGTCCGACGGCTTCAGGGCGCAACGCGCCGCAGTCGTGCGAACGATAGGCGTGCATGGGAAATCCTCATCGAAACAGGGCGGCGCCGGAGTGGCAATCCCGCCCCTTCTTGTCAAGGCGGGCCGGCCCCGTCCGAAGGCGGGTGACTGGACCCCCGGTCGCTGTTAGAAGCCGCTCCCTATGAGAATTATCACCACAACCGACGAGCTTGCGGCGTTTTCCGCCGAATTGCGCAAACGCCCCTATTTCGCCGTCGACACCGAGTTCATGCGCGAGAAGACCTATTGGCCGATCCTCTGCCTCATTCAGGCGGCGGCCGACGGCGTCGAGGCGATCATCGACCCAATGGCGCCCGGACTGGATCTGTCGCCATTTCTGGAAACGCTCGCCGACGATACGACGGTCAAGGTCTTTCATGCCGCGCGTCAGGATGTCGAAATCTTCTTTCAACTGACGGGCGCGGCGCCCTTACCGCTTTTCGACACCCAGATCGCCGCGATGGCGTGCGGATTTGGCGAACAGATTGGCTACGAGCCTTTGATGCGGTCCCTGGTCGGCGCCTCTGTCGACAAGGGCAGCCGGTTTACCGACTGGGCGCGCCGCCCGCTGTCCGACGCGCAGCTCGCCTATGCGCTGTCCGATGTGACGCATTTGCGCGACGCCTACCTCATCCTTCGTGACAAACTTGAATCGGGAAACCGGATCAGCTGGGTCGAAGCGGAAATGGAGGCGCTGCGCGATCCGTCGCTATATCGCGTCGATCCGAAAACCGCCTGGAGCCGGCTGAAGATGCGCGGCGTCCGACCGGGCGATCTTGGGCCCCTGATCAAACTTGCGGAATGGCGCGAAAGCGAGGCGCAAGAGAAAAACCTGCCGCGCGGGCGGGTTCTCAAAGACGAAGCGATCTTTGAACTGGCGCGGCTGAAGCCATCGTCGCCTGCAGACCTTGCCGGCGCGCGCACCATGCCGCACGGATTTGAACGCTCGCGGTCGGCGGCCGGCATCCTTGACGCGATCACGGCAGGCCGCAAAATTCCGCGCGGCGACCTTCCCGAACTTGAAAAACCGTCGCGCCGCGCCACGCCGCCGCCCGATGTCGTCGAACTGCTAAAAGTGCTGCTGAAACGCCAGTCGGAAGCATTTGGCGTGGCGCCGAGATTGATTGCGACAGCGCAGGATATTGAGGCTATCGCCGCCGGCGACCGCGATGTTCCGGCGCTCGATGGATGGCGCCGCGAAATTTTCGGCGACATGGCCGATCGGTTGCTCCGCGGGGAAGTCGCTCTGCGGCTCAAAAACGGCGCGATCGATCTGGTCGAGACAAAACCCTAGGGCGTTTTCCGATCGAGTGGAATCCGGTTGATCGCAGAAAACGCCCTAGGCCCTGTTTACAAAGTTATTGACGCCTGAATCGACACTTGATTCAAGGATGCCTCTTGAAGGAGGCGCACTTGAGTCGCGGGGATTTGAACGAAGCGGAATGGCGATTGTTGAAGGATCTTCTGCCTGCGGAGCGG
>JBGSVH010000238.1:0-15872 GCA_041753055.1 Parvularculaceae bacterium
AGTGATGGCCCCGGGGGCGCCGCCGCCGATCAGCACGGAGCCGTTGCAGGGCGGTGGTGAACGCATTGGACAGGGCGGCACGACGCCCGACTAGGCGACCGACCCGGCGCCCAACCAGGCATGCGGCATGTGCGGGCGTAATTGTCCGTACAAGCCGTATTGTTTCCGGGCTTTGCCCCTTCAGCTTTCCCGGTTTCATGCGGGGTGCAGCGTTTTTGTCCGTATTGACCGGCGTCTTCGAATTCACCGGCTGCGGGCAGGGGGCTGCAATAATTCCCATCACGACGGCCAGCCATAGTCACGCCGGTGCGCCGGAAAACCGAACTGTCAAAGAGCTGCTGCGCGTGCGTCAAAACGCACGCGGCCTCAACCCATCGACATGGCGCTGGCGCGTGCGCATTCAAGCGGCTGAAAAGATGTATTTGTACCGCGGTTTTCGCGCCTGTGGCGAAATGCGCCATGCGTTCGCGGCGTGGAGCTTGCAGGTGGGGGGCGGCGCGTGTGACGGTGGGACGTCCGCATCAACGCGCCGCGAAGGTTCACCATGTCCGGGGGGACAGTCAGTCACGACGGCAAAAGGCGGCGCCGCCGTTCCGGCGTCGCCTGTCTTGCGCTTGCGCTTTTTTTCGCGGCGGCGGGCGGCAGGGCGGCGGCGGCCGATTACGAACTGACCGGCGCGCTCGGCCTCGACAGCAATGGCTCGTTTCGCGGCGTCAAGAGCACGCATCTCAATCCGGCCGTGCACGGATATGTCGAACTCGTGCGCGGCGAAATGCTCGCTGGCGTGTTTTCCAATCCGGTGAAGATTCAGGGCGAGTTGGGCGCGCTCGTCCTTACCTATGTGGCGTGGAAACCCTCCGTTGGCAAAGTCGATTTCGAGGCCGGCGCGCGCTATTACACCTTTCCGGGGTCGTCCGATTTCACCTACGATTTCAATCGGGACGGCATCGTCGATCACGCCGGCCACAAGGGCCTTTTCGAAGCGCAAGCGGGCGTTCGCCGCAAGTTCAAGGGCGGGCGGGTACATCTGCGCGGCTTTTTCACCCCCAACGATTTCGGTGAGACCGGACCCGCCTGGTATGTAAATGGCGAAGCGCGCGCCAGGATCGCCTATGGCTTTGAGGCGCGCGGCGCGGTCGGGGTCAGCGGTTATTCAAACCCTCTGTATAATGACAATTATGTCGATTATCGTGTCGGCATTTACAAATCGGCGCTCGGCTTTGACATGTATGTCCGCTATTCCGACACGGTGGGGCTCGGCGGCCGCGACAATGCGCTGGTGGTCTTCGGCTTTGAAAAGGTGTTCACGCTGGCCTCGTCAGAGGGCGCCGACCGCCGCCGCTTCGACAAGATTCGCAATGACTGGCTGGTCGACAAGTCGCTGCTAGGCCTGGTTCACTGACGAAGATCGTCTTTGCGATTTGTTTACCTTCGTTAATAAAGCGTAAAATGTGATCTTTGTTAACGCGATTTCCGGTTGACGGCAGCGCCTCTTCGGTTTTCAATTGTCCGTGTCGGTATCAATACCTCCAGTAGCCGACAAAAGCAGGTCGACGGCGACGATTTCGCCAGCCCATATGTCGACAATGTACGGTGAAGCAAGGACGTGTGTAGCGCGCCGGTTTCCCCTCCGGCGCGAGCCCCTCAACTGTGACTAACGGCGCCAAAATGGCGCTGCGTAGCTGACGACAAAGGATTGCATCTCTCTCCGCACGACGCTCCAAAACGCGGAAAGGCATAGGCTGTCAGTCGGATTGCGAGATGCACAATGCGGGCGCGGGCGGCAACGCTTGCGCCCGCCCGTCTGTCTAGCGACAGCTATCAGGGTTCGGTGCTGTAATAGCCGTCGGTGAAGCGCTGATATTCGCTTGCCGCGCCGCTCTCGATCATCGCCGCTGAAAGATCGCCGCCGTCGGGGAAATAACAGCGCGCAACGATGCGCTTGTATCTGTCGGTGTCGACCTGTTCGCAGGAAAGGGTTTGTCCGGCGACCAGCTCGGCCAGCATGTCGGTCGCGGCGTCAAACCCTTCCTCGTCGCGCTCGGGCGCATCGACGCCCCATAGCCGGATGCGGGTTGCAAACCCTTCAAGATAAAACGTGTCGCCATCGACAACGCGGGACACCGCGCCGATAAAATCCGCAGGCGGATCGGTTCTGCTGCGGCGGCCATCATTTTCGGCGACGACGATCTGCGGCAGGATTTCCTCGCTGTCGGATTCCGGGTCAATGGCGGCAATGCCCTCGGCGGCGGCGCTGACCGGCAGGGCCGCTTCAACCGGCGCGGCAGCGGGCGCCTCGCTGACAGTTGCGGCCGTGACCGGCTGGGCCATGACCGATTGGGCAAACGTCATCGGCAACGAGAATTCCGTCTGCCCGATCAGCCAACCGGCGGTTACCGCGCCGCCAAAGGCCATGCTGGCGAAGGCGATCTTCCATTCGCCAAAGGTCAGAAGAGACCTGCCCCGGCCCGCAAACACGCGCCGGGCCGGCTTGAACTCGACTAGTCCGCCTCTGCCCATGGGCGAAGGGTCGCGCGTTCGCGCTAAAATAGGCTTGGCGGGAAAGCCTCAATTGTCGCGATCGCCGAAAGGCTTTGGTCTATTGCCAGCGCTTGGTCGTCTTCTGGGCGATTTCATCGGGCGCTGTCTTTGCGGCGCCCGCATAGCCGGTGATGCTGTCGGCGACAAAGGGGTTTGACTGGCGCTCGCGCCCGAAGGTCGAGATCGGTCCGTGTCCTGGCACAAAGCGCATGTCGTCGCCGAGCGGCCACAGTTTTTCCGTGATCGAGCGGATGAGCGTTGCGTGATCGCCGCGCGGAAAATCCGTGCGCCCGATCGAGCCGGCGAAAATCACGTCGCCGACAAATGCGATCCGTGCTTCTCTGTTATAAATGACGACATGACCCGGCGTGTGGCCCGGCGTGTAGACGACATCGAAGCTGACGCCGTCGAGCTCCAGCGTATCGCCGTCTTCAAGCCAGCGGTCGGGCGTGCAATCCTCGCCATCCTCGATGCCGAATTTGCGCCAGCTGTCGCGGATCTGGTTCAACCAGAAGACTTCTTCCTTCTGTGGACCTTCGATGGGCGCTCCGGTGCGGCGCTTGATTTCTTCTGCCGCGCCGGCGTGATCGAGATGGCCGTGGGTCAGCCAGATTTTTTCGATGGTCGCGCCCATCTGCGCCGCCGCCGCCATGATCTTGTCGGGCTCGCCGCCGGGATCGACGACCGCCGCCTTGCCGGAGGCGGCCTTGATGATCGAGCAGTTCTGCTGGAACGGCGTTACCGGGACAATCTGGACAGTGAAAGCGGGCGTATCGGTCATGGTCTCTCGTTGGATGACGCGGCGAGGCCGCCGATCAGCGGATGGGCGCCAGACGCCGCTCCCCTTGCTTTCCGCGCTCTGTTACTTCGCGCGTTCGACATACTCGCAGTCGGCGATCCTGACGACAATGCGTTCGCCTTCGCCGAGATAAGGCGGGATCATCACGCGGACGCCGTTTTCAAGGATGGCCGGTTTGTAGGACGACGACGCCGTCTGGCCTTTTGTCGTCGGCTCGGTTTCCTTGATCGTCGCAATCGTCGTCTCGGGCAAGGTGACGCTCAGCGGCCGCTCATCGTGAAACTCGATGATGACCTTCATGTTCGGTTCGAGGAACGCCGCCTGCTCGCCGACAAGGTCCTTGGCGATATGCGCCTGTTCGTAGTTTTCCGAATCCATGAACACGAGCATGTCGCCTTCGTCATAGAGATATTGATGGTCTTTCTGTTCGAGGCGAACCCGCTCGACCGTTTCGCTGGCCGAGAAGCGGTCATTGTATTTGGTGCCCGACTGGATGTCCTGCATCTCGATCTGGTTGAAGGCGCGCAAGTTTCCGGGAGTCCGGTGCTCGGCCTTGATCACGAGGCAGAGCTTGTCCTTGTACATGACGACCATGCCCTGACGGATGGCGTTGCCGGCGATTTTCATAGGGTCAGTCTCTTCGATTCAAATGGGAAAGGGTCGCGCGGGTCTATAGCCGCGTGAAGCCGGTTTGGCGAGGGGGCCGGCGTCAGGCGGCCTTTTTGAGGCTGTCTACGAATTTCCTGAAAACGCCAAATGAATCCTGCGGGCCGGGCGAGGCTTCGGGGTGATGCTGAACTGAGAAAGCGGGCGCATCGGTAAGGCGCAGGCCGGAATTGCTGCCATCGAAGAGCGACGTGAAGGTCGCTTCGACATTGGCGGGCAGGGATGTCATGTCGACGGTAAAACCGTGGTTCATTGAGACGATCTCGACTTTTCCGGTTGCAAGGTCCTTGACCGGATGATTGGCGCCGTGATGGCCCTGCGCCATTTTCATCGTCCTGGCGCCAGCGGCAAGCGCCAGCATTTGATGACCGAGGCAGATGCCGAGCGTCGGCACTTTTTCTTCAATCAGCCTGCGGATAACCGAAATGGAGTGAACGCCCGTTGCAGCAGGATCGCCCGGCCCGTTGGAAAGGACGACGCCGTCCGGTTTCTTGGCGATGATATCGTCGTAAGTTGCGCTCGCGGGAACGACCGTCACGCGCGCGCCTTCGTCGGCGAGAAGGCGCAGGATGTTTCTTTTGACGCCGTAATCGATCACGACGATATGCGGCCCGTCGCCGTTCGACCGGCCATAACCTTTGCCCCAGCGCCAGGCAGTCTCGGTATGGGTGTAACTTTGAAGGGTCGAGACTTCCTTTGCGAGATCGCGTCCTTCAAGGCCGCTCCAGGCCTGGGCTTTGCGGACCAGCGCCGCTTCGTCGAACTGGCCGCCCGGATGATGGGCGATGACCGCATGCGGCATGCCTTTCTCACGAATTTGAGCGATGAGGGCGCGGGTGTCGACGCCTGAGACGCCAATGATGCCGCGCCGTTTCAGCCAAGCCGGGAAATCGAGCTGCGAGCGGTAATTCGACGGGCTGGTGATGGCGCAGCGGAAAATCGCGCCGCGCGCGGCGGAAGCCGCTGCCGGCGAAGCGTCCTCGATGTCTTCGCTGTTGACCCCGACATTGCCGATATGGGGAAAGGTGAAGGTGATGATTTGGGAGGCGTAGGACGGGTCGGTCAGGATCTCCTGATAGCCCGTCATCGCGGTGTTGAAGCAGACCTCGCCGACGGCGTCGCCCTGCGCGCCGACCCCCATGCCTTTGAGGATCAGGCCGTCGGAAAAAGCAATTGCGCCGGTCGGGCGTTGGGTGGGCGCTTGACTTAGCTTCATCTCGGCATATCTCTTCGCTTGGAATTCAGTGCGCATCCGCCTTTTGACCTGTAGGGCATGACCGATTATTGTGCGGTGCGCAAATTGCACGGAAGCTAGGCGAAGCCGGCCGGTCGGTCAACAAGCGGAAGCTGAAAAACCTCTAGGAAAATCAAGGGACTAGAGACGTTCACCAAATTTTTTGGGACAGGCGCCGGGGAGCGCTGCTCGCCCCATTCGGAGACGGACATGTTGAGAGACGAGATCGATACGGCGCTGAAGGCAGCCATGAAATCGCGGGCCGAAAAGGTCCGGGTTTCGACCCTCCGCCTGATCAATGCGGCGATCAAGGACCGGGACATCGCGGCGCGCGCGTCGGACCGCTGCGACGGCGTCTCTGACGATGAAATTCTGGCGATCCTCACCAAGATGATGAAACAGCGGGAAGAATCGGCTGCTGTCTACGAAAAAGGCTGCCGGCTCGACCTCGCCGAACAGGAACGCGCTGAAATCGAGGTGATCCGGGATTTCCTGCCGCGGCAGATGTCCGACAGCGAAATCGAAGCGGCGGTCAAAGCCGTGATCGCCGAACTTGAGGCGACTGGCCTCAAGGACATGGGGAAAAGCATGGCGGCGCTGAAAGAACGCCACGCCGGCGAAATGGATTTCGGCAAGGCTGGCGCGCTGATGAAAAAAGCGCTCGGCTAGGCCGCGCCCGGCTTTGCCGGTGGCGCGACCGGCGCCGCCGGTCTATTTATGACCAATGCCGCGATTTACGCCCGATTTCCTTGACGAGTTGAAGGCGCGCCTGCGTCCGTCGGATGTCATCGGGCGCAAGCTGAAGCTGAAGAAGCAGGGCAATGAATGGGTGGCGCTTTCTCCGTTCACGAAGGAAAAGTCGCCGTCATTCTTCGTCAATGATCAAAAAGGGTTCTATCACTGCTTTTCGTCCGGCAAGCATGGCGACATCATCAATTTCCTGCAGGAGGTCGACAAGCTGAGTTTTGCCGAGGCGGTTGAACTCCTCGCCGAAGAAGCGGGCCTGCAAATTCCCGAAGACCGGCCGGGCGATGCGGAAGCCAGCGAAAAGCGCAAGGGATTGATTGAAGCGTCGGACGCCGCGGCGGCGTTTTTTCAATCGATGCTGCGCCGTGCGCCAGGCCGCGTCGCCACCGATTATCTCAAGGGCCGCGGCGTCAGCGAAGAACAGATTGACGCATTCCGCATTGGTTATGCGCCGGGCGACCGCGCGGCGCTGAAAGACTATCTTATCAACAAAGGCTTTGCCGAACCGGTCCTGATTGAAGCAGGTCTTCTCATCAAACCGGAAGATGGCGGCGCGTCTTATGACCGTTTCCGCAATCGGGTGATGTTTCCGATACTCGGCGCGAAGGATGCGGTCATCGCCTTTGGCGGCCGCGCACTCGACAAGGAGGCGCGCGCCAAATACCTGAATTCGCCGGAAACGCCGCTCTTCCACAAGGGCGACGTTCTTTACAATTATGCGCGTGCGCGCGCGGCGGCGGAAACCGGCAAGCCGCTGATTGTCTGCGAAGGCTATATGGATGTCGTCGCCTTGTGGGGCGCTGGCTTCAATACAGCGGTTGCGCCGCTCGGAACCGCGCTCACCGAAAACCAGCTGGCGCTGTTGTGGCGCCAGTCGGACGAGCCGGCGCTGTGCTTCGACGGCGACAAGGCGGGGCTCGGCGCTGCTTATCGCGCCATTGATCGCGCGCTGCCGCTGTTGAAACCCGGCAAGTCGCTTTCCTTTGCTTTCCTGCCGCAAGGTCAGGACCCGGACGATATGATCCGCAGCGGCGGCGCGGCCGCCTTTGAGGCGGCGCTCGCGGATGCGCGCTCGCTCGTCGAGGTGCTGTGGCGGCGTGAACAGGAAGCCGGCGACCTTGGAACGCCGGAAAAGCGCGCCGGTCTGCGCACCCGTCTTCGCGCGCTGGTCGCGGGCATTGCCGACAAGGATGTCCGCCACGCTTATGGCGTCGAAGTCGCAAACCGGCTGCGGGATTTCTTTTCGCCGGTTGTGGCCGCTGCGGACGGAACGCCGGTCCCCCGGACCCGTGCGGGATTTGCGCGCAGGCGGCGCTATGACAGCGAATCAAAGAGACTGTTCCATGAAGCGGCGAGGTCCGAGGCCCTGAAACGCTTCCCGGAGCCCAATTCCTTCCGGCGCGGTGCGACCCTCATTATCGCCGGGGTCCTTCACCCGGGCCTCGCCAGCCGGCGTGAGGAGGCGTTTTTCGGTCTTGATCTCGAAAATCCTGATCTCGACCAGCTTCTGGGCGAGGTTTTAGGGGCGCTTTTGGCTGATCCCGGCCTTGACACTGAAGGGCTCAAGGCTCATTTGCTGCAAACGCCCGCGGCTAGGACATTGCAGCGAATTCTCCTTGACGAGACGCTGACGCGACAGAGCTTCCTAAGGCCGGGCGCTGAGTTGGACGAGGTTGACTGGGGCTGGAGCGACGCCCTGCGTCACCACCTGCTCGCCACATCGGCGAAGCGGGAGGTGGCGTCATCGGCATCTCAGACGTTTTCTGCTGGAGAGGAAGTCTGGAAAGCCGCCGTATTGGCGCGCGACGAGTTGTTCAATTCTGGCGATCTCGCCGAGCGGATGGACAGCGAAGGCGAGGCGAAGACGGGCGACTTGAACGAGCGGCTTGAGACCATGCGGGCGAGCGTTTCAGCGCGTCCGCGCAATCGCAAGACCACGCACTAAATTCCGGCGCATGCGCGCCAATCGAAAAGGCGGATATTGAATGGCGAAGAAAGCCGAAAAGGAAACACCGGAGACCGAAACGTCTGACGGTCCGATCCTTGATCTTAATAACGCGCAAGTCAAGAAACTCATCAAGAGCGCCAAGGCGCGTGGCTATGTCACTTATGACGAGCTGAATTCCATTCTTCCGTCTGCGGAGTTTTCGTCCGAACAGATCGAAGACGTGATGGCCCAGCTTTCCGAAATGGGCATCAACGTCGTCGAGCATGACGAAGAGGATGAAGAAGCGGCGGCCGACAGTAGCGACGACGAGGCTGAAGAGGGCCCGTCGCGCGCCGTCGTCAAGAAGGACGAAAAAACCGGCGTCACCACCAACACGTCGTCTTCCGCCGACCGCACCGACGATCCGGTCAGGATGTACCTGCGCGAGATGGGTACGGTCGAACTCCTGTCGCGTGAGGGCGAGATCGCCATCGCCAAGCGTATCGAGGCTGGCCGCGAGACGATGATCCGTTCGCTGTGCGAATCGTCGCTGACCTTTGAAGCGATCACGGTCTGGCGCGACGAGCTTCGCGACGGCCGCGTACTGCTGCGCGATATCATCGACCTTGATGCGACCTATGGCGGCGGTCCGGAAGCGCGCCCCGACATGACGCAGCCCGATATCGCGGCGCGCGTCCAGAAGGAAGAAGCCGAACGCGTCGAGGAAGCCGCGACGACCGACGACGATGAGGATGAATTCGACGAAGGCGCGCTGTCGCTGTCGGCGATGGAAGCGGAACTGCGCGACGGCGTCATGATGACGTTCGATGCGATTTCAGAAGACTACAAGAAACTGCGCCGCCTGCAGGACATCATGATCGAGGAGGAACTGAAGGGAAGCGAACTTTCAGCCTCGCAGGGAAAGCGGTTCAAGAAACTCCAGAAAGAAATCGTCGAGCGCGTCCGCTCGGTCCGCCTCAACAATCAGCGGATCGAAGCGCTGGTCGAGCAGCTTTACGACATCAACCGCCGCCTGATGGCGCTTGAAGGAAAGCTCGTTCGCCTTGCCGACAATTTCGGCGTCAACCGCCGCGAGTTCCTCAACGAATATATCGGCCACGAACTCGATCCCGACTGGCTTGAGCGGCTTGGCGAAAAAACCGGCAAGGGCTGGAAGAATTTCACCACCAAGGGCGAAAAGTCTATCGTTCACCTGCGCGAGGAAATCGGCAAGCTGTCGACGGAAACCGGCCTTACCGTCAAGGATTTCCGCCGCATCGTGCAGACCGTTCAAAAAGGCGAGCGCGAAGCCCGGATCGCCAAGAAGGAAATGGTTGAAGCAAACCTTCGCCTCGTCATTTCGATCGCCAAGAAATACACCAATCGCGGCCTGCAATTCCTCGATCTCATTCAGGAAGGCAATATCGGCCTGATGAAGGCGGTCGACAAATTCGAATACCGCCGCGGCTACAAATTCTCGACCTACGCGACCTGGTGGATCCGGCAGGCAATCACCCGCTCGATCGCCGATCAGGCGCGAACGATCCGCATTCCGGTGCACATGATCGAGACGATCAACAAGATCGTCCGCACCTCGCGCCAGATGCTGCACGAGATCGGCCGCGAGCCGACGCCCGAAGAACTGGCGGAAAAACTCTCGATGCCGCTAGAAAAAGTCCGCAAGGTTATGAAGATCGCCAAGGAGCCGATCTCTCTCGAAACGCCGATCGGCGACGAGGAAGACAGCCATCTCGGCGACTTTATCGAGGACAAGAACACGATCCTGCCGATCGACGCGGCGATCCAGTCGAACCTGCGTGAGACAACGACGCGCGTGCTGGCGTCATTGACGCCGCGCGAGGAACGCGTCCTCAGAATGCGCTTCGGCATCGGCATGAACACCGACCACACGCTCGAAGAAGTAGGCCAGCAATTCTCGGTCACCCGCGAACGCATCCGCCAGATCGAGGCGAAAGCGCTCCGGAAGCTCAAGCATCCGTCGAGAAGCCGGAAGCTGAGAAGCTTCCTGGACAATTAGCCGGGCACGGCCGGCAGTAAGTCCGTCGGCTATTGCGCCGCTCGCTGATTATACCAGTCGGTGAAGAGGCGCGCGGTTTCTTCCCACGCCGGCTCGGCGTTGCGCCAGGCGTAGGCGTCCTCGATCGACTGATAGCGCTCATTGCTGTGGTCGACGTCGGCCTGTTCAGCAAAGGTCGCGGTTCCAGGGCGTTTGCGGTTGACCATGTCGGCAATGAGTTTGTGGCCATAGCGCGCCTCGAACTGATCGAATTCGTTGAAGACAACGAGTGCGTCGGCGTCGAGCGCGGCCCAGGCGGCAAGGAAGTTCCGCTTCGCGGCTTGCTGGTGCCAAGCGTAGGGCCGGCCATAATGTTCGCCCTGCCCAAGCCCGCGAATATCTGCGCGCGCCAGAGCCATGTCCTTGCTGTCTTTGGCGACGTCGTCCGGATCGCGGCCCCGCACCAGATATTCGTAGTGGAACTTTGCGCGCCGCATCATCTCCTCATGGATATCGGCGGGATCGACGGCGTCCGGTCGGCGTTCGAGATAGTGCCGGTCGAAAGTCAGCATGCGTTCGTAATAGGTTTCCGCGCCGCCGCCCTGTATGGCGATACCGGCGATGTCATAACCGTCATACTGGAGCGCAAGCGCGACCAGCGGCGCCGTTGTCGAGCCGAGACTCGATCCATTGAGGAAGACTTTGCTCGCGTCGATCGCCTCATGCTTCATTGCGGCCTTGAAAGCGTGGACATAGTGCGCGACTTCGGTATCGTAATCGAGTTCATGACAAGCAGGTCCTTTGCTGTCGCCGTTGGCGGATCGCTCGACACGGATCAGCGCAAGTCCTGACTCGCGCGCAAGACGAGCAAGGATTTCACTTGATACATCACCCGCCTGATATTCAATCGAGTCGCACGAAACCCATTGCGTGAATAGAAGCGGACGGAGTTTTCCGGAAGCGCCCTCCGGGATCGCGATAATCGTTCTGAGACGCGCGCCGTCGGGCGTCTCGACCGAACCGTAGATCGACCGCACGCCGTCCATTGCTTCAAGGGGCTTTGGCGGCGCGACAAAGACAACACGCCGGTCTTCACCGTCACGCTCAATCGTCAGCGCAATCGGTTCGCCGGCGTCGAGCCTGACCAGAAGCGCTTCGCCTTCAAAGGGATGATTGAATTTTTCGCCGTTGACCCGGCGGATAATGTCGCCGTCGGCGAGCCCCGCCTTCGCCGCTTCGGACGTATCTGCAAGGTTGCGGACAACCAGCAATCCGTCATTGCCCCGGAAACGAAAGCCGAGCGCGGCCTGGCGCGGCATTCCGCCGATATTATTGGCTGCAGCCGGTTCAGCCGCGCCTGCGGCGATCCCCGCTTCGGCGGTCATCATTGCGGAAGCGATGCCTACGAGGAACAGGGATTTGTTCATTCTTTTTCTCCAGTTCATGCGAAGGAAACGGGGATCTGCAATTCCGTCAGGCAATCGACTTGCGACCGGGCTAGCATTGCCGGCTGCAACCGATAATCTTCCTGATCGGCGCCGAAGCGATGATATATCTCTCGCAAGGGTCCGGCGGGTTTGAGGCCCGCTTGCCCGATCCATGCAAACATTTTATCAGCGCGCGGAAAAGTTGCGTCATAGCCGCCCGCGTAAACGTGGGAACAGGCGTGCGGGAAAGGCATCGTTTTGACCGTCGGCAATCCGCTCGCCGGTTTGTTCGTCAACGGTATGCAGACTTCAACGCGCCAGGGCGCGTCGCGTTTAGCGATCTCGTGGAAAATGAGGAACGGCGATTCTGGCGCCCGGACCTGATGGCGCGCAACCTCCGTCTCAGCCGCCTCGAACATCTCCGTCACCGGCGCGCCAAGTTCCTTGACCGTCGCAGAAACCGAATGAACGAGTCGAGATTGTATCGTCGAAAGCCGGATTGCCGTTCCGTCGTCGATTGACGTCCCCATCGTTCGGGACAGGGCGTCCAGCAGGCGGATGCGCGCCAGGGCGGCGTCGCATTCGGTTTCGAGCCGCCGCCGATGCGCGCAGATTGCGTCCGACAGAGTTTTCCCGTCGCCAGCGCCGATCAGCGCCGCGATTTCGGCGATCGGGAAATTCGCGGCGCGAAGATTGGTGATGAGCGCCAGCGTCTGCGCCTGTCTGAGGACGTAGAAACGATACCCTGTCCACGAATCGACATGCTCGGGCCGCAGCAGTCCTTGCTGTTCATAAAAGCGAAGCGCTTTGACCGAAACATTGCAAAGGCGTGAAAATTCGCCAATTTTCAGCAGCTTTTCCATTGCGCAAAGCCTAGCGTCTCCCCTTGGAGGAGAGTCAATCGGGGCTTGCCTTGATGCGATGAAAGGAGCGGACTCTTCGATGAGGCGCGTTGCGCGGGGTGCGCGTTCCTTGCAGGAGCTGCGATTGGCGTGAGCGCGGACCCGGCCTTCGAATAGGCCGGCCACGGAAGCGTCGGCGCTTTCTCAGCGACTGGTCAGGCGGTGGGCGGGCGGGATCGCCATCCAAGGGGTAAGCGGCTATTGTGTCCGCCGTTGAGCGCAGCTCATCCGTTCCGGAGATCGGGCGTCAGTAACCTTGCGAGGCGGCGATGGCGGACGGCAATGTCAGCAGTGTTTTCGAACGCGAGGAAACCGTCGCTGGGTGGGATACCGATTATTACCCACCGATCGCCGAGCGATATTATGACCGCGCCGTTCCGGACATGCTCGCAAATATGGGCGTCAGGAAGGGCGACCTAGTGCTCGACGCCGGATGCGGCCCCGGCGTACATGCGATCAGGGCGGCAAAATATGGCGCCAAAGTTCAGGCCATCGATTTTTCCGTGCGCATGCTTTCTCATGCACGTGAACGCGCGGCGAGGGCAGGGCTTTACGATCCGATCCAGTTCGGTGAATATGACCTGACAAACCTCTCGCTTTCAACCGGCGCCTATCCGTTCGTGTTCAGCTGGGGCGTTGTCATCCATATTCCCGACGCTGACGCAGCGTTCGACAATCTCGCGCGCATTACCGCCCCTGGCGGCAAGCTCGCGCTGCATGTCCTCAATGAAGAAAGCCTTGACTTCTCGCTTGAAAAGCTTGTGCGCAGGGCGGTCGGCAAACCGTTCAAGGACATGGAGACGACCGCACTCGGCTCCGGGCTTTGGTACAAATATAATGGCGAACGGCTCTGGGTGCAGCGGTTCAATACGCAAAAGCTCGAAGCTGCAATGAACAAGCGCGGTCTTCGGTTAACGCACCGCCGGGGCGCCGAGTTCACCGAATTTCAACGCCGCGCGCCGGCGATCCTGCGGGCGCCGCTGCTGCTGTGGAACAGCATCGCCTACGCGATGAAGCTGCCGCCGTCGCTGTTCTGCACGCATATCCTGATTTTTGAGAAAGCCGAATGCGTGTGAAGCATGCCGTGACGGCGCTGCATCGCTCCTGCTCACAAAATTAAGAAAGGCCCGCTGGATAAGGGCTGAATGTCAGGCCGAGTGCTTCCCCGCATTCCATCCGCTTGCGCCGATCAGCTTTTCGGCGCGCTGACTGGCGAGAGGCTCCAGCGCTGTCGCCATCGTGTCGTTCCAGCGATTGAGATAGCCGAAGAGGGCGATAGTGGCGACGATCTCGACAATCTGGCCGTCATCAAAATGCTTCGCGAGTTCTGCAAACTCCTGGTCGGTCGCTGCGTTCGGCGACTGCGCCGCCTTGAAAGCGAGATCAATGGCGGCGCGTTCGGCGTCGGTGAACAAGGGTGACGCCTCGTAGTCAAGGATAGCGGCGATCTTTTCGTCCGGCGCGTGATAGAGGTGGGACAGATTCGCCATGTGCGACTGACAATAGCGGCAGCCGGCGGCGAAGGATGAGGCGAGGCTCACCAGCATTTTCAGTTCTTCGCAAACGGTCCCCTCGTAGAGCACCGCCTGATTGAGCGCCATGAATGCCTTGACGATGTTCGGGCGCCGCGCCATCGTTCGGATCGAATTCGGGGTAAAGCCGCGCGTATCAGCGTAATGCGCAAAGCGTTCCTTGATGAATTCGTCGTCGATCTCGTCGTCTGCAAGCGGCTTCAAGTGCGCCATGGCGATTTCCTTTCTGCCATCGGCGCCGGACGCGACGCCTACATCACATATTGCGCTTCGTAATTCCCGCGCAGAAAGAGGATCATCTCCTCGAACGCCAGCTTTTCAAGATCCGTCATGGCGCGGATCTTGTCGCTGACGTCGTCAGCTGACTGGAAGCGCTTGAAGATGCGCTTCAGCGACAGGCGGTACTGGCGCAGGCGCTCGACCTCGGTTTCCGGCTGAAATCCTTCCTCGATGGTGCGCGCGGCGAGCGCGATGATCGCCGCCCAGATCGCCGCAACATGGATTTCCGGGCTCTTCATTTCCGGGATGTCGGCAAGCGCGCCGATAAAGACGAGGCCATGCAGGCCGAGGATTGCAAAGACGCAGAACATCGCAACGGCGCCGATGATCTTCGCCTGTCGCACCGGCGCGTATTTCCAGAATACGCCTTTGTCGCGCAACATGAGGTCGCAATAGCCGATCTGGCGGTCGAACCTCAGGATTTTGTAAGCTTCGAAATATTCCTCAAGATTAGGCGCGTCGGCGCTGACACAAGTGTCGCATTCCGGAAAAAGCATCCCTTCGCCCGGGTCGTCCGCCTCAACGAGATGGCAGAGATTTTTTTCTGCGTGATCGATAAAGTCGGATTTGAAGCGCCGATAGTCTTCATCGCGCTGGCTCAGATATGCCTTTGCAGCGTCGTCATGGACGGCGCCCGCAAGCACATTGGCGCCATAGGCGACATAATGCTGAAAATGAAACTGGCGAAGCCGTTCGGTTGTCAGTCTGTCGGCAAGCCACTGCATCTTGCGGGCGCGAAACATCACGCCAAAGACGCCAATGACGACGCTCGAAATTCCGGCGATGGCGCCGATCGCAGCAATCAGGCGAATGTAACCCTTGTCGAAATCGTGATAGAGGACCTCGCCCGCCGCGAGCATCAGCGCCAGCGTCGCCAGCGCAACGGCGACGACGCCCCATTGCCGGCTGCGGCGCTTGGCGGCGTTGGCGCGGCGGTCGATCGGGGCGAAAAATTCGTTGAGCGCAGGATTGACGAGCGCATAGGCTACATGCGGAAAGTCCTTCTTCGCCTGGGCGAGGTCAGCGTCGCTCAGCAAGAGGTCGTTATTGAACGTATACGCCATGTTTGCCCCGTCCTGGCGTTGATTGATTGCCATCTGGAATCGTCTCTGAAATCGCCAAAACGAGTGCTGGCGACCGTCGACATCGTCGATTCGACTTACTATTAAACCAAACCGGCTTGCGCTAGTAAGTCCGGAGCGGAGGACTCATCGGTGCCGGACGTCTTTATTTCCTACAATCGGGAGGATCGCGAGACCGCGCGCCTTGTCGCCAGCGGTCTTGAGGCGGAAGGCTTCTCCGTCTGGTGGGACGCGGCGCTCCGCGCTGGCGAATATTATGAGGAAGTGACCGAGAAGAACCTCCGTTCCGCCGGAGCGGTTGTTGTTCTGTGGTCGAAACGGTCGGCCGGTTCTAAATGGGTGCGCGCCGAGGCGACCGTCGGCGAGCGCAGTTCGACGCTGGTGCCCGCGCTGATTGAAGAATGCGACCGGCCGGTCCGCTTTGAACTGGTGCAGACGGCCGATCTTACCCGCTGGCGCGGCGACCGCAACGACCAGAACTGGCGCGCCTTCATGCAGGATGTCAGCGCCGCCATTTCGCGCCGCAGCGAAAAACCGGCGCCAAGCGTCGCCGCGGCGGCGCCATCGTCCGCACAGGACGCATCGATCGAAACGGCGTTCTGGAATTCCATCAAGGATGGTACGGACCGGTCGGATTTCGAGGCGTATCTTCAGCGCTATCCGCACGGGCATTTTTCAGCGCTCGCCAATAATCGCCTTGCCGCCATGAGCAAGGCGCC
>JBGSVH010000239.1:0-8387 GCA_041753055.1 Parvularculaceae bacterium
GGTGAAGTCGCCGGCGCGCATCGCCGCTTGCGTCAGGTCTGCGCCGGCGAAATCGACGCCCGGCAGTTTCGCCGCGGAAAAGACGGCGCCGGTCATGCGCGCCTTGGCGAATTTGGCGCTGGCGCCGGTCGCCCCTTCGAACGAAGCGCCGTCAAGCAGCGCCCCGGTAAACTGCGTGGCGTTGATCTGTACGCCCGCGAAAATGCTCTTTGCGGCTTCAACGCCGGCGAAATTGGCGCCGGAGAGATTGAGATTGGCGTTGGCGCCCGCGTCGCCGCCGACGGCGCCGCCGCGTTTGCCAAGCTGGCTCAGTTGCTGGTCGACGCGGTCGATGGCCTGGCCGAGATCCGGCGCCATTCGCTCTGCGCCGCCGAATGTCTTGTTAACGGTGCGGCTGACTTCCTTCATGACATTGACGCCGGGACGCCCCGTCTGTTTCGAGACGAGGTTGGTGACCAGCGTGAACGCCATGATCATGAACAGGACCATCAGCAGAACAATGCGTACCATAGTCAGACATCCCCTGTGCGGCGGTCCGCACCAGTGTGTCAGTATCGCCCGCCAACACCTGACGATCGCTTAAAACTTGCTTGCCAATTGATTAAAATTAGGTTGTCAGGAACAGCCGGTATTGGCCCCGCAACTGTCGCAGCGCAGGCAAGCGCCGGTCCTGACAAGCGTGAACTGCCCGCATTCCGTGCAGGCGTCGCCCTCATAGCCTTTGGCTCTGGCCCTGGCCTCTCGGCCCAGCGGCGAAGCGAGACTGCCCGGCGGCGCCTTGCGGTTAACCGCTTCGGCGAGACGCGCAACCTGCGCTTCGATTTCGGGGGGCGTCGTCGCCGCCGCCGGTTCGGCCTCGACGGCAATGGCGGGATTTCGCATCCGGTCAAATTCGCCGCCGCGCAGCACCACGAGATTGTCGCTGACCGTCGAGCGCGAAAAGCCCTTGGAGATGAGCCGAGATGCGTCTTCCTGCGCTTTTTCGCGGGTGACGCCTTTGCCGATGGCGTCAACCGCCGATTCCGACGGGTCGACATGCGCAAGGTCGGTGCGCCCCATATAGGAAATCGCCAGCTCGCGGAAAATGTAATCAAGGATCGAGGTTGCGTGTTTGATCTGATCGTTGCCGGTGACCGGCCCCGACGGATCGAAGCGCGTGAACACATAGGCGTCGACAAACTCTTCGAGCGGCACGCCATATTGCAGGCCGAGCGACACGGCGATCGCAAAATTGTTCATGAGGCTGCGGAAGGCGGCGCCTTCCTTGTGCATGTCGATGAAAACCTCGCCAAGTTCGCCATCGTCGAATTCACCCGTGTGCAGATAGACCTTGTGGCCGCCGACAATGGCTTTCTGGATATAGCCCTTGCGGCGGTCGGGGAGGCGACGCCGGCCGGGCGTGCGCTCGATGATGCGCTCGACAATCCGTTCAGCGACGATGCGCGACTTTTCAGCCGCGGGCGCCGCTGCAAGCATTTCGCCAAGATCCTCGTCGTCCTCTTCGGCCTCAGCCGACAACAGCGAGGAGGCGAGCGGCTGCGACAGTTTCGAGCCGTCGCGATAAAGCGCGATCGATTTGAGGCCAAGCTCATAGGCCTTGAGATAAGCGCCGGCGCAATCGGCGACCGAGGCTCTGTTCGGCAGGTTGACCGTTTTCGAAATGCCGCCCGACACGAAGGGCTGCGCCGCCGCCATCATCGACAAATGCGCGTCGACGGAAAGCGAGCGTTCGCCGATCCGGCCGCACGGCGTGGCGCAGTCAAAGACCGCATAATGTTCAAGCTTCAGATGCGGCGCGCCTTCGATCGTCATTGCGCCGCAGCAGAAAAGATTGGCCTGGTGAATGTCTTCGTCGGAAAATCCGAGATCGCGCAGGACCTGATAACCGCTGTGGTCGAGCTGTTCATCGCTGAAGCCGAGAATATGCCGGCAGAAATCCTCACCCAGCGAATACGGCGTGAAGGCGAACGTCAGGTCAAAGGCGAGTTTCAGCCGTTCGTCGAGCGCCTTCAAATGCTTGTCGGCAAATCCTTCTTCGCGCAGCGCTTCGGGGTAAACGCCCGGCGCTCCATCGATCGATCCGCGGCCAACGACATAATCGACAATGTCCCTGATTTCATGGTCCTGATAGCCGAGCGCGGCGAGTGCTGCCGGCACGGACTGGTTTATGATCTTGATCTGGCCGCCGCCGGCAAGCTTCTTGAACTTGACCAGCGCATAGTCGGGTTCGATGCCGGTCGTATCGCAGTCCATGATAAGACCGATGGTTCCGGTCGGTGCAATCGCCGAAACCTGCGCATTGCGGAACCCGTTGATCGACCCAAGCTCATACGCCTCGTTCCAGATTGTCTGCGCGCGTTTGGCGAGGGCGGGCCACGGCGTCGCCGCAGCGTCAAAACTGCGCGGCGCAACTTTAAGGCCTTCGAACGCGCCGCCGGTATCGGTTCCGATGGCGGCGCGGCGGTGGTTGCGGATAACCCGCAACATGGCGTCGCGATTTTCGCGCCAGGCGGGAAAAGCGCCGACGGCGCCCGCCATTTCCGCCGAGGCGCGATAAGCAGCGCCGCTGAGGAGCGAAGTAACGGCGCCGGCGATCGCCCGTGCGGCGACGCTGTCATAGGAAAAGCCCGACGCCATGAAGAGCGCGCCAAGATTGGCGTAGCCGATGCCAAGCGTGCGGTAATCATAGGATTTTCGCGCAATCGTCGCCGACGGAAACTGCGCCATCGCCACCGAAATCTCGAGTGTGATCGTCCACAACCGGCAGGCGTGTTCGAACGCGGCGATGTCAAAACCGTCTTCGGTTTTGAATTTCAACAGATTGACCGACGCCAGATTGCAGGCGGTGTCGTCGATGAAAAGATATTCCGAACACGGATTGGAGGCTCTGATTTCACCGCCGGAGGGGCAGGTGTGCCAGGCGTTGGTGGTGTCGTGAAACTGAACGCCGGGATCGGCGCAGCGCCAAGCGGTCTCGGCAATCAGGTTCCACAGCGACCGCGCCTTCATCGTCTTGACCGGCGCCCCATCGGACCGGCGCGTCAGCGCCCAGTCGCCGCCCGCCTCAAGCGCGTCGAAAAACGCGTCATTCAGGCGAACCGAATTGTTGGCGTTCTGGCCGCTGACGGTTCGATAGGCTTCCGAATCCCAGTCGAGGTCATAGCGGTCAACGACCAGCGTTTTCGCGCCCTGTTTGGCGAATTCAATGGCGCGCCGGCACGAGGCTTCGGGAACGCCCGCCTTTTTGGCCTCGCGCACGGCGATCTTCAGCGCCTCGTTGCGCCGGGGGTCAATGCGCCCTTCACCGTTGATCGCCCAGCAGGCGGCGACGACTTTCGGCAAATGACGCGCCAGCACTTTCGACCCGGTGACGAGGGCGGCGACTTTTTCTTCTTCAACGGCCTTCCAGCGAATGAAGGCTTCAATGTCCGGGTGGTCGCCATCGACAACAACCATTTTGGCGGCCCGGCGCGTGACGCCGCCGGATTTGACCGCGCCCGCCGCAGCGTCGCCGACTTTCAGGAAACTCAAAAGGCCGGAACTCTTTCCGCCGCCCGACAACGGCTCACCCGCCGCGCGGATCGCCGAAAAATTCGCGCCGGCGCCGGACCCGAATTTGAACAGCCGCGCTTCGCGCGCCCACAAATCCATGATGCCGTTTTCGCCAACGAGATTGTCGTCGACCGATTGAATGAAGCAGGCGTGAGGCTGCGGGCGTAGATAGGCGTTGTCGGATTCAATGACGACGCCGGTGTCTGGATCGACATAGAAATGCCCGTGGCCTTCGCCCTCAACGCCATAGGCCCAGTAGAGCCCGGTGTTGAACCATTGCGGCGAATTCGGCGCGCCGACCTGCCGCGCCAGCATCGCTTTCATTTCATCGACAAAGATTTGCGCCTGATCGGCGCTGACGAACAGACCCGATTTCCAGCCCCAATAGCCCCAGGCGCCGGCGAGGCGGTCAAAGACTTGCCGCGCGCTTTTTTCAGGGCCATAGCGCTCGTCGGCCGGAAGCTTGGCGAGCGCGGCGACGTCCGGCATCGACCGTTGCAGAAACTGCGGCACGCCTTTTTCAGGCACGCGTTTGGTCGCCGTCGGGATGCCGCTCTTGCGCAGATATTTCTGGGCGAGGATGTCGACCGCCGTCTGGCTCCACTCGGCCGGCGCTTCGATATCGCGCGCCTCATGGAGGAGCGACCCGTCAGCGGAACGGATTTCGCTGTCGGTCGTGCGAAAACGGACGCCGGCGTAAGCCCCGCCGGCCTCGGTCGAATAGTGACGTTCAAAGCGCATCAGACAGGTTTTTCCACAAATCGCGCCGCCATCCTAGCGGCGGGACCGTCTCTTCTCAATGTTCTCCGGGGCAGGCAAGAACTCAAAAACCCTCTGTTTTTACGGAATAATTTTGCCGTTTCGAGATCGAATTCAGGGCCAATTGGCGACCCCGGCCCCGGCAAAAGCGCTTGGTGGACGGGGCGGGCGGCGGGCGCCATATTCCCGCCGATTCATCTAAGTACGAAATCGGTCAAACAAAGAGTGATCATGCTGTCGCAACTCTTCGCCTGGTGGGATTCAACGACATACGGGACTTCGTTCACGCTTTGGCGGCGGCGGGCGCGACTGGTTGGGCGCGACGAGCAGGGAAACCGCTATTTCGAAGAAAAATCGCCAAGCGGCCCGGACGGCAACAAGCGTCGCTGGGTCGTTTATCATGGAGTTGTCGAGGGCTCGCGGGTGCCGCCCGACTGGCATGGCTGGATGCACCAGACATTCGCCGAACCGCCGACAATTGAGCCGTTGCGCCGGCGCGCCTTTGAAACCGACCACGTCCCGAACATGACCGGCACGCCGCTCGCCTACAGGCCCCCCGGCAGCCTTGCCGGCGCTGCCGCTGAGGTCAGCGACTACGAAGCCTGGTCACCGGAAGAAAGATAGAGAACCGCCATGTCCAAGGGTCAGGTGTTTGAATCGATTGTTGGCGTTGTCGTCATTATCGTCGCCGCGGCGTTTCTTTATTACGCCTATCAGACGAGCGGTCGCGCCTTGACCGCGCGCACCTATGATCTCAGCGCGGTATTTGGAAGGGTTGACGGCGTAACGCCGGGCTCAGAAGTGCGGATATCGGGCGTCAAGGTTGGCGCTGTTTCCAATAGCGTGCTTGACCCAAAAACATTTGAAGCGCGTGTACATCTGTCGGTCGCCAACAACGTCGAAATTCCCGAAGATTCAATTGCGAAAGTGGTTTCCGACGGCATTCTCGGCGGCGCCCATGTTTCGATTGAGCCCGGCGGCAGCGACGTCATGCTGGCGGCGGGCGACACGATCACCATTACGCAAGGATCTGTCGATCTCCTTGGCCTCGCGATGCAGGCGTTCACGGCCCCTGACAAGTCGACAAAGGGCGAGACGCCAGCGCCCGACCCAGCAATTGGAGACCTGCCATGAATCGCGTTGCATTGGCGCTCGGCGCTGCGGCGTTGTTCGCCGCCGCGTCGGCGCAGCAAACCGATCCTGCGCTCGATACGTTATCGACGCAACCGGCGGGACCAAGCGAACTTGATACGCTGTCGCAAGGCGAGCAGACGGATTTTCCCGACATCGACCGCATCTCCGAACGAAGGCCCGTTTCGGTAACGCTCCGTGCACTGAATAAAGTCACGGCAAAATATTCCGACATCGTCATCAATATGGGCGAGACCGGGAAATACGGCGCGCTGGAAATTACCGCGCGTTACTGCGACAAGCGGCCGCCCGAAGAATTTCCGGAAACGACCGCGTTTGTTGAGATTGTCGACAAGAGTCGGAAGCTCGAATCGGACTTGAAACACGTCCCGAAAAAGCAGGAAATCGATTCGCCGGAAGCAGTTGCGTTGGACCATGTAGAGGCCGACTCGGCAATTGCAGCAGCGGCGGGTGAGCGCATAATGCCGGAGAACATGATCTTCAGCGGCTGGATGTTCGCCTCAAGCCCGGCTCTCAATGGCGTTGAACACCCGGTCTATGACGTCTGGGTAATCGACTGTAAAACCGTCAATGTCGGACACTGATCCGGCGACGAATTGAAATCCGCCGGTATATTGAGATATTGCTTCAGCAACTCCTGATAGGCGGAATCGGGACATTCCCTGACGCCAAACTGCGCCAGATGCGGCGTGAAGAATTGGGTGTCGAGCAGGCGAAAGCCGCCGAGCTTGAGGCGCGCGATCAAGTGCAGCATCGCGATCTTGCTGGCGTCGCGTTCGATTGAAAACATGCTCTCGCCGCAAAACACGCCGCCAACCGAAACCCCGTAAAGCCCGCCGACAAGCCGGTCGTCGCGCCAGCATTCCACTGAATGCGCAAAGCCCATGCTATGAAGTTCGAGATACACGTCCTCAATCGCGTGATTGATCCAGGTGTCCTCGCGGCCGCGCGATTTCTGCGCGCATGCGGCGACGACATCGGCGAAGCGCGTATTGGTGCGGATCGCAAACGGCTCGCGCTTCAGCGTGCGCAACAACCGTTTCGGCGCCTGAGTCTCTTCCAGCGGCAAGACGCCGCGGATATCGGGAAGGATCCATACCGTCGTGTCGTCGCTGCGCGACCTGGCCATTGGAAAATAGCCAAGCGTATAAGCTTTCAGGAGTTCGTCGGGATCGATCCTTGATGCGGAATCGCGCGGCATTCAGTCAATATTGGTTGCGCCGCCGATAACCGCAAGCGGTCAGGCGAACGCTGGTTCTTCCGACGCCAGCCATTCTTCAAGCCAGTGGATATGATAATCGCCGCGCTGAAAATCCGGTTGATCGATGAGGTCGCGGAAAAGCGGTATCGTCGTTTCAACGCCGGTCAGCGCCATTTCGTGCAGGCAACGCCTGAGACGCCGGATGCAGTGATCGCGGTCATCGCCAAAGACAATCAACTTTCCGATCATCGAGTCGTAATAAGGTGGAATGCGATAGCCGGTGTAAACGGCGCTGTCGAACCTAACGCCGGGGCCGCCTGGCGCATGAAAATAAGTGATCTCGCCTGGTGACGGGCGGAATGTTTTGGGGTTTTCCGCGTTAATCCGGCATTCAATTGCATGGCCGCGAAAGACCACTTCGTCCTGTGTAAACGACAATGGCATACCGGCGGCGACGCGGATCTGTTCGCGCACTAGGTCAATCCGCGTCACCTGCTCGGTGATCGGGTGCTCGACCTGCAGGCGCGTGTTCATTTCGATGAAATAGAAGCGGCCGTTCTCGTAAAGGAATTCGATGGTGCCGACGCCGAGATAGCCAAGCTTGGCAATCGCCGCGCGCGCGATTTCACCGATCTCGGCGCGCTCGCTGGGCGTCAATGCCGGCGACAATGCTTCTTCAAGAACTTTCTGGTGACGGCGCTGTAACGAACAGTCCCTTTCGCCGAGCTGGACGACATTTCCAAAGCTGTCGGCAATGATCTGAATTTCAATATGCCGAGGCCGCTCCAGGTATTTTTCGAGATAAACGGAATCATCGCCAAAGGCGGCCTTTGATTCCGCTTTTGCGGTCGAGACAGCCTCTGACAAAGCGTCTCTGGTCTTGGCGACTTTCATGCCGCGCCCGCCGCCGCCCGCCGCTGCTTTTACCAGCACCGGAAAGCCGATTTCGTCTGCGGCTGCGTAGGCTGCATTAATCGACGCCAGCGCGCCCTTGCTGCCGGGAACGAGCGGGATGCCGGCGCCGCCAACGGCTTCCTTGGCCGCAATCTTGTCGCCCATCACCCTGATGTGATGGGCGTTCGGACCGATGAAAGTAATATTGTGGGCGGTGACAATTTCGGCGAACTTGGCGTTTTCCGAAAGAAAGCCATAGCCGGGGTGAATGGCGTCAGCGCCAGTGATTTCCGCCGCGGAGATGATGGCGGGAATATTGAGGTAACTGTCCTTTGGCGGCGGCGGTCCAATGCAGACGCTTTCGTCCGCGAGTTTCACATGCAGAGCATTGGTGTCGGCGGTTGAATGAACCGCGACTGTCGAAACGCCAAGCTCCTTGCAGGCGCGATGAATCCGCAAGGCGATTTCACCGCGATTGGCAATAAGGACTTTTTGAAACATTTCTGGCGCCTGGGTGGTTGTGGCGTGCGCGCGGCTTATTCGATGACAATCAGCGGTTCGCCAAACTCAACCGGCTGCGCATCGCGCACGAGGATTTGCTTTACGACGCCCGCCTTTGGGGAGGCGATCGGGTTCATGGTCTTCATGGCCTCGACGATCATCAAGGTCTGGCCTTGCGCGACCTTGTCGCCTGGCTTGACGAACGGGTCTTCGCCCGGTGACGGCGAAAGATAGATCGTGCCGACCATTGGCGAGGGAACAGCATCGGCCGGCGCAGTCGCAGCGGCCGCGGGCGCGCTCTCAACTTTTCGCGCCACCGCCGGCGCGG
>JBGSVH010000240.1:0-12282 GCA_041753055.1 Parvularculaceae bacterium
TTGTCGCGAAGCGGCGGCCGGTTGAGGAGGCGCAGTTCAGGTCGGCGCTGTTCAGGGCGGCGGGGGGATTTCATCGCTCCCGATCATAGCATAAGCGCGGGGGCGATGTCTGCGATTTCGAAACCGCTGCTCAAATGGTACGGCGCGCATGCGCGGGTCCTGCCCTGGCGGGTCGGTCCAAAGGCGCGCGCGGCCGGCCAGCGGCCCGATCCCTACCGCGTCTGGCTGTCTGAAATCATGCTGCAGCAGACAACGGTTGTAACCGTCGGCCCCCGCTTCGAGGAATTTCTCGCGCGCTGGCCAACGGTCGAGGCGATGGCGGCTTCGAGCCTTGATGACGTTCTCAGCGAGTGGGCGGGGCTTGGCTATTACGCGCGCGCCCGCAATCTGCACAAATGCGCCGTCGCCGTTGCAGCGCTCGGAAGTTTTCCGAAAACCGAGGAGGACTTGCGCGCGCTGCCGGGGATTGGTCAGTACACGGCGGCGGCGATTGCCGCGATCGCGTTTGACGCGCCGGCGGTTGTCATCGACGGCAATATCGAGCGCGTCACCGCGCGGCTGTTCGCCATCGATACGCCGTTGCCAAAAGCCAGGGCGGAACTGCGCGCGGCGATCGCGTCGGTCTGGCCGAAGAAACGCGGCGGCGATTTCGCCCAAGGCCTGATGGATCTTGGCGCCGGGGTCTGCACGCCGCGAAATCCGAAATGTCTTCTCTGCCCGTTGTCGAATGAGTGTGCGGCGCGCGCGAAAGGGATCGCCGAACAGCTTCCCGCCAAAGCAAGGAAAACCGCAAAGCCGCTGCGGCGCGGCATCGCCTATGCGCTCATCAACGCGAAGGGCGAAATGCTGTTCGAGCGGCGCCCGGACAAGGGATTGCTCGCCGGCTGCCTCGGCCTGCCGGGGACGCAGTGGGTAATGTCAAACCCTCTCCCGCATGCGGGAGAGGGTGGCGCGAAGCGCCGGGTGAGGGGAAGCCGGAACACTATCCCGGCGGCGAAAGCCCTCACCCGCAAGCCCTCTCCCGCACACGGGAGAGGGGAGATTGAAGCGCCGTTTGCCGATGCGAATTGGCGCCTTGCCGGAACCGTCACGCACACTTTCACGCATTTCCATCTTGAGCTTGACGTGATGACGGCGGCAGCGCCCAAAAACCACAAACTGAAAGACGGCCAGCGCTGGATCGCGCCGGACAAGGCGCGGCTTCCCACATTGATGAAAAAGGCGGTAGGTTCTGCGACAGCAAACGGAGATGACAGATGATTCGCGTTATTGCCGCACTTTTCGCGCTGCTGGGTTTGTCGGGCGCGCCAGCCGCGGCGGAAAATGACGGCGATTATCTTTACAAGGTGACGACGGTGCGCGCCGCACCGGGCGAGCTTGCCGCGCTGCTCGACAATTACGCCGAACTGAAAGCGTCCGGCTATTACCGCAAAGCGGGTGAAACCGCGCCCTTCATCATGCGCCATTCGCAAGGCGATCAGTGGGATCTGCTGGTCATTTCACCGATGGAAGGCTGGTACAGTTATTACATGCCGCGCCGCGGCGAGCTGCGCGCCAAAGCGGACGACGGCGCCAGGGAAATTCTTGGACGCCGGCCAGCGCTTGTGGCGTTTTCCGAAGACCTTTTCGCCTATGGTCCGGATGTCAAGGAACTCGCCGCCGCTTATGCGGCGAACGGCCTTTATCACGTCGAAATGTTCAACGCCGCGCCGGGCAAGGGCGGCGATCTTTTTCGCCAGCGTGAAATGGAAAACGCTTATCTCGCCGCGACCGGCCAGCGTCAGAACATGATCTTCTGGGTGGAAGCGGGCGGCGATGTCGACGTCTTCACCATCGGCTTTCATCCCGGCCTTGAAGCTTTCGCCGCGCCATCGCCGGCAGGCGACGAAAAAAAAGAAGCGGCGGCGACAGAAGCGGGGTTCAAGGACCGCGCCGATATTTCGTTCTATCTGCGTTCGCTGATTTCAGCCCATCACGACACGCTGGCGACAAAAGTTGATTAGAAAAAAGGAACTATCATGCTGCCAATGAGGCCTGACAGGCGGATGCTGATCACGGGCGCGGCGAGCATCGCCGCCCTGGCGTCAACGCCGGTATTTGCGAAAAAGAAAAAGCGTCCCCTCGTCATCAATGGGCTCGGCGGGCTCTACAACCCGAACGGCTCGGGTCCGAGTGAAGATGAAATCGCGGCGCATTATCTGGAGCCGCGCGTCATCGCCGATACAAGGGCTGCAAATATCGCCGCGACCAATAACACGATCGGTCATGTTTTCGGCGAGGGCGATCCCTTCGCCAATACGATCGACGAAATCGCCTGGTGGACGGAAGCGATCCGCCTTCATCCTGAAAGCCTTTCCCTCATCCGCACCGCCACCGATATTCGCGCCGCCCATGACGCAAATTTGGCCGGAAACATTTTCGGTTTCCAGAATACTGAGATGTTTGGCAAGGACGCGTCGCGCGTGCGCCTTTTTTCCGATCTTGGCGTGCGCATCGTGCAGCTCACCTACAATTTGCGCACGACGACCGGCGACGGCGCGCTTGCGCCTGAAAATGGCGGGCTTACCGACTTCGGGCGGGAACTTGTCGCGGCGCTGAACAGGCAAAAGCTCCTCGTCGATCTCGCCCACAGCGGCGAGAAAACGGCGATGGAGGCAATTGCGGCGTCAACCGCGCCGGTCGCGATCACGCATACCGGCTGCGCAGCGCTTGCGCCGCATCCGCGCAACAAGACAGACGCGGAGCTAAAAGCGCTCGCCGACAAGGGCGGCGTCGCGGGGATTTATTTCATGCCGTATCTGACGCCCGGACGGCAGCAGATGGCCGCTGACATTGTCGCCCATATCGAACACGCAATTGATGTCTGCGGCGAAGATCATGTCGGCATCGGAACCGACGGCGGCGCAACGGCGATCGACGACATGCCGGCCTTTCTTGAAGCGTTCGCCAAGAGCAATGAGGAACGGCGCAAGGCCGGCATCGCCGCGCCGAACGAGGATGACAATATCATCACGACGCCGCCTGACCTCATGGGTCCGACGCAGTTTGAAAAACTGTCAATGATGTTATCGGCGCGCGGGGCTTCCGAAGCGCGCATCGAGAAAATACTCGGCGGGAATTTCCTGCGGCTGTTTGGCGAGGTTTGGGGCGGGTAGATAATAGGTTGTATTTAGCTTTCGTCAGTTCACAGTAGTCATAAACAATGCGGTGAGGGGAGAGATATGACAGAACTGACTGATCCAGCAAAAGAATACGCAGCTCTATGCGAGCTAATCGCGTCGCCTGGCAAGTCAGCCGGCGATGAGCACCTTGCAAAAATATTCAATGTTAAACCATGGTCGTCGGATTTTTATCGAATAGTTTTTTGTATCGTCCAAAGGGCAGATTTTCTTGTCGAAATAGTAGACATCCTCGATGCAGATGAGGATATTCTTTCTCAGGCAAGGACTCATGTTCAGAGGACGAAAAATGCCTTTAACAAGGCATCTCTTTCGAATGCCTGGCAACCCAATGGCGGAGGTCCCGCTCACCTTACCGGAGAAAATATTCAAGCGATTAAGATGTTGTCGCCTCTGGTCCGCCAAAAAGTTTCACATCCGAAGCTTGATGAAACGGAATTAGCCGACGTTTTAGCGTTGGTAGATGAACTCAAGTCTTGGCTTCGTGACCATCAAATCAAGGACCATGATTTTATTAGGCAGGCCATTTTGGATGGCGTCGAGGAGTTTCGATTTCGCGTCGAGCGTCTGAGGTGGGTTGGTTGGGGTTATGCTCTCGAGTCGCTGAAGGAAGTTATTGGTGCATATTTGGCATTAGAACGCACGATAGTTGCGAACAAAAACCCGGATGCGGAAGCGGTGTTGAAGAAAGTTTGTTCCTTCATCGAAAAATTCTACGCGCGGACACAAATTGTGAAGGGGGTCGTCGAGACGGGTGATATTATTTTACGCCTGTATGGTGCTCTAGCTGCAATACGCCACGTAGGCGGCATAAGCGGTCTGCTGCCCACGGGCTAAATTTTAGCGCAAGATGCCATCTCCGCAAACTCGCACAACAACGCCCTTGTATCGCGCGGATTAATCATATCCTCGATCAGGACCTGCTGCGCCGTTCGCCCCTTATCATCCGAGGCGCGGCCTTGGCCAGACGATTAAGAATTAGCGGGGCGTCACCGCTTAAATTTCGCGCTGCGGCCAGTGCGGCTATTGCGGCAGCCCTTTCGCGCGCTTTTCGTTGACGCAGGCCTCGACTGCGGCCTTCTTTTGCTCATTCATCCAGTCGGCGCCCGTAAAGCCAACTTCGTCTTCGCACATGTTGCGTCGCGCGCGGGGACGAATGACCGTCTCATACCGGATGCGATAGAGTTCATCCGGATAGACGCCCATCTTGCAGGTCGCGACGCCGCTTTTCACGTCAAAGACGGGAGTGGAATAATATGCTTCAATTTCCTCGCGCTTTTGCGCAACCTCCTCCGTGGAATAGCGATCTCTATCCGAGACCGATTTCAGTTCGTCGGAAATCCTGACCGTTACCGGCGGATCGAAGTCGATTTCCTCCAGGGGCCTGCGTTCGACTTCGGCGAGTTCTTCCTCGTCAAGGTTCGCATAAGGATCGCCGCAAGCCGCGTAGCGCCCGTCTTTCGTTTTCGACACTGCATCCCACAGATATTTGCGGTGGAAGAGGCGACCTTCGTGCTCGGCGACATACACCATCGCGACGTCGGGTTCGGCAAAGCGCGGAAAGCCGTAATGATCATACGCTACAAAATCGATCGTATCGCCAGCATAGGCGCCGTGAACGAGTTCAAGAATCCGGTAGCGCGCCGCGAACCCGATATCGAGATTGATGACAACTTCATCGCCGCCATGTTCCGCCGGCTCCTCCAGCAATTGCGCGACCGAAATCTTGCGGCCGACAAAGGCGATGACCTTGTCGTCGCCGCCGATGGAATATGAATTATCGAAATCGCCCAGCGGATCGACCGCGCAGCCCGACAGGATGACGCTGAAAAGCGAAAGATAGACAAACGCCTTATTCATCGGCGCCCCCGCATCTTACCCGCGATCATACGCCATCTCGGCAAACTCACACAATAGCGCCCTCGTATCGCGCGGATCGATGATATCCTCGATCAGGAACTGTTCAGCCGTGCGAAACGGCGAGGTGACGGCGTTCAATCGTTCCTTGATGCGGGCCAGTTCCGCTGCCGGGTCGGGGCTTTTCTCAAGATCGGCGCGATAGGCGACTTCGGCGCCGCCTTCCATTGGCAGCGATCCCCAGTCGCCACTGGGCCAGGCGAAGCGGTATTGAAACCGTGTGTGGTTCGACATCGCCGCGCCGGCGACGCCATAGGCCTTTCTGACGATGACTGAGCACCACGGGATAGTCGCCTTGTAGATTGCGTTCATCGCGTCGACGCCTCGGCGGATCGTCGCCGCTTTTTCCGCTTCCAGCCCGATCATGAAACCCGGATTGTCGACGAGATGCACCACCGGGAGATGGAAAAGTTCGGCGAGACCAACAAACCGTCGCGCCTTGTCGGAGGCGTCGGCGGTCCATGACCCCCCCAAAAATGTCGGATCGCTGGCAAGGACCGCAACCGGATAGCCGTCAAGCCGCGCGAAGGCGGTGATCACCGAACGCCCCCAGCGCGCGCCCATTTCAAAGACGCTGTCCTTGTCGGCGACGCCAGCGATCACCTTCCGCATCGAATAGGCCTGGCGCTGGTCGCGCGGCACGATCGAGAGGAGTGTTTCCTCGCGCCGTGCGACCGGATCATGATTGATCGTTCGCGCCGCGCCGCCCTTCACCGACGAGGGGAGGTAGGACAAAAATGCGCGCGCCCGTGCGAAGGCTTCTTCTTCGCTCGCGGCTTCATCGTCGATGACGCCGTTTCGTGCATGAATGTCGGCGCCGCCGAGCGCTTCGTTCGACATCGCCGCCTCGCCGATGCCTTCGGCGACCTTGGGCCCCGCGGTGAAGACCTGCGCAATCCCGCGCACCATCACCGAATAATGACTGGCGACGAGCCGCGCCGCGCCAAGCCCCGCGCAACTCCCGAGCGCCAGCGCGACGACCGGAACCGTATCCAAGTTTTTGACGACATGCTCCCATCCGGGCACGAACGGAACATAGGTGAAACCCAGTTGCTCAAGGCTTTTGACCGAGCCGCCGCCGCCGGTGCCGTCGATCATGCGGATGAGCGGCAAGCCCATCTCATGCGCCATCTGTTCAGCCTGGGCGAATTTCCTATGGATCGCCGCGTCGGCGGCGCCGCCCCTGACAGTGAAATCATCGGCGCTGGCGACGACGGTCTGTCCATTGATCCGCCCGCGGCCGAAAATGAAATTCGACGGCGAAAAATCGTCGAGCGTTCCGTCTTCGGCGTAATGGCCTTTGCCGGCGATCTTGCCGATCTCGCGGAATGACCCTTCGTCAAGCAGCGCGTCGAGACGCTCGCGCGCATTCAGCTTGCCGCGGTCCTTCTGCCGCGCAAGCTTGTCGGCGCCGCCCATCGTTTCGGCGAGCGCCTCGCGCCGGCGCAGGTCTTCGAGTTCTTTTTCCCAGGACATCGGCGATCATTCGCTTTTTGCCGCACAAGGTGCAAGCCGAATTGGCGCCGGGCCGCTGGCAGCCGTCGTTCCGGGTTCCTCGCGCCGCGAAGTCCCGCCGCGACGGCGGATGCTAATCCAGAAAATCGAGGCCGAGATCGAGGCTCGGCGCGGAATGCGTGATTGCGCCGGAGGAGATGACGTCGACGCCGGTCATGGCGATCGCCCTGACGCTGTCGAGGGTGACGCCGCCCGACGCTTCGAGGACGGCGCGGCCCTTGTTGAGTGCGACCGCGAGGCGAAGATCGTCAAGCGACATGTTGTCGAGAAGAATGACATGCGCGCCGTGTTCCAGCGCTTCTTCCAGTTGTTCGAGGGTTTCAACCTCGATTTCGATTTTCGTCATGTGGCCGACGGCTTGCTTGGCGGCGCGCATCGCTTCGGCGATGCCGCCCGCGGCCATGATGTGATTGTCCTTGATCATCACCGCGTCATAGAGCCCGAAACGGTGGTTCGATCCGCCGCCGCAGCGGACGGCGTATTTTTCAAAGGCTCTGAGGCCCGGCGTCGTCTTCCTGGTGCAGACAATCCGCGCATGGGTTCCGCGCATCGCCTCGACAAAGAGCGCCGTCTCGGTCGCGACGCCGGAAAGGCGCCCGACGAAATTCAGCGCGACACGCTCGGCGGTCAAGATGCCGCGCGCGGGGCCTTCAACCCGCATGACGACGTCTTTGGCGTGAACGCGCGCGCCGTCGCCCTTGATGACTTCGATGTCGATATCCTTGTCGACAAGACGAAAGGCGGCGAGCGCAAGATCGACGCCGGCGATGACGCCAGCGCGCCGCGCCGACAGATTGGCGCGGCTCTCTGCGTCTTTGGGAATGCAGGCGGCGCTGGTGATGTCGCCGGCGTCGCCGAGATCTTCCTTCAGTGCGCGGGCGACCGCTTCGTCGATCATGAACTGAGGTAGCGGCGTCATGACAATTCCTCTTCCCATTCGATCTCCGCGGTTTCGGCGAGGCAGATTTCGGTGTGCATCGGCTCTTCATCCAGTTCCGGAAAATCGCTGCGGTAATGGCTGCCGCGGCTTTCCTCGCGCATGATCGCGCCCTGAACGATCAGTTCGGCGGACGCGAGCGCGCTTTTTAGACCGCTTGTCATCAACGGGTTTTGATTGAGATCATTAATGACCGCGATCACCTCGTTGAGGCTGTCTTCCGAGCGGATGAGGGCGGCGCCCTTCGACATCGCTTTTCTGAGGCGCATCATCAGTTTCGGGTCGGCCGGCTTGGGCGCGAGGTCGAAGCGGTCTTCCGGCGCGCCGGGACCCGGCCTTAGCGCGAGGCGCTGGTGCTTTAGGCGTTCAGCGATGCGCGCGCCAAAAACGACCGCTTCAAGCAGTGAATTCGAGGCGAGCCGGTTGGCCCCGTGAACGCCGGTCGAGGCGACCTCGCCGACCGCGGACAATCCGTCGAGCGAGGAGGCGCCGTCGAGATCGGTCATGACGCCGCCCATGTGATAATGCGCAGCGGGCGCAACCGGCATCAGGCTCTGGCGCGGATCAAGCTTGTTGCGGGCGCAGGCGGCAAAAACGGTCGGGAATTTTTCAGGGAAGCCGGCGCCGATTTCGCGCGCGTCAAGAAAGGCGCCGCGTTTCCCTTTCAATTCCGCCTCGACCGCTCTTGCAACAATGTCGCGCGGCGCGAGATCCCGGTCGCGGTGATATTTCTGCATGAACGGCTTGCCGTCCTTGTTGACCAAGACCGCGCCTTCGCCGCGCAAGGCTTCGGTCGCCAGCGGCGCGGGGTCTTCTCCAAACGCCAAAGCGGTTGGGTGGAATTGGACGAATTCCGGATCGCGAATGACCGCGCCCGCGCGCGCTGCAAAGGCAAGGCCGTGGCCCTGCGCCGGGCGAGGATTGGTTGTCACCGCGTAAAGCCCGCCAAGCCCGCCGGTCGCGAGCACGGTTTCGGAGGCTTCCATCTGCACCCGTTCGCCGCGCTCGACGACATAGACGAGTGCGCCGGCGACGGCGCCGTTTTCGTCGGTCAAGAGGTCTTCAACAACGACGCGCTCGAGGATGGCGATATGCGGCGCTGCGCGCGACGCCTCGATCAGCGCGCGCATGATTTCGGCGCCCGCCTTGTCGCCGGTTGCGTGTACGATGCGGTCTCTGCAATGCGCCGCCTCGCGCCCGACTTTCAGATTGCCGTTTTTGTCGCGGTCGAATTTGACGCCCAGCCGTTCAAGATCGGCGACCGCTTCCGGCCCTGCATCCGCGAGAATACGCGCGGCGTCGGGATCGACGAGCCCCGCGCCCGCCTCCATCGTGTCCGCGAAATGCAAATTCGGCGTGTCGTTGTCGCCAACGGCGGCGGCCATCCCCCCTTGCGCCCACGGGCTCGATCCGTCCATGCCGAGCGGCCGCGCGGTGACGATGGTGACCGGCCGGGGCGCCAGTTTCAGCGCGGTATAAAGCCCTGCAACGCCAGCGCCGATGATGAGGATGTTAGGCGCCAATCAAACCCCGCTCATCCCGGCGAAAGTGGGAATCCAGAACCGGCGCAAGATGGAACCCCGCTTTCGCGGGGATGAGCGGAGAGTGGCGCAAACGCTCAAGCCCGCGCCTCGACCGCCAAAACCTGCGGCGCCTTCTGGTGCGTGTACATCGACTGGCGCTTCAGGGGCAACGCGATCATGCGCTCGATCGCCCCGCGCGCTTTGTCCGCAATCGCGGGGTCGACCAGGACCTCATGTTGCATCGTCTGCAGCGAGGCGAGGATCTTCGGCAGGGTGATGCGCTTCATATAGGGGCAGAGATTGCACGGCCGGACAAAATTCACATTCGGGTTTTCCAGTGCGACATTATCCGACATCGAACATTCGGTGATGAGGACGACGTTTTTCGGCTGATGCTTTTTGACGAAATTCGACATACCGCTGGTTGAGCCCGCGAAATCGGCTTCGGCGAGAACGTCGGGCGGGCATTCAGGGTGCGCAAGGACGATGACGCCGGGATTGGCGTCGCGCATTTCGCGGATGTCTTCCGCCGTGAAACGCTCATGCACCTCGCATGACCCCGCCCAGGTAACGATCTTGATGTCCGTCATCGCCGCGACGTTTTTCGCAAGGTACTGGTCAGGGATGAGGATCACCGTGTCGGAGCCCCATTCCGCCGCCGCCCACTCGACGATCTCGACCGCATTCGACGAGGTGCAGCAGATATCGGTTTCGGCTTTGACGTCGGCTGACGTATTCACATAGGTAACGACCGGCGCGCCAGGATATTTCTGTTTGAGCAGGCGCACGTCCTCGCCGGTCAGCGCCGAGGCGAGCGAACAGCCGGCCTCCATATCGGGGATGAGGACGGTTTTGTCCGGGCACAGAATTTTCGAGGTTTCCGCCATGAAGTGAACGCCCGCCTGGACGATGACCTTTGCATCGGTCGCTTGCGCCATCTTGGCGAGCTGGAGCGAGTCGCCGGCGAAATCGCCGACGCCGAAATAGATTTCCGGCGTCATGTAATTGTGCGCGAGGATGACCGCGTTCTTCTTTTTCTTGAGGTCGTTGATCGCCGCGATATAGGGCGCGTGACGGCGCCATTCAGCGAGCGGCATCAGCTTTTCGACCTTGGCGTAGAGACGGTCGGTCTTCGCCGCCACTTCATCGGTGAAGGGAAGGGCGTTCGCTTTCGCCGCCGGGTTGCTGCGCGGAAATTCAAGAACCGTCATCGTCGTCTCCCGATCCGCCTAATTATGCTCAGGCAGAGCATATATGGGGTGGAAAAAATCGCCCGCAATGGGCGACCGCCGGAAATTGGACCCCCGCCTGCAGCGGGTCAACTCAAAAAGCCTGGGGGTCCCTATTGGTAAGTATTGACTTACTGAGTAATTAGCCCTATGGGTAAGCAATGACTTACGGAAATAAGATAGAGGCCCTGGGACCGCCGACCCGCCGCGCGATTTTCGAACGGCTTGCGGCCGGGCCGTTGCCGGTCGGAAAGCTGGCCGAGACGCTGCCGGTGTCGCGGCCAGCGGTCTCGCAGCACCTGAAAGCGCTGAAGGCGGCAGGTCTCGTCACCGAGACGCGGGAAGGGACCGCGCGGATCTACCGGGTTGATCCGACAGGCGTTGCCGAATTGCGCGATTATTTCGACCGCTTCTGGGATGTCGCCTTGGGCGCCTACAAACGCTCGCTCGAAGGAGGGGATGCATGAAGGAATACGGAACGGTTGCGCCGGTCGAAAAGACGCTGTCGCTGAGGGCAAGCCCTGCGCGCGCGTTTGCGCATTTCACCGACAATATCGCCCAATGGTGGCCGCTGGCTGAACATTCGCTGTCGCATGACAATGCGCGCGGTCTCGTATTCGAGGCGAAGCGGGGCGGACGCATCTACGAAATCGACAGCGCCGGGCGCGAACGCGAATGGGGCTGTGTCAAGGAATGCGAGCCGCCGCACCGCGTTGTCTTTTCGTGGGTGCTCGAAAAGCCCGCAGACGCGACCGAGATCGAGGTGACGTTTGAGGACGACGGCAAAGGCGGAACCGATTTCAAACTTGTCCATCGCGGCTGGCTTGAAACGAAATCCGGCGCCGAACGGCGCGGCATGTATGACGGCGGCTGGATGGGAGTGCTCGCCGCCTTTGTGGAGGGCTTGAAATGAGAACCGTGGTCGCCGCCGCACTCCTGACGATTGCGCCAACTTTTTCGAGCGCTGCGCCCGCACTGCACCGCGAAGTTATAGTCGCCGCGCCGGCGAGCGACGCATGGGCGCTGTGGACGACGAATGAGGGCGTTCAGTCCTTCTTCCCCGGCGCGAAGACCGGCGGCACGAATATCGATCTGCGGCCGGACGGTCCTTATGAGTTCTTTTTCCTGCCAGAAAATCCGGAAGGCATGCGCGGGTGCGACGGTTGCGTCATCCTCGGCTGGCAGGAAGCCAAGATGCTTTCCTTCACCTGGACGAACAAGCCCGACATGAAAGTGCGTCAGCACCGCACGCATGTTGTGCTTCGTTTTGAGGAACGCGCGCCGAACGAAACGGTAGTGACGCTCGATCAGGATGGTTGGGGCGAGGGCGAAGACTGGCAAGTCGCCTATGATTATTTTGCCGGCGCCTGGGCGCGTGTGCTTGACGATTTTCGTGTGCGTTTTGCGATTGAAGGCGGGGAATAGAATGGAATCGGCGCGATGCGGAAATTCTTACGCAATCCCATCGACCGTCGGCCCAGCCTTGATGCGCGGGATCGCAAGCCCTGACGCGGCGCCGTCGGCGCGGACGGCGGGCGAAGCCCGAAAGACGGCCGCCGGGCGGCCGCTTGCCTGCTGTACCGTGCCGCCGGTTTTGACGACAAGGCCGCCCTGTTCGACCGAGCGGCGGAAATTCTGCTTGTGGAGGTCGAAGCCGACAATCGCCTCGACCATTCTTTGCAAGGCAAAGAGCGTGAACTCAGCCGGCGCCAGTTCAAAAATGACCGGCCGGTATTTCAGCTTGCCGCGCAGGCGGGCGATGGCGGTGGCCAGAATTCGTCTGTGGTCTGACGTCATCGGAATGCCGGTCGCGCGAGTGACCGCATGATCGGATCGCGACTCGGGGAGGTTCGCAGCGGCGCGGTCGCGCCAGGCTTCCTCAACCAGGCCCGCCTCGTACATCAGCTCATAGCGTTCGAGCGCGCGTTCTTCTTCCCAGCCGGTTTCGCTGACGCCAAAGGCGAGCGCGGTGCGGGCGCGGC
>JBGSVH010000241.1:0-6426 GCA_041753055.1 Parvularculaceae bacterium
CGTCGGCGGGATTGGCCTCAAGCGTGATCTCGATTTCATCCTCGAAGCCGAAGAGGCTCGCCGCCGTGGCGATAACGTTTTCGATGACGGCGAGCGGCGCAAGGCTCGGCGTGCCGCCGCCAAAATAAAGGGAGGCAAGGCGCCGCGGCCCGGTTTCCGCCCGCCAATGTCGAAGCTCGCGATCCAGCGCCGCTGACCAGCGCGCCGCGTCAACGCCGCGGTCGCGATGAACATTGAAGTCGCAATAGGGGCAGATTCGCGCGCAAAACGGCCAATGGACATAAAGGGCAAAGCCCGCCGGCTCTTGCGTCACGCCAGGCACGCCGCGACCAGTTTCCTGAAGGCGTCCGCCCGGTGAGAGATGGCATGTTTCGTTGCCGGATCGAGTTCGGCGAAGGTCATGGCATATCCGTCAGGAACAAAAATCGGGTCAAACCCGAAACCCATTGTCCCGCGCGGCGGGAAGGTGAGAGCGCCGTCGACCTTACCGAGAAAACTCTCTATGTGGCCGTCCGGCCAGGCAAGGCAGAGGCAACAGACAAAGCGCGCCGAGCGGTCGGGGGACCCGGATTCCGCAAGCTCGCGGCGCACCCGGTCCATGGCCCTATAGAAGTCGCGGCCCGACGGCGTTTCGGCCCAGTCGGCGGTCAAAACGCCCGGCCGGCCGCCAAGGGCGGCGACCTCCATCCCTGAATCATCGGCAAGCGCCGGCAGCCCCGAGGCCAAGGCCGCCGCCTCCGCCTTGATTTGGGCGTTGCCCGCGAAAGAATTTTCAGTCTCCTCCGGGACCTTCAGGCCAAGCGCGCCCGCCGACATCGCTTCAAGCCCGTAAGGGCTAACTAACTCGTTGATTTCACGCACTTTACCGAAATTATGGCTGGCGATAACCAGCTTTCCCGGGCTCAGTTTTCTGGCGCTCAAAAGGCTCTCCATATCGTTTTTCGAAAAAAAATTATCGTTTTTCGACGAAAACAACTTGCATCGTTTTTCGATAAGTGTATATCGATAGTCAACAAGACGGGAAAACAACCCGCAGCCGGCGGAAAGACCGGACCCAATAACAAGAAGACGAAAAACAGCCGGAAGTAACCAAAGAAGACAAAAAAAGAGCGGCAGGACCAAAGGCCCGCCGCTCGAGAAAAACAGCCAAAACGCGTTCGCGCACCAACGAAAGGAAATTCAAATGTTACGCAATCACGTTCCTACCAACATCGGGTCTGTCGGCAATTTTGTCAACAGTTTCGTGACGGTCGTCTCGGTCGTCCTCATCGCTGCGGCCTATTTTTCGGCCATCGGCCAGTTCGCTGTCGCATAGCTCCTCCTGTCACTCAGGGGCTGAGGAAAAAGGGACCCTCCCATGGCCAAGGCGATTAATCTCATTATAGCGGCGGCGCTCGCCGCCGCGGCTCTCCTCTCCGCCGTCAGCCTTGCACGGATGACGGGTTCTGTGGAACGGGGCGACACGAAAGTATGTGCGGAGCGTCTCTGCGGCGTCGTGTTCTTTTAGGCGCCGCACCCGTCCATATGCCTGCTGGCCCACACGCCTACCGGAGAGACATCATGATCAGAGCCATTGGTAAAGGATCGCTCGCTTCCATTCTGGCGGTCGGCCTGCACATTGTCCGCGTCATTGTCTGGATCGCTTTCGCCGGATTATCGGCGGCGATTGTGGCGATACCGCTCATTCCGCCTTTCGCACACTGGCTTGCCGGGCTCGACGGCGTCTCGGTCAATGGCGATCTCGATGTTGATGTCGGCGCCGATGATTTCGTTGTCGTCTTGCGCAACTTCATTTCCTTCGGCGTCGCGCTTTATGTTGTCGAGCGGTTGCTGGAGCTGTTGAAGACGCTGCGCTTCGGCACGCCGTTTGTGAAGGAAAACGCCATCCGGTTCCGCAATGTCGGGATCGCGCTGCTCGTCGGCGAGCTGTCGAAAATCTTCATTGGCATTCTGGCGATGATTACCGGCGCCGATGTCGACGCCGATCTCGATCTGATGATCTTCATCGCGATCGCAGCCGTTTTCGTGCTGGCGGAAGTCTTCCGCGAAGGCGCGCGCATGAAGGAAGAACAGGACCTGACCGTCTGATGTCGATTTCCGTCAAACTTGACCGGGTGCTTCTCGACCGCGGCATGAGCCTGACGGAACTTTCCGAACGCGTCGGCGTCACCATCGCCAATCTCTCGATCCTGAAAACCGGCAAGGCGAAGGCGATCCGCTTTTCAACGCTTGAAGCGATCTGCAAGGAATTGCAGTGCCAGCCCGGCGACATTCTCTTTTTTGAAGACGACGGCAGGCCAATCCGCGACGATTAGAACGCGGCGCAGCCTCACCACAATTGCGGTTTTTCCTTCTGGCGGATGCGCGTGCGCTGCTCCTCGGGCGACAATTCAAGCTCCGCCAGAAGATCCCCGCGCGCCTCGTCGAGATTGGGCGCGGGCGGGCGTGTCGCGCGCTCCGGATAGCCGGAAATCTTGAAGGCGCTGCCGGCCATCTTGAGCAATCCCATTTCCTTGTCGTCGACCTCGACGAACATGGTGCGCGCTTTCAATTGCGGGTCGTTGACGACATCCGCCATGGTGTGAATAGGCGCCGCCGGAACGCCCGCCGCGCGCAGCCGCGTCACCCAGACCGCCACCGTCTCCGCCGCGAGCGCGTCTTCAATTGCCGCCTTCAGCGCCGGATGATTGGCGAAGCGCGCAAAAATATTGTCGTAGTGGGGGTCGTCCTTGAACTGCGCCCGCCCGATTGTTTCAGCCAGAACATCGAACAGCCGGTCATTGGCGCAGGCGATGGCGATCGGCCCGTCCTTGGCCGCGAACACATCGAAGGGCGTAATCACCGGATGGCGCGATCCCGTCGGCGCTTGCGTCTCGCCGGTCGCAAACTGCCGAACCAGCGCGCTTTCAAGCAGCATGGTCTGCACATCGAGCATGGCGATATCGATGAAGCGGCCTTCGCCGCTCTGGCGGCGTTCATAGAGCGCCGACGAAATCGCCAGCGCCGCAAAGGCGCCGGCGGCAAGATCGCCGAGCGATATGCCAAGGCGAATGCCCGGTCCGCCTTCCGGCCCGTTGATTGAAATCATCCCGCCCAGCGCCTGCACGATGAGGTCATAGGCGGGAAGATCGCGATACGGCCCGGTATGACCGAAGCCTGAAATCGACGCGTAGATGAGGGCGGGATGCAAGCCCTTCACCGCCTCATAGCTGTAACCGAGATTTTCCATCGTTCCGGGACGGAAGTTTTCAACGAGGACGTCGGCGTGGGTCAGCAGTTTTTCAAAGACGCGGCGGTCGGCCTCGTCCTTCAGATTGAGTGCCAGCGAGCGCTTGCCGCGATTGATCGAGGCGAAATAGACGCTCTCGCCATTCTGGAACGGCGGAAACGCCCTGGTGTCGTCGCCATGGCCGGGCTGCTCGATCTTCACCACCTCGGCCCCAAGCTCCCAAAGCAAGGTCGTGCAATAGGGGCCCGCCAGCACGCGCGACAGATCGAGAATGCGGACGCCGGCAAGAGGGCCGCGCGGGTTGTCAGTCATGAAAAGTCCTTTCCCGGACGATCAGTAAAGTTTCGGCGTTTCCCCTCCGTCGGCCGTCAGCGCGGCGCCATTCACAAAACTTGAGGCGTCCGAGCACAGAAAGGCTATTGCCTCGGCGATTTCATCCGCTCCGCCAAGTCGGTTCATCGATGAGTGACGTCTGATCACGGCGCCCATCAACGCCGCTTCGGCGTCGACATAAGGATCGACCATTTCGGAATGCGTAAAGCCCGGACAGACGGCGTTCACCCTGATCCCGCGTCCCGCATAATCGATGGCGGCCGATTTGGTCAGGGCAATGACGCCATGCTTGCTGACGGCGTAGGGCGCATGGCCGAGATCGCTCGGCTTGTAGCCGTAGATCGACGAGATGTTGACGATCGATCCCTTGCCGTGTCTCAGCATCGCCGGAATTTCGTATTTCATGCACATGAAGACGGCTTTGAGATTGGTGTTGAGCGTCGCATCCCAGCCCGCTTCGTCGATCTCTGCCACCGGCGTCAATGTCGGCCCGGAAATGCCTGCATTGTTGACGGCGCAATCAAGCCGCCCGAAATGCGCCACGGTTTTTTCAACCATCGCCTTAACGGCGCCGCTGTCGGTCACGTCGGTCTGAATGAACAGCGCGTCACCGTCGGCTTTCCCGATTTCATGCAGCACCGCTTCGCTTTTGTCGCGGCGGCGGGCGGCAAGCGCGACTTTGGCGCCGTCACGCGCCAGCAAAACCGCGGCGGCGGCCCCAAGACCCGAGCTTCCCCCGGTTATGAGAATGACCTTGTCGTCAAGACGTTTCATCGATACGCGCCCCTGTTCACGGGTTGATGCGACGCAAACCATCCGTGACCTCGGCGGCGATTGCAATCGCCCTTGATTGCCGAAGCGCGGTTTCCCGCTTATATCCCCGCGCCATGACGACGCTTGATCTTGCCTCGGCTGAGCTTGAAACGGCGGCGCGCCCGCGCCCGCTGTTCGGCCTGTCGCGCGCCGACATCGCCGGGGTGATCAGCGACGAACTGGGGCTCGACCCCAAAAAGGCGCGGATGCGCGCCGCGCAGCTATGGCGCTGGGCCTATCATCACGGCGCGACCGATTTCGAGACGATGACCGATATCGGCAAGGAGATGCGCAGCCAGCTGGAGCGGCTTTTCTCGCTCGACCGCCCGGCCATCATCGACCGCCAGGTGTCGATCGACGGCACGCGCAAATATCTGATCGAGGTCGCAAGGGGCGCGGAAATCGAATGCGTCTTCATTCCCGATGTCGGCAGGGCTGGCGCCTTGTGCGTTTCCTCGCAAGTCGGCTGCACCCTGAACTGCACCTTTTGCCATACCGGGACGCAGCCGCTGGTCAGGAATCTGACCGCCGCCGAAATCATCGCGCAGGTTATCGCGGTCAAGGACGATCTCGCCGAATGGCCGTCGGGCGGCGACGATCGCCGCCTATCCAATATTGTTTTCATGGGCATGGGCGAGCCGCTCTACAATCTCGATCATGTCGCGCGCGCGATCGAGATCATTTCAGACGGCGACGGCATCGCGCTGTCGCGCCGCCGCATCACCGTCTCGACTTCGGGTGTTGTTCCAGAGCTTCAACGGCTTGGCGAGGAAACCGCGGCGATGCTGGCGATATCGCTGCATGCAACCAATGACGCCCTGCGTGACGAACTGGTGCCGATCAACCGCAAATATCCGATCGCGGAACTGATGGCGGCCTGCGCCGCCTATCCGGGCGCCGGCAACACTAGGCGCATCACTTTTGAATATGTGATGCTGAAAGGCGTCAATGATTCGAACGCCGAAGCGCGGGCGCTGGTCCGCCTGCTGAAGGATATTCCGGCGAAGATCAATCTGATCCCGTTCAACCCGTGGCCGGGCGCGCCCTATGAATGTTCAAGCTGGGAGCGGATCGAAGCCTTCGCCGAAATCGTCAACAAGGCCGGCTACGCCTCGCCGATCCGAACCCCGCGCGGCCGCGACATCCTCGCCGCCTGCGGCCAGCTGAAATCGCAAAGCGTAAAACAGCGCGCCAGCGAGAAATTGCAGGAACGCCTCGCCGCGCCGCCACGCTGATGCGCGTTACCGCTTCCATTTTTATCGACGAAGCCGATATCGAAGAACGCTTCATCCGTGCTTCGGGGCCGGGCGGACAGAACGTCAACAAGGTTGCGTCCGCCGTGCAGCTGCGCTTTGACGCCAGGCGCTCGAAGGCGCTCACCGATGCTGTCCGCATACGTCTCATCAAGCTTGCGGGCTTCCGCGCCACCAAAGACGGCGTCATCCAGATCGAGGCCTCGCGCTTTCGCGATCAGGCGCGCAACCGCGAAGACGCCAGATCAAGGCTGGCGGCGTTGATTGAACGCGCCGCGACGCCGCCGAAGAAACGCGTCGCCACCAAAACCCCCCGATCGCAAAAGCGCAAACGCCTCGAAGGCAAGGCGCGCCGCAGCGAAATCAAGCAGGGAAGAGCCAAGATCGGCGCCGAGGACTGACCGCTTTCGTGCCAGACACGCATGGCGGGAAAATCTCTTAGTCCGTTGATTCAGCGTGGAAATAAAAATCCATCCTACACCTCTCGTGCGGCCTTAGACTGGTCATCGCCGTTTTTTTGAAGAGGAGCGGCGCCTGACCGATCATGCTGATTTGACCGTCTGCTTGCCGCGCCCGGCCTTCGCCGAAAAACCGGCGTCGGACAATACGGACAAAAGCGCTAAACCCCGCGCCAATCCGGGAAAGCTGAAGAGACAGAGCCCGGAAACAATCCGTCTTGTCCGCCCTTTTAACCTCGACAGCGCCGCCCAAGGCGCAGCTTTTGGAGATCAGTTATGCGTATCTTTTCCGCCCGCACCGCCGCCAAGACCTTCGGCGCCGTTGTTGACGCCGCCGACG
>JBGSVH010000242.1:0-23167 GCA_041753055.1 Parvularculaceae bacterium
GGTCGGTGATGACCTCGCCGCCAATAGCGCCGATCGCCGCGCCAACCGCTGCGCCTTTCAGCACCTGTTTGTTACCCGCATCCTGACGGACCGGATAAGGCGTCGTTGCGGGGTCAAAGCCGGTCTCGTTCGATGCAACCCTGCGGCAGTCCGGCTTTGGCGCCGATGCAACCTTGACCGGGGCGGCAGGCTCGGCCTCGGCGACAATTTCCGGTTCGACGAGTTTTGGCGTTTCTGCATCGGCCGCGAGCATCGACGCCTCGACAGACGAGATGTTGGCGATCTTGTCAGCCTTGCCGCCGCCCGACATGGCAAGCCCGGCGCCCGCGAGAAGAGCCGCCGCGCAAACGCCTGCCGTCACCATCATTTTCGTTGTCATGTCGATCTCCGCATTTTCCGGACCGGACGGCCCGTCTCTGGCGCGGAGCAAACGGTCGAAGGCGGAAAAAATCCGTTACCGGAGTTGGTAAGAATTCAAGCGAACGCGAAACGTGTCGCTACAAGTCCAATGAAATCGCCGCTTTTCGTTCTGATCGTTTTGATGAAATCTTGGTCAGGCGGAGCGGCGTTTCGCCCATTTGAAAAGCGCGACACCGCACCAGACTGCTTCGACAAGGCCGAATGGCCACGCGCCCTGCAGAAACCCATACGCTGACCCGAGGGCGCAAGCGCCAGCAAATACCAGCGTCCAGACCGCTGCCCGCTGCTCCATCGCATAGGAGACAAGCATCAAACTTACGGCAAACAGTCCAAAAGCGGTCAATGCGTCCAAAGGATTATCGCGTCAGTGGTTTGTACTTGATCCGGTGCGGAACGTCCGCATCTGCGCCAAGGCGGCGTTTCTTGTCTTCGATATAGTCGGAATAGGCGCCCTCGAACCATTCGACATGGCTGTCGCCTTCGAAGGCGAGAATGTGCGTCGCGATGCGGTCGAGGAACCAGCGGTCGTGGCTGATGATGACGGCGCAGCCGGCGAAATCCTCAAGCGCCCGCTCCAGTTCGCGCAAGGTGTCGACGTCGAGATCGTTGGTCGGCTCGTCGAGCAGCAACAGGTTTGCGCCTTCCGTCAGCATCTTTGCGAGGTGGACGCGGTTGCGTTCGCCGCCGGACAGATTGCCGACTTTCTTCTGCTGGTCGCCGCCCTTGAAATTGAACCAGCCGACATAGGCCCTGCTCGAAATTTCCCGCTTGCCGAGCTGAATGACGTCGAGCCCGCCGGAAATTTCTTCCCAGACATTCTTGGTCGGCGACAGATCATCGCGCGACTGGTCGACATAGCCCATTTTAACCGTCTCGCCGATGCGCAAGGCACCGTCGTCCGGCTTGTCAGCGCCCATCAGCATGCGAAAGAGTGTCGTCTTGCCGGCGCCGTTCGGACCGATGACGCCGACAATGCCGCCGGGCGGCAGTTTGAACGAAAGACCCTCGATCAGCAGCTTGTCGCCAAACGCCTTTTTGAGATTGTCCGCTTCGATGACAACGCCGCCAAGGCGCGGTCCCGCCGGGATCTGGATTTGCGCCGTGCCGACATCTTCCTTGCCGGCCTTGGCCAGCAATTCTTCATAGGAGTTGATGCGCGCTTTCGATTTTGCCTGCCGCGCTTTCGGACTGGCGCTGATCCATTCCGATTCGCGGTCGAGCGTCTTCTTGCGGTTTTGTTCCTCGCGCTCCTCATGCTCCATGCGCTTTCGTTTGGCGTCGAGCCAGGAGGAATAGTTCCCCTCATGCGGAATGCCGCGGCCGCGATCGAGTTCCAGAATCCACCCCGTCACATTGTCGAGGAAATAGCGGTCGTGGGTGACAAGAATGACAGCGCCCGGATAATCGCGCAGATGGTTTTCGAGCCAGGCGACCGATTCCGCGTCGAGGTGGTTGGTTGGTTCGTCGAGCAGCAGAAGATCGGGCTTCGACAATAACAGCCGCGCCAGCGCCACCCGGCGCTTTTCGCCGCCTGAAAGATTGTCGACCTTCCAGTCGCCCGGCGGGCAGCGCAGCGCTTCCATCGCCATTTCGATCTTGCTGTCGATATCCCAGCCGTCGGCGGCGTCGATCTCCTCCTGGAGCGCCGACATCTTTTCCATCAGTTCGTCGGTGTAATTTTCCGCCATTTCCATCGAAACGGCGTTGAAGGCGTCGATCTTCTCCTTGATCGGCCCGAGGCCCTCAAGGACGTTTTCGAAGACGGTCTTGGACGTATCGAGCTGCGGCTCCTGTTCCAGAAAACCGACCCTCGCCCCGTCGGCGGCGTAAGCTTCGCCTGAAAATTCCGCGTCGCGGCCGGCCATGATCCTCAAAAGCGTCGATTTTCCCGAGCCGTTGACCCCGACAATCCCGATCTTGGCATCCGGATAGAACTGCAAATGAATGTTTTCCAACACCTTTTTGCCGCCGGTCCAGACCTTGGTGAGGCCCTGCATGAAGTAGATATACTGGTATTTCGCCATTCTCGCTCATCGCCCAGGGGGCGCTCTTTCCGGTTGTGTGCCGTGTCTTCAGTGAAACAGGCGCGGGTCATATCCCGCGTTCGCACCGCTTTCAACGCCGGATGCGCCTTTCCTGTTGGGCCCGCGTCTATATATAGTAAGGCCGAAGCGTTCAGGGGCGCGGGGGAATTAGAGGGGTTAAGTCAGTCAATGGCCGGATATGTCGATAAGACCTTGGCGCCGGGCGAGCACGTCGTCTTTCGGGTTCACTTCAACTGGACCTACAGCTTCTTCCCGGTCCTGTGGTTCGCGCTCGGCGCGGCGCCAGTCGTCATGTACTCGCTGCTGCATTTTGGAACCTTCGGCCAGAAAGTGCCGTTTGACGATTTGCGCGTCGGCTGGGGATTTGTCGGCGGCGGATTTCTCGTCGGCTCGCTGATCCTTCTCAATCACCTGATTACCCTGTGGACGACGGAAATCGTCGTGACCACCTATCGCTTCGTTTACAAAACCGGCCTCGTCGCCCGCAACACCCAGGAAGTCAGCCTCAACAAGATCGAAGAGATCACGCTCAAACAATCGATCTGGGGACGGATTTTCGGCTATGGCAAGATGGTGCTGCGTGGCACCGGCGTCGGCGTCATTGAGCTTCCCAATGTCGACGATCCAATCGATGTTCGGCGCGTCATCGAACACGCCAAGGCGGACTTGCGGAAAAACAATCGGGATGAACGAACCGGCGACGACGATTAACCGTTGACGTCCCCGATCAATCTCCGTGACTGGATACCTTCTGCGGCCGAGACGCTGTTTTCGGCGCTGATCGGCATGGCGCCATGGGATGTGACGTCGCGCGCTGAAACGATCGTGCGCAATTCGCTGCATCTGGTTTCCGGCTATGACATGCGCGACGGTGTTGCGATCCACCGCCTGGCGACCGTCGAGGCCGGCGCCGTGATTAAATCTCCCGCTGTCATCGGGCCGAATTGTCTCGTCGCGGCCGGCGCTTATCTTCGCGGCGGCGTCTTTCTCGATGACGGGTGCATCATCGGTCCGAATTGCGAGGTCAAATCGACCTTCATGCTGATGGGCGCCAAGATTGCGCACCTCTCCTTCATCGGGGATTCAATTATCGGCGCCAGCGCCAATATCGAAGCGGGCGCCATCATCGCCAATTACCGCAATGAACGCGACGACAAGCGCATCCGCATCCAGTTTGAGGAAGGGGTCATTGACACCGGCGTCGACAAATTCGGCGCGCTCATCGGCGACGGGGCGCGGGTCGGCGCCGGCGCCGTCATTGCGCCTGGCGCGCTGATCCGGCCCGGCGCCGTGATCGCAAGACTGGCGCTTGTCGATCAGTCGCCGCCAATTTGAAATTTTTGTTTAAACGGGACGAGAAATGATCAGGACCTTACGAGTAATCACGGCGGCGTTTTTATTCGCAGGGTGTACGGATCGCGCCAGCGCCAGCGCCAGCGAGGCAGATGCTGCCTTCTCATTCGTTGTTATCGGCGACACGCCTTATGCGGGCGAAGACGTAGAGATGCTCGCCAAGGCGCTGCCGCTGGTGAAGGATGGCGCTTACCCGTTCATCATTCATGTTGGCGATTACAAGGGCGGACGGGCGCCCTGCACGAGCGGCCATGATGACCGGCAGGCCGAGTTGAGCGCGGCATTGACGCCAACGCCGGTATTTTATACGCCCGGCGATAGTGAATGGACCGACTGCGACCGCAATATCGATTCGGCGACCGGCAAGCCCTATAGGGTAAGTGCGATGCCTTCGTCGCCTATCGCCGCGCCCTGCACGACGCTGCAATCAAAACCGGCAAGCCGGTGCTGGTGATCCACGGCGACACCGCCCCGTTCACGCTTGATCAGACTTTCTCCGGCGACGAGGCGCCGACACTCTGGCGGCTCAACGCTGCGGGCGATGCAGGGTTTGGCGTGACGGGATTTGCCTATGGCGTTCGCGACCTGACGCTGGTGTCGATTGACTTGAAGGCGCCTGCACCGTTTTCAGCCAAAGCGCTTCTCAGCAGCGACGACGCCGACGATTAGTGCTTTCTGAAGAAGAGTTTGCGCATGCCGTTATGGTTGAATGGTTTCCAGTCGTCTTCCGGCTGCGCCAGCCGGTCGGCGATCGCATAGACCACAATCGGATTGACGCCGAGGCCGATATGGCTGGCGGGAACCTCGATATTCTCGATGTGCTCGTGCCCGTCGTCGCGATGCTGGATCGATCCCTTCCAGGCGACGATGCCGTCGGTTCGTGTGAAGATCGAGGTCGTCGGCACCGGCGGGGCGACGCCGAGTTGCGCCAGTTGGGTGGCGCGGTGGTCTTCGGGCGCGCCATTGATGGCGTCATACAGACTGCGCGCATTCGAATAATTCCGGTGCTGGGTGATCGGACTGCCGAGCGAGATGACGCTCCTCACCTTTTCCGGCGTTACCTTCGCCAGTTCCCGCGCGAAGACGCCGCCAAGGCTCCAGCCGATGATCGTGACCTTGCGCTCGTGCTCCGCATAAATACGGTCCAGCAGCGCCTTCATCGCCGCTTCGCGTTCGTCATTGAATTTGAGATTGCGCCCGAGGCCCCAGCCATAGGCCGGATAGCCAAGATCTTTCAGCACGCTGCGCAATGGTCCGGTCGAAACGTCGCTGGCGACAAATCCCGGCAGCACGATCACCGGATGGCCGTCGCCTTTCGGCAGGTAGCGCATGAACAATCGCAGATAGTAAAACGATCCGAGTTCGAAGACGGCGCGCCCTTCCATCAGCGTCCAAAACAGGGACGGCGGACGCGCCTCCGATTCATTGGTCATGAAGGCGTCCCTTCCAGCATCTGCAAACGCAACCATCGGTCAAATCCTTCAATCGCCGCGCCAAGACTGACCTGTGTCACAGGCGCGCGCAATGCTCTCAGGCAGCCGCCTTTTCAGCCTTTTTCGCCGCCTTCAGATGCGCGTCAAACGACGCCTGCAGACATTCGGCATAAAACGCCGGATCAGGCATCGCATCGCGGCAGGCAGTCGCCGTGATGGTGATCTTGTCGACGTAACTCTGAACAACATGGCCAAGGCCGACGCCGTCGAGGAGGCAGAGATTGCCGTAAATGTTCACGAGCTTGGCGCCGGTCGAGTAGATCGGCACGGGCGGTCCCGGCACATTGGTGACGACGGTGTTGAAAATCGGCTTGACGCGATTGGCAAGCCCCCATTGCGAATAGAGCCGCGCGCCGATACCCATATAAAGCGCCGGCGACAGCTTGCTCATTTCCGCCATCTGTCGCGCGCCGAGCGCATTGGTCATCGCCTTGGATTTCAGCGTTTCCTGCCGCACATAGTCGAGCCGTTCAACCGGACCCTCGATATGCGTTCCAAGCGCGGCGCGCATCGCCGAGACCTGATTGCCCATGGTGTTGCGTTCTTTGGGATCGCGCACCGAAATCGGCGCCATCGCCGACAGCGTCTCTTCCGGTAATTCGTTCTTGTCGAGGAGATAGGCGCGCATGGCGCCGCCGACAATTGACAGCATCACGTCGTTGACGGTTGCCCCGTCCGAAAGGACCCGGATCCTCTTGATATCGGGCAGCGAGAACGATCGCCCGTCAATGACCCGGTGCGAGGAGACCTTGTTGTTGAACCGCGTGCGCGGCGTATTGAAAGTTGAAGCCAGATCGAAGTCGCCTTTTATCGCGCCCTTGGCGACGCGAATGGCGCCTGGAATTGAATTCGCCGCCACCTGCATCTGGCGCAGCGGATTGGTGAAGCCGCGGACATAGCCGCGCGCAAACATGCCGAGCTGGCTCGGCATGCGCTCCGGCTTCCACGGGTCGGGGTCGGGAATTTCCTGAATTTCCGGCGTTGCCGTGTGCAGCGCCTGCATCAGGTCGACGCCGGAGACGCCGTCGATTGCCGCATGATGAACTTTTGACAGAATGGCGTAACTGCCCTTCGGCGCGCCCTCGACGTTGTCGAGCCCTTCGACGATCAGCAATTCCCAGGGCGGGCGGGTCAGATCGAGCGGCCGCGCAAAGGTGCGGGCGGTCAGAATACAGAGCTGGCGCCAGTCGCCGGGCTTAGGCAGCGCCGCGTGGCGGACGTGATATTCGATGTCAAAGGCCGGGTCTTCGATCCAGTAGGGATAGTCGATGCCAAACGGCACCTTGACCATCCGCTGACGCATCATCTTGGCGATGTGAAGCCGATGCCGGATGAAATGGAGGATGTCCTTGAAGCGGACAAAGCCGCCCGGCGCCGTTGAGGGATCGTAGATGGCGATCGAGCCGATATGGATCGGCGCATTCGGCTGTTCAAACGCCACAAAGGCCGCATCAAGGCCCTGCATCTGCTTCATCGGTCGTCTCCGCCCCTGGTTTTCAGGGCCCTTTCTGGCGAAGGGCCTCAATGATCGAGGCTAACACCTTGAATTAGAATAGTCATCTAATCGCGATTGAGCTGCAACCTGCGATTGGCTGCTAGCCGAACGCAGCGTTGACGATCGCCTCAAGCGCCTTACGGTCTTCAGCGCCAAACATCGCCTTGCGGTCGCTGTCGACGTCGAGAACCGCAATGAGCGCGCCGGACCTGTCAAAAACCGGCACCACGATCTCCGATTCCGAGCGGCTGTCACAGGCGATGTGTCCGGGAAATTCGTGCACGTCGTCAACGATGACCGTTTCACCGCGCGCCGCGCAGGCGCCGCAGACGCCACGCCCGAAAGCAATGCGCAGACACCCGAGCGTTCCTTGATAGGGACCGACGACCAGTTCACCGGGCTTATCAGGATCGACAACATAAAAGCCGGTCCAGAAATAAAAATCGAAGGCGTGATGCAGCAGATTTGACACGGTCGCCATGCGCGCGACGAGATTGGTCTCGCCGTCGAGGACCGCGGCGATCTCCGCTGCCACCTCCTTGTAACGCGCAGTTTTTTCTTTGCTGTCCACTTTGACCTACCTCTTCAGCCGCGACACAATCAGCCCCGCCAGCTCACTCGCGCGTTGCGAGCCGATCAGGACGCGCCCGCCGCCCGCCAACTCCAATTGAACACCTTCATCGCCTTGCGCATTATAGGCCTTGCCGGACGGTCCGATGCGATAGCCCCATCCGCCATATTCCAGGATCGGCCTGTATTGCCGCATTTCCGCCGATCTGATTTCAGAGAATCTTATCGTGCGGTTGACAAACCACATGCCTTTGATGTGGACGCCGGCGTCTGAAACACGCGTCTGCAAGGTCAGGGTGCGGAAAATTATCGCAACTAATACAAGCACGCCGAAAACAATATAGAGACCGATTTCGGCGCCCGGCGTTTCCCGCGTCGCAAGATAGCCGCCGAGGCCCGCAAGCAAGGTCGATACGTAGACGATCGCCTGTATACGCGGCGATAATTGCTGCTGCTCCAAAAAGAGTTCGCTTTCCACCCGCGCCCCTATGTTATCCAACCGCGAATTCGAGCGGCGGCAACGGTCCGATCGTCACTTCCACCCTGTCCTCGCCAGACAGGGGCCCGACCCCTTCCGGCGTTCCGGTAAAAATGAGGTCTCCCGCTTTTAACTCAAACAGACGCGAGAGTTCGATAATAATCTCCGGAACAGTCCAGATCATGCTGCTGAGCGGCGCGTTCTGTTTCTCCGCGCCATTGACCTTGAGCACAAGGCGGGCGTCGTCAAAAAGGTTCGGACGAAAATCTTCTATTCGGGCGATCAGCCCCATCGGCGCCGAATTGTCGAACGCCTTGGCGGTATCCCACGGCCCGCCTGCTTTCTTCGCCGCCGCCTGCAAGTCCCGCCGCGTCAGATCGCATCCGCACGCCTGACCGAAGATCAGCGCTCCCGCCTCCTCCCTCGATTTCAGATCGCGGCCGCCCGCCTTCAGCGCGATAACAAGTTCGCCTTCATAATGGAAATTCGAGGTCGCCTGCGGATAGGGAATAACCGAACCCGTTGGAATGATAGCGTCGGCGGGTTTTGTAAAGAATACCGGCGGATCCGATTTCGGATCACCGCCCATCTCCTTCACGTGATCGGCGTAATTCTTGCCAATGCAGAAGACGCGGCGAACCGGAAATTCGCCACCGCCAAGAACGCCGGCAGACGGCCTTGCGGGCGGATCAAAGACAAAGCTCACCGCGCACACCCTTTCTCTTTCAGAACGCGTTTTGCCGACGGCGGAAATTTCGCCAGCAGCCCTTCAGGCCTGATCGGCCTATTGACCAGATTGCCGCCGCAATTGGGACATACGCCGTTCAGGACATCATCGCCGCATGCCGCGCAAAATGTGCACTCGAACGTGCATATCCGCGCATCGGCGCCGGGCGGCAGGTCCTTGTCGCAGCATTCGCAATTCGGGCGCAATTCGAGCACTGGATTTCCTCCGTCTCAATCGTCCGGCGCGTCGATTTCGCCGGAAGGCTTTGATGGCGTCTCGGGTTTCTCGGCGGGCTTTTTCGGCGGAGAGAAAACCGTCGCGATATCCCCCGGCAGCGATTTGATGAAAATATCTTGCGCTGGAAACGGGAATTCAATGCCTTCTTCCCTGAACGCCTTGAAGATCGCAAAGCGCAGGTCCGTGCGCACCTGCAATCCCTTGTAGATATCGGAAATATAGGCGCGCAAATCGAAATTGAGCGACGAGGCGCCGAAATCCTGCCAGACCACAAACGGCTCGGGATAGCGAACAATCTGCGGATGCTCGTTCGCGCATTTCAGCAGAACTTCACGCACCTGCTCGGGGTTGCTGCCATAAGATACGCCCACCGGCACGCGAATGCGCCCGAGCGCGCTCTTGTGGGTCCAGTTGGTGACAGTCGAGGCGACCAATTCGGAATTAGGAATAATAACGGAAGCGCGGTCAAAGGTTTCGATGACGGTCGAGCGCACGCTAATTTTCTTGACGATCCCCTCGCCAGACGACGTAACAATCCAGTCGCCGGCGCGGATCGGCCGTTCGAACAGAAGGATGATGCCGGAGACAAAATTGTTGACGATTGACTGAAGGCCAAAGCCGATGCCGACCGACAAGGCGCCGGCAATCAGCGCAAGGTTCGACAGATCGACGCCAAGCGTACCAAGGCCGACAATCGCGGCGACGGTGAGCCCGACATAGCCGAAGAGCGTTGTCAGCGAATTTTGAATGCCGGGGTCGATCCGAGAATGAGCAAACGGACCGCGCTGCATGGCGCTTTGAAAGAGACGGGTCAGCCCCAGAATTCCGACAAAGACGCCGATCGCCGCCAGGATGTCGACCAGCGAAATCGTTATGTCGCCGATCCGGAATCCGACAAAGGCGCGAAGAATATAATCGCGCACAACAGTGAAGTTAACTCCGGCGAGAATGAACAGCAGGGGGACAAGGACGAGCGCAAGAACGAAGTCTATCCCGGCGCCAATCCAGAACCGGAACGCCTGTTTGTCGTCCTGATCCGGCTTGCCGGTCTTGTCGGTGCGAAGCCTCAAATCAGCCCACGCCGTCAGTTCCCGCAGCGACGCCCGTATGAACCAGAGAATCGTCAACAACAGGATCAGGTAATAAAGCCGCGTCGCCACAAAATCGGCGATCGGAACGTAGCCGGCGACCGGCGCCGCCAGCAGCACAAAGGCGAGCATCCGTCCGGCAAAGCGAATGACGCCCCACGGTCCGTTCCCCGCCCCGGACGCCGCTGCATCCCTGGGGGCGGCTTCGCCTTGCTGCGCTTCAGCAATCCGCACCCAGACCGATTTCCTGCAGAGCGCAAAGACAAGCGCCCCGACAGCGAATGCAGCGACGCCGTTGATGGCTATACCGAGCGCCTCGGCGTTGACGGACACGATCGCCGTCAGCACAAATTTGACGCCAACGACAATGACAATCCAGACAAACAGTGAAAACGCGTACCGGGTCTTTGCCGATTCCACATCGGCGAGACGCCATGCGGGCGCGTAGGGCGCAAACAGCCCGCGCGCAAATCCGTCGACCAGCAGATAGGCGATAAGCGCCCGCCAGATCGCCCGCACGACAGGCACCGCCTCGACGCTGACGAGGCCAAAGGCGCGGGCGGTTTCGATGATCAGCAACCCACTGATGATCCCGGGGAGAACCCGCGTCAGCATCTTGACGCCGGCGACCGCAACCCGCCGCGCGGGCGTTGGCCCTTGTGCTTCAATCCGTGCGGAAATCGACTGCCGCAGCCAGCGGCTGACTGGCCCGACCATTAATATTGACGCAGCGAAAGCGATCGCCAGTCCGCCGAGCGACAGCAACAACCCGCCCGACTGCTGCTGTTCCGCCCGCCATGCCGAGAAATACCGGGCGAATGACCCTGACAGGGTTTTCGCCTGCCTGCTCGCCTCGACCCAGAACACCGGCGTCGCCAGCGCCGGCCCTTGCCGGATCAGGCGCTTGTACCGCTCACCCAGCCGTTGCGCGGTGAATTCGTCGAGCAACGCGGTTGCGGCGTCGACATTGGCGACAATGCGCGTGCGCTGACCGCGCAAATAGGTGATTTCATTGTTGATGCCCTCGCGTTCCCGCGCGACGGTTGCCGCTTCCGCCGGCTCGCCTTCCTTTGGCGCGGGTCCAAGCAGCGCGAGACTGTCTTCTGCGCGCTTCAGCGTCTCATTGACGGGCCCAAGCCGGCCGCGCGATCCGGCGATGAGGTCGCGGACCTTGCTTTCGAAGTCGTCCGGGTCTTCGACGCCGGGGCCGCGCAGCTCCTTGGCCAGCGCATCAAGCGCAACGGCGGCCGATGCAATATCCCGTTCACGCGCCCGATCTTCCGCGTTTTGGGCGAAGGCGCCTGACGCCGACGCGACGAACAGCAAAAACAAAATGGCGGCAAAGCGCTTCATAACCAGTTCCGGGACTTGAAAAAGCCGACGAGCGCGGCGCCCACCACCAAAGACACTGCGACAACAACCCAAAAGGCGATCGGGTCGCCTGCGCCCGGTATGCCGCCGACATTCACGCCAAGCAGGCCGACAAGATAATGCAGCGGTAGAAATACCGCCGCAACCGTCGACAGGAGCAGCATGTTGCGGTTCATCTGTTCCGATCGCTGGTCCATGATCTGTTCGTGCAGGATTGTCGCCCGCTCGCGCGCGGCGTCGATCTCCTCGGTCATGCGCGTGACGGCGTCCGACGTTTCGCGCAGGCTGATGCGCGTGCGTTGGCTGAACAGTTCGATATCGCTCAAAGACAGTGAATTGATGGCGTCGCGCTGCGGGGCGATATAGCGGCGAAGATGGACCGCGATGCGCCGTGCTTCAGCGAGACGCGCCCTGACATTGACGGCGCGCTCTTCGAGGACGAAGTCTTCTAGCTCGTCAATCGCGTCGGCGACTTCCTCGACATACGGCTCGATATTATGGGTGATCTTGGAGGCGAGAAGGGCGACGAATTCGCCCGGCGTCGCCGGTCCGCTCTTCGGTTTCTCAATGACATCGCGAACGTCCTCAATCGCGGTGACCGCGCGGCGGCGCGCGGTGACGACGTGCCTTGCGTCGGCCCAGATGCGAAGCGAGACCATGTCTTCCGGTTCCGCGCCGGGATTGTGATTGACGCCGCGCAGATTGACGGCAACGCCGTTTTCGATCCGCGACATCCGCGGCCGGGTCTCGGCCGCCAACAGCGCATCGACCGCGGCGCCCGGCAGGAACGATTGCACGCGCGCCCACTTTGCCGCTTCGTCCGAATTGACATTGAGATGGACCCAGACCCAGTCAAACTCTTCAAGCCGTGCGGCGGACTTCAGATCGCCGGCGCCAAGCGCTACGCCCGTGGAATCGGAGACGCCGAAGGCGCAGATGATTCCGGGGCATGTCTCGCTCAGCCCCTCGTCATCGCAAGGAGCAGCGGCGGCCTCGTTATCGTGCGGCGTCGTCAAATGATTTTTTGCCCTGTCTTCGCCCAGTCGGCGAGGAACGCTTCAAGCCCTTTGTCCGTCAGCGGGTGATTGGCGAGCGCCTTGATGACCGACGGCGGCGCGGTTGCGACATCGGCGCCCGCGAGGGCCGATTCCCTCATGTGCTGCGGCGAGCGGATCGAGGCCGCGAGAATCTCGGTGCGGAACCCGTAATTGTCGTAGACGGTTCTGATTTCGCGGATCAGCTCCATGCCGTCCTGTCCGATATCGTCAAGGCGGCCAATGAACGGCGAAATGAACGTCGCGCCGGCTTTCGCGGCGATCAGCGCCTGATTGACCGAAAAGCACAAAGTCACATTGGTCTTGATCCCCTCGCCGGTCAGCGTCTTGCAGGCGGCGATGCCTTTTAAGGTCAGCGGCAGTTTGACCACGACATTCGTGGCGATCCTGGCGAGCGATTTCCCCTCAACCACCATTTGCTCGGTCTCAAGCGCCGTCACCTCGGCGCTGACCGGACCAGGAACCAGCGCGCAGACCTCGGCGATCATTTCGCGGAAATCGCGGCCCGATTTGGCGACAAGGCTCGGATTGGTGGTGACGCCGTCTACAAGGCCGGTGGGGATCAGCGCCTTGATCTCGGAAACTTCAGCGGTGTCGACGAAGAATTTCATGGCAACTCCCGATTTTGAAGACCCGTCTTGCCCCGCGCCGGTCCAAAAATCCATGGGGCCCGAAGTCGCCCCGCCAAGGCAAAATCGGGCCAGTTGATCTCTATCAATACTTCGGGTGAGACCGCGCCTAGCCTTTCTGACGAGAGGACAAGGGGCATGAAAGCGACAAAGGGCGCAATCCGGTTGGAAAGGATTGGTCTTGGAGGCCTTTGGTCGGTGATCGGGCAAGGGTTCCGGGATTTCGCCGTCGCCTTTCCTTATGACTTTGTCTTCGGTGGGGCGTTCGCGCTTGGCGGCTGGCTGCTGATCGCCCTGCTGGCGAAATACGATCTTCCCTTTCTCGCCTATCCCTTGGCGATGGGCTTTGCGCTGGTCGCGCCGTTCGGGGCGATTGCGTTCTATGCCGTCAGCGACCTTCTGGACCGTGGCGAGACCCTTTCCTTTGGCGCCGTGTTTCGCCGGATTGCGCGCGCGGCAAGGGGCGATCTGCGCTGGATGTCGCTGGTCACCGGCTTTGCCCTGGTGATCTGGATGGACCTTGCCGCCTTCTCGTTCTTCGCTTTTGTCGGCCTTAATGGCTTCAGCCCCGAATTCCTCGCCAGCCTTTTCACCACCCCGTCGGGGCTTGCCTTCCTGCTCTTCGGCAACGCCCTTGGCGCGGTGATCGCGATCTTCGTCTTTTCGATCAGCGTCATTTCCTTCCCGATGCTGTTCGACCGCGAGGTCGACTTCGTCACCGCGATGGCGACCAGCGTTCGCATGGTGCGGGAAAATCCGGCGGCGATGCTGGTCTGGTGCTTCCTGATCGGGCTTTCCGTCACGCTTTCAATTGCGACGGCGTTTTTGGGTTTCTTCATCATCCTTCCGGTCATCGGGCATGCGACCTGGCGGCTCTACCGCCGCGCCGCGCCAGGCGAGACCGCACCGGACAGCCCTGCTCAACCAATCTTGAGCAAAATTTAGCACTTGCAGCACGGCGATTGCTTGCCTCGGCGCGCCGGGGCTGAAATATGCGTGGAGCGGAGCCGGCGCCCCCATGGGTTGTCGGCCGTTTTTTCATAGCCTCGCCCGCTCCTCGCGTTAGGATGCAGGTCTGGCGGACGGGATAGCGGGCCTCATCAATGACCAAACCGACTGACGAAATTTCGATCGTCGTGCGTTTTGCCGGCGACTCTGGCGACGGCATCCAGCTTCTTGGCAGCCAGTTTGCCGATTCAACCGCGATGGCGGGATCGGACTTTTCGACCTTCCCGGACTTTCCCGCAGAGATCCGGGCGCCGGTCGGCACGACGTTTGGCGTGTCGGCGTTCCAGATCAACCTCGGCGCGCGGCGCATCGCCACCGCCGGCGACGCGCCGGACGTCCTCATCGCCTTCAATCCGGCGGCGCTGAAAGTGAACCTGCCGCTGATGCCGAAGGGCGCGCTGATCATCCTCAACACCGACGAATTCAACGACCGCAATTTCGCCAAGGCCCATATCAAGCAGGACCCGCGCACCAGCAGCGAACTCGCCGACTACCGCGTCATTGAAATTCCGATCAAGACGCAGACGCTGGAGGCGGTGAAGCCGTCCGGCCTCAACAAGCGCGACGGCGAACAGTGCAAGAATTTCTGGGGACTTGGCTGCGTCTTATGGATGTTCGGCCGCGACCGTTCGTCGATCGAGGCGTGGATCAACAAGAAATTTGCGAGCAAGCCCGACGTTCTCGCCGGCAACATGATGGCGCTCGCCGCTGGACACGCTTACGCCGAGACGGCGGAGCTGTCGGCCGAGATCCCGCAATTTCGCGTTGCCGCAGCGCCGATGCGCGGCGGCGAATACCGGTCGATCACCGGCGCTGAAGCGCTGGCGCTTGGCATTGCCGCGGCGGGCGAGCTTGCCGACCGTCCGATCCTTTTCGCCGGCTATCCGATCACGCCAGCCTCGGCGCTGCTCCATTACCTTTCGCGGCTTGGCGAGCTTGGCGTCTCGACTTTTCAGGCCGAAGACGAAATCGCCGCCTGCTGCGCGGCGATCGGCGCCTCCTATGGCGGGCAGATCGGCGTCACCTCCTCGTCTGGCCCCGGCATCGCGCTGAAGACCGAGGCGATCGGCCTCGCCATCGCGACCGAACTGCCGTTGTTGATCGTCAATTCGCAGCGCGGCGGACCCTCGACCGGCCTGCCGACAAAAACTGAGCAGTCCGATCTTTATCAGGCCGTCTACGGACGAAACGCCGACGCGCCAGCGCCAGTGATCGCCGCGTCCGGCCCGGACGACTGTTTCGAGGTTGCGATTGAGGCGACCCGCGTCGCCATCCGCCACATGACGCCAGTATTCCTGCTGACCGACGGCTATATCCAGAACGCCGCAGGCCCGTGGCTGATCCCCGACATGGACAAGTTCGAGAAAATCGCCAGCAATCAGCCGCCCGCCGTTCCGCAGACGGACGATCCCGTCGATGTCAAGCGTGCGATCTGGAGCCGAAATGCCGAAACGCTCGGCCGTCCATGGATTTATCCCGGCATGGAGGGACTCGCCTATCGCGTTGGCGGCATCGAAAAGGATATCGCGACCGGCGACATTTCATACGATGCGGCGAACCACCAGAAAATGACCGACCTGCGATTTGCAAAAGTCGCCTCTGTCGCGAAATTCATCCCCGCGCAGCATGTCGAACAGGGACCGGACAAAGGCCCGCTCGCCGTCGTCGGCTGGGGTTCGACGCACGGGCCGATCTGGCGCGCGGTCGAAGCCGCGAGAGCCGAGGGCCTCGACGTCGCGCAGATCCATATCCGCTGGCTCAATCCGTTTCCGTCAAACCTCGCCGACCTGTTGCGCGGCTACGAACGCGTGCTGGTGCCGGAAATGAATATGGGCCAGCTCGCAACGCTCTTGCGCGACCGTATTGAAATCCCGGTCGAGTCCCTGACGAAAGTAACAGGTCAGCCGTTCAAGATCGGCGAGATACTTGAATCGATCCGCACGCATGTGAGCCTCGCGAAAGCGGCGGAGTAACGAGTGTCCGACTTTGGATATCTCGAAGACGTTGAGGCCACGATCGCATGGGCAAAAGAAGCGCGTGACTTCACACCTTGGCTCGCTCAAAATTTGGATCGACTTGGTACTGCGGTTGGAATGCCACTGTCGCTCGTAAATACCGAAGCTGGATTGCCGACGGTGGACGACCGCTTCTCTGCAGACATTCATGCCATCAACGACTCAGACGACTCAACTGTCTTAATAGAAAACCAGTTGACAACGTCAGATCATATACATCTCGGACAGATACTGACTTATTTGGCTGGCTTGGAAGCCAAAACCATCATCTGGGTAGCGCCCAAATTTCGGGATGCACATTTGGCGGCGATAAGATGGTTTAATGAGCACACGGATGAACAGTTTTCATTCTTTGCGGTAAGGCTGCGCGTCGTGAAAATTGGTTCATCTCCATTAGCCCCGCTATTTGATGTACTTGAACAACCAAATGACTGGCAGCGACGGACAGCTCGTTCTGCCCGAACAGCTGAATCAACTGCTGACTGGAACGCTTTGAAGACAGCATTTTGGGCTAGCCTATCCCAAAAATATCCCGAACGAAGTGACGATTTTGGCGGAGGAATGGGTTCGAACAGATGGATCAGATTCGGCGAGGAGCTGGTCATCGGTTATTATGTCGCGAAAGAGTCGGTTGGTGTTTACATTCGTGGTCGTCGCGGAGTTAGCGCGGAGGCGATTGCCACATTTTTAGGTCCCCACTCCGTTCAGCTGGGGGAGCAACTCGGAGTGCCAATGGGACAAGGCGGAGAATGGTACTACTACTCACGCTTCGCAGGCGATTACAAAAATCCGGAAGATGCCGCAAAAATGGTAGAATGGCTCGGAATAACAATACCGATTTACATTTCAGCTTTAGAGAAATCCTTTCCAAATAAGGGTAATATGCCATGAACGCTCCCCTCACCGTCAAAGACTTCGAAACCGACCAGGAAGTGCGCTGGTGCCCCGGCTGCGGCGACTATGCGATCCTGAAGGCCGTACAAAAGACGATGGCCGATATCGGCGCGGTTCCTTCGAAGACGGCGTTTGTTTCTGGCATCGGCTGTTCTTCGCGCTTTCCCTATTACATGAACACCTATGGCTTTCACACGATCCACGGGCGCGCGCCTGCGTTTGCGACGGGACTGAAGCTCGCCAATCCGGAAACCGATGTCTGGCTCGTCACCGGCGACGGCGACGGGTTGTCGATTGGCGGCAATCATCTGCTGCATGTCATCCGCCGCAATGTGAACATGCAGATTATGCTGTTCAACAACGAGATTTATGGCCTCACCAAGGGCCAGTATTCGCCGACGAGCCGCGTCGGCACGCGCTCGCCATCCTCGCCAAAGGGGTCGGTCGACCAGCCTTTGAACCCGTGCGCCTTTGCGCTTGGCGCCGGCGCGAAGTTCATCGCCCGCGGCGTTGACACCGCGACCAAGCCGCTGATTGAAACCCTGAAAGCCGCGCATGCGTTCGACGGCGCGTCATTCATTGAAATTTTCCAGAACTGCATCGTCTACAACGCCGATGTCTTTTCCGGCTTCACCGAAAAGAAAGTCGCGGACGAAAACCAGATCCATGTCGAGCACGGCAAACCGCTGCTGTTCGCCGGCGGCAAAAAGGGGATCAGGTTCAATCCGCAGTCATTCGGCCTCGAAATCGTGCAGGTCGGCGACGGCGGCGTCGCCGTGGGCGATGTCCTGGTTCACGATGAGACCAACAAAACGCTCGCGCATCTTGTCGTTGAGATGAAGCATCCTGAATTTCCGATGGCGATGGGCGTCATCTATCGCGAACACGGCGCGCCCTCTTTCGACAGGGCGTTCTGGGCCCATCATGCGACAAACGGCAAGCGCACGGGCAAGGTTGCGGCGGCGCTGCGCCGCGGCCATGTGTGGACAAAGAAGGCGAGCTAAACGTTTCGTCCTTTACCGCCATCCGCGCACGGCAATCCTGACCGCGCGGTCAGTTTTGCGCATGTTTGGCGAAATCGCCCGATTGAATACACGCAAATAGAGGCTTGATCGAAAACCGCTTCAGCCTTTCAATAGCTGCTTCGGGCCGGCCGCCATCCGCAGCCGGCCCGTTGCTGTTTGCGCCTTTGCTCTTTGACAATTCAATCCTTGATCGTGCGCCGGCGCTATCGCGCCGAGTAAACTCGGCGGCTGCGCAAGGTCTGTCCCAACGCCCTGAGGCGCCGCCGTCGCGCGCCAATCGAAAAGGCGGATAATACGCACAAAACCGCTGGACCCCGCGGGAATTCAGGAATGCTGGAGAGACAAACCCCGGAGATTATCCGCTCTTTGCGGACAATTGAGGGTTCTGCCGGCGCACTTAGTCCCGCCACGGTTGCTAGCCTGAACAGCCATTGCCGCCGGACCGGACGCGGTATAGTTTTGGCGCGGCGGCTGGTCTCCCCTGTGGCGTTGTTTTCGAGTCGAGACGCCGGCCCGAAAGAAAACAAACGCTGGGGACTGTCATGAACTGGGGGCTGACATGAAAATTCTGGGGATTGCAGGGTTTATGCTGCTCACCGGTGGCTGCGCTGTTTTCAGCGGCAGCGAAAAGACCGCCGCCTATACAGCCACATCACCAACCCCATCGCCAGCTGCAGCGGCGCGGCGGGCGCCAGCGGCAGAGCCCTTCACGGCGGCCTATGGCGTCGGACGCCCGGTGGCGTTGATCCCCTGTTCCAGAGGCGCGGTCCTCACCGACGATTGCCGCGCGACCAATGATCGTCACCAGGTCAGCGGCGGGCGCACGGTCGAGGGCGAAGCGACGGTTCTTACCGAGGCGTCGACGACACTCGTTCCAAAATAGGCCGCGCCAGCGCCCTGATGTGAAAACTCCTCGCGGCGCGTCGCGGCCCGCGATAAACTGCCGCCCATGTTCACGAAGTTCTTTCACGAGTTGAAATCGGCGGGCCTGCCGGTCTCCTTGCGCGAATACCTCACCTTGATGGAGGCGATGGAAGCAAACCTCGCCGACCGCAAGGTCGAGGATTTCTATTACCTTTCACGCGCCGCACTGGTGAAAGACGAACGCAACCTCGACAAATTCGACCGGATTTTCGGTCATGTCTTCAAGGGCGTTGAAAGTCTCGCCGAGGGCGTTGAGGCGGAAATCCCGGAAGACTGGCTGAAACTGCTCACCCAGAAATATCTGAGCGAGGAAGAAAAGAAACAGATCGAAGCGCTCGGCGGCTGGGACAAGCTGATGGAGACCTTGAAGCAGCGCCTCGACGAGCAAAAGAAACGCCACGAAGGCGGCAGCAAATGGATCGGCACCGGCGGCACATCGCCTTTCGGCTCGGGCGGCTATAACCCCGAAGGCGTCCGGATCGGCAATGAAGGCCAGCGCCAGGGGCGCGCCGTCAAAGTCTGGGAAAAGCGCGAATACAGGAACCTCGACGATCAGGTCGAACTTGGAACCCGCAACATCAAAATCGCGCTTCGCCGCCTTCGCCGGTTTGCCCGCAAAGGCGTCCCCGACGAGTTCGATCTCGACGGCACCATCGATGCGACCGCCAGAGCCGGCTATCTCGACATTAAAATGCGCCCCGAACGTCGCAATACAATCAAGGTCCTGATCTTTTTCGACGCCGGCGGGTCAATGGATCCGTATATTCGTCTGTGTGAAGAGCTTTTTTCTGCGGCGCGCAGCGAATTCAAGCACATGGAATATTTCTACTTCCATAATTGCCTTTACGATTTCGTCTGGAAGGACAACAAGCGGCGCTGGACGGACAAGACGCCGACATGGGACGTGCTGCACAAATACCCGCACGACTATAAAGTCATTTTTGTCGGCGACGCGTCGATGAGCCCTTACGAAATCACCGTGCCGGGCGGTTCGGTTGAATATTTCAACGAGGAAGCTGGCGCCTTGTGGATGGAGCGGGTGACGCGGATTTACGAAAGCGCAATCTGGCTCAACCCGATCCCGAAGCAGCAATGGGATTATTCAGGCTCGATCCGGATGATCCGTGAACTGATGGGCGACAGGATGTATCCGCTGACGCTGTCAGGCCTTGACGCTGCGATGACCGAGCTGCGCCGTTAGAGCGCCGGGCGAAAAAGTGGAATCCGGTTTTTCGCTAACCCGGCGCGACCCCTCGAAAATCTAGATCATCGGGTGATCCAGATTATTCGCCTGATGATCTGTGTCAGTGGGCCTTCAATGCTGCGGCGACGTGCTGCTCGATGTCCTTGACCGGATGTTTGGTAAGATCGTGGTCGACTTCAGCGACGATGCGTTTTCCAAGGTCCGTTGCGTAATGGGCGCGCAATTCGCCAAGTGTCGCCGGCGGCGCGAAAACCAGAAGCCGGTCGAAGGCGTCAGCGGCGGCGGCTTTGTTGAGGCGTTTGGCAAGCTCTCGCGCGAACAGCGTTTTTTCCAGCCGGTGAAAATCCGTCTCCTCGAAGGCGGACTTGCGCACGCCGCCCGCCTTTCCGTCATTCATGCGGCCTGGCCGGTTGGCCGCCTGCTCGTGCGCGGGCGGATTATCGATCTCACTGACGTCAATGACCTGCAATGACGGGCGCGCATCGACGTCCAGATTGCGAAGAATGACGGCCTTTTCACCATCGGCAACCACTACCCAGGTAATGCGGTCGGCAAAATCTCGCGTCATGGCGTCGCCTCCAAACGGGGTTCAATATCCCATTTATCGCTGGAACCATGCACCAGGACTTTGCGCCAGGTCAAATGATCAGGCGCTGCGGTCGCGAATATCTTTCGCAAAGGCGATTGCGGCGTCAGCGGATTGGCGAAGCGCGGTCGATGACGCCGTCCGTGCAGCTTCTTGCCCCTCGCCGACAAGCTTTTCGGCCGCTTCAGCGAGGTCACCCAGCGCCCACGCTCCGACGCCGCGCGACGCGCCTTTGAGCGTGTGCGCTGCTGAATGCCACGCTTCATCGTCAAGCGCTGGATCCATACGCTCTATCCACATCGCCGCCTGTTCGATGAAAATGGTGAGAATTTCATCGAGCAGCGCCCGGTCGCCAAAAACGTATTGCTCAAGATGTGAAAGATCGATCGGAGCCGTCATGTTTCGTAGCCCAATTCACCGTCGTTCGGTTTTACAACAGGGCTGGTTCCGCTTTTGTTAAAATTTGATGCGGTTTGGCTAACCGCCAATTAACGGTAAATTGCGCATCGACTGAATTCTGAACGATCAGTCGTTGGGCTGTTCTGACGCTGGTTCTTCAGCAGGCGTATCCGTTTCGGCCGCTGGATCGTCGAGCACATCATCGATAGCCGCGCCGGCTGCATCAGCGGCGTCGCTGGTCGCGTCGAGCACGCCGCCTGCGACATCGGCGGCAGCGCCCAGCGCATCTTCCGTCGCGGCTCCAACCGCGGGCGCGGCTTCCTCGATGACCTGACCGGCGGCTGATGCGGCGTCTTCCGTCGCCGCGCCAATATCGGATGGCTTGGCTCCCGTCAGGCGCATGAGGCCGAAAATGACCGCAAGGGCGACAAGAATGATTAGCAGAATTCTTAACATAGCGGTCCTCGTTTCCTCTGATCAGCAGGCGGCGCGTCTTTATGCCCCGGCCCACAGGCCAAAGGTACAGGTAAACGGCGTCCTCTCGCAACGCCATGGCCGAAATTTCACATGGAACGGGCCTCCAGCGCCTCCCTTGCCCGCCTCACGCGGCGCCCGCTATCAGAACTGGCAAAGGGTATGGAGGCCGCCATGACAGACGACGCCATTTTCATCGGAACGGGAAAGCAGCGCCAGTCCCTGTCCCTGAAATATGCAAACCGCCACGGCCTCATCGCCGGCGCGACCGGCACCGGAAAGACCGTAACCCTCCAGATTCTCGCCGAAGGATTTTCCAAGGCCGGCGTCCCGGTCTTTGCCGCAGACGTCAAAGGCGACCTTTCGGGTATCGCAATGCCCGGCGTGATGAAGGACTTTCTCGTCGAACGCGCCGCTAAAATCGGTCTCGAAAATTACGCGCCGGAAGCCTTCCCGGTCGCATTCTGGGATCTTCACGGCGAGCAGGGGCATCCGATCCGCGCGACCATTTCGGAAATGGGCCCGCTCTTGCTCGCCCGGCTGCTTGACCTCAATGAAACGCAAGAGGGCGTTTTGACCCTCGCCTTTCGCGTCGCCGATGACGAAAAACTACTCTTGCTGGATCTCAAGGATTTGCGCGCGCTGCTTGTCAACATTGCTGATCGAGCGAGTGAGCTGACCACCAAATACGGTAATGTCGCAAAATCTACCATTGGATCCATCCAACGCCGCCTTCTTGCACTGGAAGAACAGGGCGCCGAAAAATTCTTTGGCGAACCGGCGCTGGATCTTCGGGACTTCATGCGCACCGATGATGCCGGGGCTGGCGTCGTCAATATTCTGGCGGCTGACAAGTTGATGCAGACGCCGAAACTCTACGCGACCTTCCTTCTTTGGCTGCTGTCGGAACTATTTGAGGAGTTGCCGGAAGTTGGAGACCCCGAAAAACCGAAGCTCGTCTTCTTCTTTGATGAAGCGCATCTATTGTTCAATGACGCGCCAAAAGCGCTGATTGAGAAGATTGAAATCGTTGTCAGGCTGATCCGCTCCAAGGGTGTCGGCGTCTACTTCGTAACGCAAAACCCGCAAGACATCCCCGACAGCGTATCGAGCCAGCTTGGCGCCCGCATCCAGCATGCTTTGCGGGCATTCACGCCAAAGGAACAGAAGGTCGTAAGAACCGCCGCCGAGATGTTCCGTCCCAATCCCGCCTTCTCGACGCTCGACGTGATTACCCAGCTGGGCGTCGGCGAAGCGCTGGTGTCAACACTTGAAGCCAAAGGCGCGCCGTCAATCGTTGACAGGACGCTGATCCGCCCGCCCTCGTCACGCATGGGCCCGATCACGCCCGACGAGCGGAAAGACGTGATGCGCTACTCCGATCTCGCTGACATCTATGACCAAACAGTCGATCGCGAATCCGCCTACGAAGTCCTTGCTGAGCGGGCAACCAAGCAGCCGCCAACCGAAGACGCGAGGCGCGAAAGCAGCAAGCCGTCGCGTAATCCCGCTCCCCGGGCGAAGGCGCCGGCGCGGCTGTCCGTCGTCGAATAACTTGGGACGCTTGAGCGCGTTGGCTAACGGAGGCTCTGGCTCATCCTTTGTTTCATTTTAAGCAGCGGCTTTGGCGTGCTGCAAGCGCCTTCTTTCGAATGTCCTCCTTTTGATTTTTTCTCG
>JBGSVH010000243.1:0-19788 GCA_041753055.1 Parvularculaceae bacterium
GTGCGCCGTCATGATCGCGTCGGCGCCGAGCGCCGCCGCCTTTGTAACGAGCAGTCGATAACGCGCCGCGCGCGCCGCCGCCTGCAGTCCCGTCGCCGGCTTTTCGCCCGTCCACGCCAAAATCTCATGGCGAAGACCGAGGGCGGCGGCTTCAGCGGCGACGAATTCAGCTTCTTTCCGCGCGCTGGCGCGTAGCCCGTGATCGACCGTCGCGACGGCGACCAATGCAAGCCCCGCCGTCTGAAGCGGCGCAGCAAGGCGCATCAGCGCCATCGAGTCCGATCCACCCGAAACCGCAAGGAGAACTTTCGCCGGCGCGCCAAGCGCCTCCCAATAGGCACGAAACCCCGCCGGGCTCGCCAGCGGGGTTGCAATCTTCGAGCCGTCGCCCATTTTTTTAGCGGCAGTTGATGCGCGTCATCTCAACGTCGGTGCGCTGAAGAACAGCAGGCGCAGCGGTCGGGTATTTGGTTTTCAGCGTCTTGAAGACCTTGCAGGCCTCCGTCGACTGGTCGAGCCGTGAAAACGCCGTGCCGAGTTTCAGATAGGCTTCCGCGCCGCGGGCGCTGTTGGGATAGGCGCGGATGAAAGCAATAAAAGTATCGGCCGCTTCAGCGTTCTTCGAGGCTGCAAGCTGCACTTCGCCAAGCCGGAAGCGCGCATCGGCGGCGCGCGGATGTTTCGGAAACGAGTCAAGGAACATCGAGAACGCCTGTTCGGCGCGCGCGTAATCGCTGGTCACCAGAAAATCCGACGCATAAGCGTAGGCGGCTTCCGGATCGAGCGGCAAGGTCACGCCTGGGCCGGCAGTGTCGGAACGGGCGATCTGGTTGGCGATCGGATCGTTTGGTCCCACCGGCGCGCCGGAAAGATTGACCGGCCCGGAAAGCGTGTCGCCGGCGAGCGCCGCGCTTACTGAATCAAGCCGCGCGCGCGTCTGACCAAGCTGGTGCGTCAATTCTTCGACCTGACCCGTCAGCGACCGCACTTCGGCTTCAAGACGATCGATTTTCGCGTTGGCGTCGAGCGCTGCGGGCGAGGCCGCCTGCAATTGCGCAACCGTTGCTTCAAGCGCTTCGATCCGGTCCTTGGTGCCGGCGAAGGCCGGCGCGGAAGCGACGAAGCCGGCAGCTGCGAGCGAAAGGGCAATCCGGTTAATCATACGCATGCCAATCAATCCTTTTTCTTCCATGCTTTCGCCGTTCAAACCGCTGACTATATACAGCGCTTCGGCGACAAAACTAAGGCCAAAATAAGAAGGCGCGCCGGCCTGAAGCTGGCGCGCCCTCAAACCCTAGACTGAACCCGGCCTCAGGCGCCGACGGTTGAGATCGTCGTTGTGCCGTTACGGTTCAGCGACCATGCTTCTTCGGTCGAACGCGGATCGATCGGGCGCTCCTTGCCATAGGAAACGGTCGAGATGCGCGATGAGTCAACGCCCATGCTGACGAGGTAAGCGCGCGCTGCTTCGGCGCGACGGGCGCCCAGCGCAAGGTTGTATTCGCGCGTGCCGCGCTCATCGCAATTGCCCGAAATCTGAACACGGACGTTCGGATATTGCTTCAGGAAATCGGCCTGACGCTGAAGCGTTGATTGCGCCTGCGCGCTCAACGAATACTGGTCATAGCCAAAGAACACGCGATGGCCGACATTTTGTTCGAGATCTTCCTGGCTGCCGGCGACAACAGAACCGTTCATGCCGCTGTCGGCGTTGCCGGTTGCAGCGACATCGGGTCCGGTAGCGGGCTTGCTGGCGCAGGCCGCCGCAAGCGCCATGACGCCAACGGCGCCGATCAACTTCATTGACATTCCAAAATTCATTTTCTCTCGTGCTCCACTGCGCGTTTGCGGGCCTGCGAGCGCCCCCGCTTTAGCCCCTTTTAGATTCCGTTTGTGACAGCAGAATGGCCGCAACCGCGTCCACTTAGCCCGTCAGCCGCTGGTCCGGCACGCTGCCTGATAATCTTTAACGATTAACCAACGCCGCGCCGATTCGCCAACCGTAGAGAGGTCCGTGTTAGCGATCAAGCGGGACGGGTCCGGGGCCAAAATGAATAATGCGTTACAGGCGAAACCCCCTGCGCAGTACAACCGGCCCGCCGGTCACCCGTCGGGCCGAAGGCGCGCTGCGCAGAAGCGTAGGCGCGCAGCGCAGGGCCGCGCGTTCACCCTAAGGCAGCGGCGGCGACCAGGCGGGATCGGACGAGTCGCCCGGCGTCCTGACGCGGCGCAGATTGCGGCCGGTGAGGTCAACCGACCATAGCGCCGGTCCCGCGCCTGGCGAGGCTTCGCGGAAGAACATCAGTACCCGGCCGTTCGGCGCCCAGGTCGGTCCCTCGTCGAGATAGCTCTCGGTCAACAGTCGCTCGCCTGTACCATCGGGGCGAATGACGCCGATATAGAACCGGCCTTTGTAGAGCCTTGTAAAGGCGATGAGATCGCCGCGCGGCGACCACACCGGCGTTTGGTACCGGCCGTCGCCAAAGGTGATTCGCTTCGGATCAGACCCGTCGGAATTCATCACGTAGATCTGCTCGGCGCCGCCGCGATCCGAGGTAAAGGCGACCCGCCGCCCATCCGGCGACATGGTCGGCGAAGTATCGATGCCGGGATTGTCGGTGAGGCGCGCAAGCCGGCGCGTCGCCAGTTCCATCATGAAAATATCGGAATTGCCGGCGCGTTCCATCGACATCAGAACGCGCGTGCCGTCCGGCGTAAATCTTGGCGCGAACGTCATCCCGCGGAAGCTGCCGAGCTGTTCCTGCTCGCCGGTCTCGATATTGAAAAGATAGACCTGACCCGGCTTGTTATCGAAGAGCGCCATATAGGTGATCTGCTGCTGCGTCGGCGAGAAACGCGGCGTCAGCGCCTGATAATTGAGGCCATCCGTCAACAGGACCGGATTGGCGCCGTCCTGGTCCATGATCATCAGGCGTTTGGATCGCTTTTCCTTCGGCCCGGTTTCATGCACGAAGACGACACGCGTATCGAAATAGCCGTCTTCACCGGTCAGCGATTTGTAGACGAAGTCGGCAACCTTGTGCGCGGCCCGGCGCCAGTTGTCGGCCGGCGTCTTGAAGGAAACGGCGCCCAGTTGCTCGTTGGAATAAACGTCCCAGACTCTGGTTGCGACTTCAATCCTGCCGTCGGGGGTCTGACGGACTTCGCCGACGACCAGCACTTGCGCATTGATGATGCGCCAGTCGGGAAAGCGCGGGCGTACATCAACGCTTGAAAGCTTTTCGACATAGGCGCGCTGGTCGATGACGCTGAAAAGACCCGAGCGGTCGAGGTCGGCCATGATGACGCCGGTGACATCGCGGCCGAGCCCTGACAACTGACTGTCGCCGCTCATGAAATCCGGAACCGCGACCGGCATCGGCTCGACTGTCGCCTGAGTAATGTCGATCCTGACGCGCGCCTGCGCCTGGCCAATGGCCGCCAACCCAATCAAGGCCGCTAGAGCAAGTTTCGCGCGCACTGGCGCGCGAAGTTTGCTCAAGTCCATAAGTTTAGGGCGTTTTCTGCGATCAACCGGATTCCACTTGATCGGAAAACGCCCCAGGACCGCCGTCATCGCCTGTCTGATCATGTCGTTTCCTGTCCGCCGTTTCGTCATTTGCCGGGACGATCCATAGATGTTTCGCTGCGCCGAAATAAGGCGCCAACGCCAATTATTCGCTTAAAATCCCGCCATCATGCTTGGATCGAAATTGAGCGTGAAGGCTTTCCAATCCTGATAGCGGCCCTGATCAAAGAAATCATAGGGTTGGCAAGCCGAAACGGCGCGCACGGCGTTTTGTTCCGCAACTTTCCAGAAGCGGTTGCCCGACAGGTTGATTTCAAGCGCGTTAACGACCCGCGGCGGTCCGGCGAGCGTGCCGTCGCGATTGAGATCGATGTCGATTTCGACGACCAGCTTTTCAGGCTCCGGCGCGCCGATGATGGCGCTGGCGTTCCAGCAGCGCGAGACCGCCGCGCGCATCTTGTCAATCTCGCTGGCGGCGAGGCGGTCGCCAGCGCCGATGGCGGCTCTGGCGCGGTCGGCTTCGAGCGTCGCCTCGGAATCGGCGTCGGACGCCGCTTCGCTTTCACGCGATTTGTCGACCAAAGCCGAGAGCGCGTCGAGATCAAGATCCTTGGGTTTGGGCTTTGGCTTGGGTTTTGCCGGTTCGGGTTTCGGTTTCACCGGTTCGGGTTTTGGTTCCGGTTCCTTGACGACTGGCTCCGGTTTTGGCGCGGGTTCGGGTTCGGCCTTCGGGGTTGGCTTCGGCTCTTCGACTTTCGGCTTTGGAAGGTCGGGCGGTTCTTCGGCTTTGGGTTTGGGTTTTGGCGCGGCGGCGGGCACGCTGGTCTTTTCCGCAAGCTCGGCTTCGCGGATGAGCTCAACCGGAATGACCGGCGAGTCGATCACTTTCGTGCGCATAAATTCTGGCAGCGAAATGAACGCAAGCCCGAGCGCGCACGCGTGAAGCAGAAAAGATGCGAAAACGCCAAAACGCATGGGGCTTACTTTACTCTCCCCGCGTCAACCCGGTTCCCGGTCGGTGACAAGGCCGATGCGCCGGAAACCCGCTGCATTGATTTTTCCCATCACGCGCACGACCTCGCCGTAGGTGCGCGCCTGATCGCCGCGGATATAAATACGCTGGTCGTAACCGGCTGTCGCGATCGCTTCGAGTTGCGGCACCAGACTGTCGATTTCAACCGCGGTTTCCTGAACGAAAATCGTGCCGTCGCTGGTGATCGTCACGGTCAGCGGCTCGCCCTGATCGGGGATCGGCTGCGCCGCCGTTTCAGGCAAATCGACAGCGACGCCGACGGTCAGCAAGGGCGCCGCCACCATGAAGACAATCAGCAGCACCAACATGACGTCGACCAGCGGCGTCACGTTGATTTCCGACATCATCCGTGTACGGCCCGGACGGTGCCGGTGCGCGCCGCCGCCAGCAGAAATACCCATCAGCGGGCCCTTTCATCGAGCTGGCGCGACAGGATCGCCGAAAATTCGTCAGCAAACCCTTGCAGGCGCACGGCGTAGGAATTGAGCGCCGCGGAATAGCGGTTATAGCCGACAACCGCCGGGATCGCCGCGAGAAGGCCAAGCGCGGTTGCAAAAAGCGCTTCGGCGATACCCGGCGCGACAACTGCGAGGTTGGTGTCTTTGGTCGCTGCAATCGCCTGGAACGCCGTCATGATGCCCCAGACGGTGCCGAGCAGGCCGACAAAGGGCGCCGCCGAGCCGATCGTGGCGAGCACGCCGAGGCTTCTTTCGGCGCTTTCAAGTTCGCGGCTGACGACGACATTCATCACCTTATCGATGCGGTCCTTGGCGCCGGCGACGAGGCCCTCGGCTCTGCCGACCTCCTTGGCGCGCTGCCACTCGGTCATGCCGGAAGAAAAGACGCGCGCCATCGGATGATCGCCCTTGTCGCCCATCTTGCGAAAAAGCTCGTCCAAAGGACGCCCGGACCAGAAAGCGTCTTCAAATTTTGCCGATTTCGACTTCAACCGCCCGAACAGCAGCGACTTGTCGATGATCACCGCCCACGACCAGATCGACGAGAAAATGAGGATGCCCATCACGATCTTGACGACAAGACCGGCCGACAGGAACAGGCTCAAAAGGCTGAACTCTCCGCCCAGTGTTGTTCCGGCCGCTGCGGCGACTTCTGCTTCCATGGTCTTTATTCCCCTGCGCGTTGACTGAGGCAGTCCATCCCGGATCGCCGGGGCGGACCTGTTACGGGTGTGATGCGCCTTTTTTGCGGCGCCAGGAGGGCCTCTCCCGGCGAACACAAGAAAGCCGCCGTCGGCGCCGCCATCCGGCCGACGCCGCCGTTAGTCGTGATTTTGTATCCTGATAGCGGCATCCGCGCGAGGCGGCAAAGCCTTTGGCTCGCCCTTTCCCCACTTTCGGAAGTTTAATGGTGCGCCCGGGGCACGGTCGGCGCGAAGGCGCGCCTTCAGCGCGATCGCCGGTTGTTCAACATAGCGCCAGCTCGCCAGCGCGAGGACGAGCGCTGCGGGCAGGCTGATCAGAAAATTCATCGCCGGCGGCCCGCCGATGATCGCCGCCGCCGCCATCTGCACCGGCCAGCCCCAGAGATAGAGGCCGTAGGAAAAATCGCCCGCGGCGCCGACCCGGCGAACGCTGCGCCCGAGCGGCGCAAAGGCGATCCACAAGACAAGGTAGACGCCAAAGAAGGCAAAGGCTGTCGTCAGCATCCCGTTGAACAGCGACAACCCCAGCATCGCCGCCGACAACGCGGCAAGGCGCGCATCGAGCGGCACACGGTGCGCGAAGCGCGCAATCGCGGCGCCGATAAAAAACGGCGGGCCGAGCAGCGCCAGCTTGAACAAGAATGTGCCAGCGCCAGCGATTCCCGGCGCCATTGTCAAAGCGACGAGTGTTAGCCCGATGCCAAGGCAGGCGAGCGGACGCAGCACGCGCATGACGCCAAGCACTGCAATCAGCGCGTAGCAGCTCGCCTCAAACGCCAGCGTCCACAGCGGCGCATTGACGAGCCCGCCATCGAAGACCCCCGGCAGCACGCCGCATTTTGAAATGAATACCGCATTGAGAAGAAAACATCCAAGTTGCGGGTCGCTGAAATAGTCGAACGACGCCGCCGCCGAAAAAACCGGACCGGCGACAAGGCCAAGCATGGCGACGCAAACAATCAGCGCCGGCATGATCCGCAAGAAACGGTTGCGCCCGAAGACATTGAGCGACGGCGCCGACACCCAGCTTTTGGTGATGAGAAAGCCGCTGACCGAAAAGAAGATCAGCACGGCAAGTTCGCCAAGGCTGATCTGGCCGGAGAGCCGTTCAAGCGGCTCGCGCGCGCGCGACCCGTCGGCGATTTCAAACGCGTGGGAAAAAATCACCAGCGCCGCCGCGGCGAGGCGGATCGCATCGAAATTGTTGCCGCCGTCCTTCGAGGCGCGCCAGGCGTCTTCAATCATGCGCGGCTCGGCCATGCAGCAAAGGCCCCCAGGGTTACGCGTCAAGACCGTAGGCGCGCGATGGTTAAGGAAGGCTGGACCCAATGAAGAGACGCCGCCGGTCAGCTGCGCGAAAGGCCAATCCGGGCGACGATTTCCTGAGGCAGGCGGCGCGGCTTGCCGTCGAGATTCATCGAGGCCGCTTCGACATCGGCCCGCGCGATCAAAGTGTCGCCGCGGCGCATCTCCTGCGCAATCAGCATTCGCGCGCCCCTGACCTCGACAAAACGCGTCGTCACTTCGAGAAGATCGTCGATGCGCGCCGGCGCGATCCATTCGGTCGTCATCTTGCGGACAGAAAAAGCGAGCGGCTCGGCGCGCGCCAGAAGATCCGTATGCGAAATATTTAGGGAGCGCAGCGCCTCGGTCCGGCCGCGCTCGAAAAAATGCAGATAGCGCGCATGATAGACCACGCCCGAAAAATCGGTGTCTTCATAATAGACGCGGACGATGATCTTGAATTCAATTACAGCCATGGCGCGCATCCGATCAGAATTTGCGCGCCGCGTCTATCAGATGGCGCCGGTCAAATGGCGCCGGTCAATGCGCGAGGAAAAGCGGGAACTCCGACTGCTTGAGAAGCTTGCGCGTAAACCCGCCGAGCACCAGTTCGCGCCAGCGCGAATGCGAATAGGCGCCCATGACAATGAGGTCCGCCTTCCAGTCGCGCGCGGCGGCGAGAAGGGTTTCCTCGGCCGAATGATCGGCTTTGATTTCGCGCCGTTCGGCGTCGGCCTTGACGCCGTGAAGGCGCAGCAGTTCAGCGGCTTTCTCCGGTCCTTCGAGGTCGGACGGCATCGTCCCGATTGAAAGGACGAGCGAGACGTCGCCCTCTTCAAACAGCGGCATCGCCGAAGACAAGGCCCGCGCCGCTTCGCGTCCGCCATTCCAGGCGACAACAATGCGCCGGGGCGTGCGTTCAAGTTTTCCCTTGGGGGCGATCAGCACCGGACGGCCCGACTGGAAGATCGCTTCTTCGAGGAAATTGGCGTCGGGATAATCAAGCTCGCCGTCGCGCCGGCCAAAACAGACGAGATCGGAAACGCGCGCCGCCGAGGAAAGATCGAAAGGAAGTATCCCCTGCTGGTCGCGCCATGAGGCGGTGGCGCCGGCGTCGTCGCGATGCGCACCGGAGGCGATGATGGTGACGCCTTCGGCCTTCATAATCCGATCGAAAATTTCCTTGAGTTTCGCGGCCTCCGCTTCCAGCGCTTCGTTGAGGTCGGCGAGGTGTTCGTCGACAAAGATGACGCCGACCGGGTAATAGCCGCCGGCCGGAACATTCGGCCTCTGGCGAATGTGCAGCGCATCGATATGGCCTTTATGCCGGCGGGCGATGGCGATCGCCGTCTTCAGCGCGGTTTCGGCGGTTTCGGCGTTCTGGATCGGCGCGAAAATCTTCTTGATCGACATGAGCGGTTCTCCCTGCAGCGTTCGTTTCAAAATGACGCCGGAGCGGCGCGGGCGTTTGATCAGGATCAACAAGACAGGCTGACAAGGACGGCGCAACCCCCCTTATTTCCTGTTATCTGGTCTCGCCTTCTGGTCTTTTTGTCTGGAACGCGCACAGTCGCGCCAGAGGGATGATGTGGAAAGCGGCGGCGCCATACAGGACACCGGTTACAATCCGAATGGAATGCGGGCCCGCATGGCTGGCGCGGCCGCGAGTTTGCGCGCCAAAAGGCCGCGGCTCGCCGGCGTCATTGTTGCGCTTGTCGCAATCGCCGGCCTCGTCGCGCTCGCCATTCACATTGAAGACATTGGCGCCTTCGCGGCGCGCCTTTCCGAAACGGATTTGCGCTGGCTGGCGCTGACGCTGGTCGCGCAGATCCTTGCCTTTCTGGCGCAGGCGTTCGCCTGGGGCGTGGTGCTTCGCCGGCGAAAAAGTCCGATCAGCAACGCCAGCCTGTTAACGCTCAGCATCGGCAAGCTCTTCGCCGATCAGGCGATACCGTCGGCGGGGATCTCCGGCGGCGCCTTTCTCGTCCACGCGCTGACGCGGCGCGGCGTCGCCGCGGTCGACGCTTTCGCCGTTTTTGTTTTCGCGGCAACCGCGTCGATCACCGCTTTTCTGGTTTTCGCCGCGGGCTCGCTTGCCTATATCGCGGCGGTGGGCGAATCCGTCGAAGGATTGTCGCTCGGCGACGCCAACGTCATACCGATTGCCGTCGCGGCGGCAATCCTGCTCCTGCTCGTCCTCGCCCTGTTCATGCTCGCTTTCGGCCGGCTGCCCGCCCATTCCGCCGCGTTGCGAAAGACAGCGCGCGCCGCGCTTGACGCGATCAAGCTTATCGGCGTCGAAAAAGGGCTCTTCCTGCAATGCCTGTTGCTGCAGTCCGCTGCACGCCTGTTCGACGGCGTGACGCTGTGGCTGGTATTTTACGCGCTCGGCGACAGCGTCTCTTTTCTCGTCTGCATCATCGCGGTCAGCCTCGCTTCGCTGGCGGCGACCGTCGCGCCGACGCCGATGGGCCTTGGGTCGTTCGAGGCAGGGCTCACTGCCGCGCTCGCGGCGCAAGGATTAGGGGTCGAGCCGGCGCTTGCCGGCGGGCTGATCTATCGCGGCCTATCGCTTGGCCTGCCGCTCGCCATCGGCTTTTTCGTCGTGCAGCGCGAATTGCTGAAGCGATGAGGTCGCGCACCGGTTGAGCAGCTGGGTGAGAAATTGTCCGTACTAGGCGGATTGTTTCCGGTGAAATTCTCTTCAGCTTTCCTGATTTCATGCGGGGCGCGGCGCTTTTGTCCGCACAATCCGTATCCTTCAGCCTTCACATTCAGGGTTCGTCACGCCTTGCTTTTCGGCCACAGCACCATCTGCGTGCAGCGGAAGAGCGCGATCACCTTGTCCTCGCCGCGGCGTCTGACTTCGGCGTCCCACAGCTGGGTGGTGCGGCCGAGATGAAGCGGCCTTGCGACACAGTAAATGACGCCGTCGCGGGCGGTGCCGAGAAAATTCGATTTCAATTCGACCGTGGTAAAGCCCGCGGCGCCCCCTGGAAGCGCGCGGACGCACCCATAACCGCAGGCCGTATCGGCGAGCGTGATCACCGATCCGGCATGGAGAAACCCGTTCGGCGCCATCAGCTCCTTGCGAACTTCCAGCTCGGCCTCGATCATGTCGGCGTCAACTTTGACAAAACGGATGCCGATCAGTCCCGGCAGGAAGCCGGCGCCGATGGCGTTGAGCGATTGGGCGTCAGGCGATGTATTTTCGGGCGGCATCAAGTTGCTCCAGTGCTGGCGGCGTCAGCGTATTGGTTAATGCCATCGCCGCAACCGACGCATGCAGTTGCGGACGCGCGCAGTTTGGCGGGTTTTGCGCCTCCCGCGCGCCATCAATCGTTCACTTTTCAAAGAGCCCGCGCGCGCCGGGGCGCCCGTTATCGTCAAGCGGCTGAGGTGGCGACGTCCGCCGCCGTTTCAAGCCGCCGGAAAGATGTATTTGCAAGGACGGTTTCGCGCCGGCGGGGTGTCGGCGCGGCGCGCGGCGGAAGAGGACCATTCCAGAGTAAAGATCCAGCCAGAAATCGGCTCTGGATGGTCGCTCGCCTATAACACGCGACGCCGCCTCAGTCGCGATCGGGCGCGCCAAGAGGGAAATAGTGGCGATACTTCCGCCCCTCTTCCACCGCCCGTGCGAAAGACGGCCGTGCGAGCAGCTGCGTCCGATAGGCGCGCAGGCGCGGGCAAGCATCGTCGATACGATGCACCCAGTCGCCATAGAACAATGACGGGGCCGCAGCGCAATCGGCGAGCGAGAAATGATCGCCCGCCGCCCATTTGCGTCCCTCCAGCCGCTTGTCCAGCCAGCGATACGCGATGTCCAGCGACTTTGCAGCGCTCTGCCTTGCCTCATCCAGCCGATCAGGCTCTTTGCGCAGCGATTCGTTCACCGCCACTTGCGCCGCGTTCATCACATACTGGTCAAAAAATCGGTCGAGCAGTCGCACCTCCAGCGCAGCGGCGGGGTCATCCGGCAGGAAACGCACGGCGCCGCGGTGATGCAGGTCCAGATGTTCGATGATGATGCTGGTTTCGACAATGGTCAGGGTTTCATCGACCAGCACCGGGAACTTGCCGATCGGCCACAGCTTCGCCAACTCTTCGCCCGCGCCCGGCTCTTCCATGTGGCGATAGGCGAAGGGGGTATCGTTCTCCCACAGCGCCATCAGCACCTTCTGGCAATAGGAGGAAAATGGGTGGGCATAGAGCGTTAGCGGCATCATCGTTTTCCCTCTGGCTGCAATCCCCAATCAGTCGTCGGCGCGCCTGACTTTGGAAAGGAGATCTTGCGGCGTAAACGCGCCGCGCGTCTTCGATTTGCGCGCGGCCAAATGGTCGGCGAGCTTGTCGAGCGTCTGGTAACCGTATTCGACTGCGCCAAAACCGATGCCCTCTTCGCGCCGCGCCCGCGTTGGATGCATCTGGCGCAAGGTGAGAATCGTCTTTCCGTCCGATTGCTCGTCAAACGTCACCAGCATCCGAAACTTTCCCGGGTCATCGTCCTTGTCGGAACCGTGATCGACCTCGATCAGACGCGGCTGGTCGATGCGCAGAAAGGTCATGCGATTGTCGTAGCGAACGCCGCCCGGAGCGACCATGTCGAACCGCCACACGCCACCCGCTCGAATGTCGATCTCGTGCGTCTCGATTGCAAAGCCTCTGGGGCCGAACCACGTCGCGAGCTGCTCGGGGTCGGTCCACGCGTCGAAGACGGCCTCACGGGGCGCATCAATGACGCGGGAAAGGACGATTTCGCGATCGAGCGGCCAAGCGGCCCATGCCGATTCTATCTGCGCGGCGCTGTCAGTCATGTTGTCATCTGTCTTTCTTTTTATCGGACAAGTGAGCCTCCAGCCGATCAAGCCGGCTTTCCCAGGTCGCGATGTGCGTGCGAAGCCAATCGTCGGTGTTCCGAAGCGCGCCGGTGGTGAGCGAGCACGTTCGTACGCGCCCGGATTTTTCCGATGCGACGATGCCGCCGCGTTCGAGCACGCGAATGTGCTTCAGCAGGGTCGGCAGCCCGATCTCAAAAGGTTCGGCGAGCTCGCCGACCGTCGCGTCTCCGCTGCACAGGCGAGCAACGATGGCGCGCCGGGTCGGATCGGCAAGCGCCGCGAATGCAAGGCTCAGGTGATGCTCAAACTTTGCCATTCGGCGAACTAATTCGAAGGCCGCCTAATTGTCAAGATTAGTTTTCCGATCGGCAAACTTATCGCCTGTCGCGTCCTGCGCCGAGGCCCGGGACCCCAAGCTCGCGCGTCCGGTTCCGGCAATTTTGGGCCGTTCTGCGTCAATGGGAGCGGCGATATTGCCATCCAGCCCTTGACTTCCCCGCCCCGCGCTTTATGTAAGTGAGCGCTCACTTACATGAGGATCCGGTGGCGGCGAAGAAGAAGCGGGCGGAAACGCCGAATGCGAAAGCGCGGATCGAGCGCGCGGCGCTGGCGCTTTTTGTAGAAAAAGGCGTCGATGCGGCGACGACGCGCGAGATTGCGGCGGCGGCGGACGTATCGGAAGGCGCGATCTACCGGCACTTCGATTCAAAGGACGATCTCGCCGCGGCGATGTTCCTGTCGGTCCACGGCCGCCTTGCGACGCTCATTCGCGAGGCGGCGCGGCGCAGAACCGGCATCGCCGAACAGACCGGCGCGATCGTCGACGCCTATTGCCGGACGGCTGACGGGGATTTTCCGCTGTTCACGTTTCATCTGCTCTACGCACACCGGTTTTTGCCGACGCCCGAAGGCGTCGATAACCCGGTCGATGCGGTTGAAGACATCATCAAGGGCGCAATGCGCCGCCGCGAAATCGCGCGCGGCGACGCCGGTTTCATCGGCGGCATGGCGCTCGGCGTTGTTTTGCAAACGGCGCTGCAGATCGCTTATGGGCGCATTAACGGACCATTGTCGGATTACGCCAATGATCTTGTCGTTGCGGCGCTCGCCGTCATGCGCCCCTTGCCGCGCTGACGCACACAGGAAATTACAGCCCCGGAGTCATCATGATTCGCAGTGCGCTCTTTCAACTTGCCTATTGGCTGACATCGGCGTTCTTCGCGGTGACTGCGGCGCCGCTTGTATTGATCCCGAGCCGCAAGCCGATGATGGCGTGGATTTTCGCCTATACGCGCACGATGCAGTTCTGGATGCGCTGGATTTGCGGCGTCAAAATCATCGTGCGCGGCAAGGAACGCTTGCCCGTTGGCCCGTGCATCATCGCCGCCAAGCACCAGAGCTGGGGCGACGGTATTGTCATGTTCTCGCAGTTTTACGATCTTGCCTTCGTCACCGGCGATCATCTTGAAAAATTTCCGCTGCTCGGCGGTATCCTGCGCAAGATGGGCGCGATCGTCGTCGACAATTGCGGCGGCGCTTACGCGCGCGCCCGTCTCGTCGATGACGAATTGAAAGAAGCCAAAGCCCATAACCGGCGGGTGCTGATCTATCCCGAAGGCCATCTGGCGCCGGTCGGCGAGCGTTACCGCTACAAGCGCGGCGTCTTTCACATGTACGCCGCTTACGATTGCCCGGCGGTTCCGGTCGCGACCAATCTCGGCGCGCTGTGGCCGCAGCAGGACTGGCGGCTTCGTCCCGGCGAAGCGGTGATTGAATTCCTCGACCCGATCGCGCCCGGTCTCGACAAGGAAATTTTCATGGCCCGCCTTGAAGAAACCATCGAACGGCGGTCCCTTGAGCTGATCGGGCGGCAAGCGCCTGAGGTCTTACATCCGCCCTTGCCGGATCCAGAGCCGTCCGGCCAAACGGCGCGGGGAGCACGCTGACCTTGACGAGCCAATCGCCCCCGCTTTTTTTTCAGCGCCGATTCTGGCCAATGTGGGTCGCGCTTTCTTTCGGCACGTTTTCCGACAATGTGCTGCGCCAGGCGCTGCTGATCGGCGTTCCTTACGGCGTCATCGGCATTTCGACTTTTGACAAGCCTGATAACGCGATCCCGTTTATCGGCGCGCTGTTGCCGCTGGCGATCATGCTGTTTTCGCCTCTGGGCGGACAACTTGCTGACAAATATGAAACCTCGATGATGTTCCGGCGAACCAAGTTCGTCGAAATCATGCTGATGCTGGTCGCCGCCGCCGCCTTCATCAGCGGCACCGGTGTTCTCGCCGTCGCCATGCTGTTCGCCATGGGCGCGCAGTCGGCGTTCTTTTCGCCGGTCAGAACCAGCGCGATGCCGAAATATCTAGAAACCGACGAGCTTGTCCGCGGCAACGGGCTGTGCAACGCCGGCCTCTATTCCTTCATTCTGATCGGTTACATGGTCGGCGGCTCACTGATCGTCCGTGACGACGGGCGCATGCTGGTCGGGGTGGTCCTTGTTTCCGCATCGACCATTGGCTGGCTGGCCTCGCTTCGCACCTTGCGCGCCGCGGCAAATGATCCTGGTCTCAGGATTGACTTCAACTGGATCGCTCAAGCAGGCCGCATGATCGGATTTGTCCGCGCATCGCGCGGAGTCACGCCGCCGCTTGTCGGCGTCGCCGTATTTTTCCTGCTGTCGACGGCGGTCACGGTGATTACCCCGCTTTATGCGCGCGACACCTTGAACGCCGACGCCTTTGTAGCGACCGCTCTTAACGGTCTCTTCGCCATTGGCGCGGGCGTTGGCGCCATTTTCGCCGCCGGCCTTGCCAAAGGCCGGTCGGGTCTTGGTTATTCCGCCGCGTCGGTTTTTACCGCCGGCCTTTTCAGCATCCTGATTGCCGTACTGTCGCCGCTCGCCGCGGCGCCGGGCGAGCAGTTCACCGTCATGGACCTTTTCACTAAGCCGATGGGGCTGATGCTGGTTTTCCTGTTCATCGCCACCGCGGCCCTGATGGGCGTTTATATCGCGCCCTTGCAGGCCGCCGTGCAGCGGCGCGCGCCGCCAATGATCCGCGCGCGCATCATGGCGGCGGGCGCCGCCGCCAATGCGCTTTTCGCCATGCCGGGTTCGCTGGCGATCCTCGCCATCACCAATACCGACACCGATCCGGCTATCGCCTTTTACGTGATCGCCGCCGCTATGCTGGCGATTTCGGCGCTGATGTTGCATAGACGGCGTTCAATGCCCGAAGGCCTTTATGACGAAATGCTGGTAAAAAAGCCGCCGGCGTGACGAAGGCCGAAAAACCGGACGGGATGCAAGGCGCCATGCGCATATTGGTGACAGGAGCGGCGGGCTTTATCGGCGCGGCGACAGCCGCGGCGCTTCTCGACCGTGGCGATGACGTCGTCGGCGTCGATAACCTTAACGACTACTACCCGACATCGCTGAAACTGGCGCGGCTTGAGCGGCTGACGGCGCAGAAGGGTTTTGCCTTTCACGAGCTTGATATCGCCGACTATGACGCGCTGACGGCGGCGGCGACGGGTAAGTTTGACGCCATCGTCCACCTCGCCGCGCAGGCGGGCGTTCGCTATTCGATCGAAAACCCGTTCGCCTATGCGCGGTCAAATCTCGTCGGGCACCTGTCATTGCTGGAACTCGGGCGGAGGATGAAAATCCCGCATCTCGTCTACGCCTCGTCGTCATCCGTTTATGGCGCAAACAAGAAGACGCCGTTTTCAGAAGAAGACCGGGTCGATGATCCCGTGTCGTTTTACGGCGCCACCAAGAAATCCGGCGAATTGATGTCGACGGCCTATGCGAGGCTCTATCAATTGCCGTTGACGGGACTGCGATTTTTCACCGTATACGGACCATGGGGCCGCCCCGACATGGCCTATCTCATCTTCACCGAAAAGATGCTGAAGGGCGAGGCGATCGAGATATTCAATGAAGGCCGCATGGGCCGCGACTTCACCTATATCGACGACATCGTTGCTGGCGTCATCGCCGCCATGGAGCGCCCGCCGGGCGCGGCGGAAACCTTTCACCGCGTCTTCAATCTCGGCAATGACCGCCCGGAAGAGCTGATGACCCTCGTTTCGCTGCTCGAAAAGGAACTCGGGATCGAATCCAAAAAAATCTTCAAGGGCATGCAAAAGGGCGACGTCGAGCGCACCTGGGCTGACATCTCAAAGGCCCGCGCGCTCCTCGGCTATGACCCGAAGACGACGCTCGCCGACGGAATCGCCCGCACGATCGCCTGGCGCAAAGGCCTCAGCGCCCCGCTCTATTGATCGCTTTCCTGCCTCGGCGATACCGATTTCCTTTTAATTACAATTAGATGTGGCTCTTCCGCCGGGCTGTGGGAATTTCGTTAACGCGCGGGAAAGGACGTTTGGCTAGATAGGGGACATGGGGCTGACGCTGCTCATTCTGGCGACCTGCATCATTTTCGGCGCGATCGCGTATTTCGCCGCGCGCGGACCCATTGCCATGCCCGACATCAAGGCGGCAATCCGCGAAACCGAGCCGAAGCGCTTTTCGCCGAAAAACACGCTGTTCATCATCGGGCCGACCGCCAACCACAACGCCTGCCGCATGCAGCGCCGGCTGTTGAAGCCGGCGATCGCCGCGCTGATCCGCGAGGACGTGTCGGTGATTGAAGTCTACGGCCAGACCCGGCCGACCAAGAACGGCGAAGAGATGGACTGGCTCGACGCCTCGCTGCTGCGGCATGCGATGGACGCGGAAGAAGGCTTCTTCGTCATTTATGTCGACGACGACGGCAAGACGCTGTTCCGTTCCGAAGCGCCGATGCTGGCGCGCGACATTGTCGAACGCGCAAGGCTTGGCGTCGAGAGAGGTCCCGGTGGCGAACCGCCGAAAAAATCGCTGGTGCTGAAAAAGCTGCGCGCGGCGTAGCGCCGGTTCATTTACGCGCCAGCGCCTTCTTCACTTCCTCGATCAGTTTTTCGCGCGGAACGCTCGATTGCGCATTTTGTCCTTCGCGCCATTCGGCGTTGTCTTCGATCTTTTTGGAGAGTTCCGCGCCAAGGCGCATGTCCTTGACCGTCACCTCGCCTTTGGCGCGTTCGTCTTCGCCGCAGATGATGGTCACCGGGCTCATGCGCTTGTCGGCGTATTTCATCTGCGCCTTCATGCCGGAACCGCCGAGATAAACCTCCGCGCGCATGCCGGCGGCGCGCAGGTCAGCCGCCATCATCTGATAATCCGCCATCTGATCAGCTTCGAGCGCGAGAATGATGACGGGTCCGCTGGCGTCAGACGCAGCGCCGCGTTTCAATTCAAGCGCCGCAAGCAAGCGCGACACGCCGACCGATATGCCGACCGCCGGCACTTCAATCCCCTTGAAGCGCTGGACAAGTCCGTCATAACGGCCGCCGCCGCCAACCGAGCCAAAGCGGACCGGGCGGCCCTTTTCGTCGAGCGCCTCGAATGTCAGATCCGCCTCGAAAACCGGCCCCGTGTAATATTCAAGGCCGCGAATAATCGAAAGATCGATCTTCACCTGGTGCTTGTGCTTGTCGAGAATTTGCCGATTGATCGCCGCCAGTTCATCGACGCCGGTCTCGCCGCTTGGCGTGTCGCCGAGCAGGGCGGCAATCTTTTCAATCATTTCCTTGTCGCCGCCAGCGCCTGTCGCGGTCAGGAAGCCGATGACGGCGTCGATCTTCGCATCGGGCAGCCCGACGCCCTTGGTGAAGTCGCCGCTTTCGTCTTTTCGTCCTTGTCCCAACAAAAGCCTTACGCCCGCCTCGCCGAGGCGATCGAACTTGTCCATTGAGCGCATGACGCCAAGGCGCGTTTCCGCGTCGCCATCGCTTGCAAGCGCGATCTTTTCAAACAGGCCATCAATGATCTTGCGGTTCGAAACGCGAATGACAAAGTCGCCGGGAGCAACGCCCGCCGCTTCGATGACTTCCGCGAACAGCATGCACATTTCCGCATCGGCATGCGGGGCCGGCGCGCCGACCGTGTCGGCGTCGCACTGCGTGAACTGGCGAAAGCGCCCCGGTCCGGGCTTTTCATTGCGCCAGACGGGACCAACCGCATAGCGGCGGAACGGTTTGGCGAGAGCGTCGTAATGTTCCGCGACATAACGCGCCAGCGGCGCCGTCAGGTCGTATCTGAGGCTCATCCATTGCTCGTCATCGTCCTTGAGCGAGAAGACGCCCTGATTGGGACGGTCGATATCGGGCAGGAACTTGCCGAGCGCATCGGTATATTCAAACGCCGGCGTTTCGAGCGGATCGAAGCCGAACGATTCGTAGACGGCGGAAATCCGCGCCAGCATCTCGCGCTCGGCCGCGATCTCAGGCCCGAAGCGGTCTCGAAAGCCGCGAGGGACGCGCGCTTTGGGTTTGTGCGGTTTGTCTTTTTTGGCCATGGGCGCGGGATAGCCGATGGCACCCTCCCGCGCAACGCATCCGCGCCCCGCGCGGTCGAGGCCGCAGACGCTTATTCGGGCTTGACGAATTTGAGGGTCATCCGGTCGGATTCGCCGATGGCCGCATAGCGGTCGCGGTCCTTGTCGCCTTCGGCGTAGACCGGCGGCAATGTCCAGACGCCCTTTTCGTAATTTTTTTCGTCGCGCGGATTGGCGTTGATCTCCGATCGCGCCGCAAGCTTGAAGCCCGCCGCTTCGGCAAGCGCGATGATGCGCGCTTCGGACACATAGCCGTTGGCGGCTTTCGGGTCCTCGTTCGCCGCCTCGGCCCAGCGATGATCGGTGAGCCCGAGCACGCCGCCGGGCTTTAACGCGTCAAAAAACGCCTTAAACGCAAGCGGCGCGAAATGGCCGTCAGGATAAAGATCGCTCACCCAATTATGGGCGTTGCGAAAAGTGACAATCATATCGACCGAGGCGGGTTCGGCAATCTTCAGCTCATACGGATAACTAAACGCGGTCACCTGCACCTGGCGGTAGAGATCCGGCGTCTGGCCCAACATGGAAAGATAGGTTCCAAGCCCGCGGCGCTGATACCCGTAAGGCGCATTGGGGCTGAACTGCGCCGCGATGAAGTCGCCGCGATCCTTGAGCGCCGGCGCCAATATCTCCGTGTACCATCCGGTTCCCGGCCACACCTCGACGACCGTCATGTCAGACCGGAATCCGAAAAAGGCGAGCGTTTCCTTGGGATGGCGATATTGATCGCGAGCGCGGTTCTCTTCGCTGCGGTGCGCGCCGGAAATTGCCGCGTCGATGGCCGCGTCGGTTACCTTGTCGAACTTTTCAGCCTGGGCGGCGCCGATCATGACGAGGCCGGCGGCGATCAATCGTATCACTGAATGTCTCCCTCAATGCGTTGCCGCGCAAAGTGTTAGCAACGGCGCGCCAGCGGGTCGACCGCGCAGGGGAGGTTTTGACCTGACAATCGCGTGAGGCGCCAACGGCGCCGGTCACGATCCGATAATGTCGATCCGGCTGATCGTCACCGTTTCAACCGGGACTTCGGATGGAAAGGGTCCGCCGGCTCCGGTGCGCATGGAGCCGATGGCGTCGGCGACATCCATTCCCTCAATCACCCGCCCGAAGACCGCATAGCCATAGCGCGGCCCCAGATCGTTGACGAAATGGTCGAGCTTGTCGTTGTTGTCGCGCAGATTGATGAACCATTGCGCGGCGGCGCTGTCGGGGTCGGGGGTTCGCGCCATGGCGAGCGTCGTGCGATAATTCTTGAGACCGTTGTCGCCTTCGTAATGGACCGGGTCGCGCGTCGGACGTTCGTTCCAGTATTTGTTGTAACCGCCGCCCTGAATGACAAAACCCTGAACGACGCGGTGAATGATCAGCCGGTCGTAATGGCCGTCCTTTGCATATTGAACGAAATTGGCAACGGTTTTCGGCGCTTCATTCGGGTAAAGCTCGACCAGCATGTCGCCTTTTGAAGTGACAATCCGTGCACGAAGGGTCGTCGCCGGCCAGCTGAC
>JBGSVH010000244.1:0-3830 GCA_041753055.1 Parvularculaceae bacterium
CGAGAAAAAATCAAAAGGAGGACATTCGAAAGAAGGCGCTTGCAGCACGCCAAAGCCGCTGCTTAAAATGAAACAAAGGATGAGCCAGAGCCTCCGTTAGCCAACGCGCTCAAGCGTCCCAAGTTATTCGACGACGGACACTCGCTGTTGCGGTCGCCATCGAAGAAAAGAGCGATCATCCGCTGGCGGCTGCGGTCGTTCGCGACGGTCGTCTCAAGCTCCCGAACGGCGCCGAGCTCGTTGCTGAATCCGTCGAAAGCGTCACCGGGAAAGGGGTCAAAGGCCGCATTGCAGGCGATCTTGTCACCATCGGTAAGCCGTCGATGTTTGACGGCGTGGACGGGATTCCGATGCCCGACGATGTCCGTTCAGATGCGCGCCGTCTCGAACAGGCGGGGCGCACGGTGATGGTGGTTCGGCGCGGCGCGCGGTATCTCGGCGCGCTTGGTCTCCTTGATGTCGAGCGCGAGTCGGCTGTCGCTGTGATTGACGAGCTCCGCCAGCTCGGCGTCGTACGCATGATCATGCTGTCTGGCGACAACCAGAAGGTCGCTGATGCGATCGCCGTAAAAGTCGGCCTTAACGAGGCGCACGGTGCGCTTATGCCCGAAGACAAAGTCACGCTGATCAAGCGCTTGCGGGACGAGAAAGGTGGGATCGCTATGGTCGGCGACGGCGTCAATGATGCGCCGGCGCTTGCCGAAGCGACGGTCGGAATCGCCATGGGCGCCGCCGGGTCGGACGTTGCGCTCGAAACCGCAGATGTCGCCTTGATGGCCGATGATCTTCGAAATTTGCCCTTCGCGTTAAGTCTCGGCCGCCAGACTAGCGCCATCATCAAGCAAAATCTCTGGGCGAGCCTCGGCGTCGTCGCATTTCTTGTACCGGCGACTATCCTCGGACTGAATATTGGCGCGGCGATTGTCGTTCACGAAGGGTCGACCTTGTTGGTTGTCGCCAACGCATTGCGGCTGCTCTCCTATAGAGTCGCGAAACCCTTGTCGACCAGCGCAGTCATCTGTGCGGATGCGCCGTTGAACGCCTGAAATTCCAGTTCCAATATTTCTGGCGCGCCAAGCGAGACAGGACTGCAAAACGAGCGCACAAACGATCCAGCAAGTCTTCCACCTTCGTCTGGCGATCATGCGATGCACAGATTGGATGCAAATTCCAACGCTTCCCCCACTGCGCCGTTGACAGCGCTGGCCGCCGCCGTTCGGCCGGTTTACGATTTCAAAGGTGGTGTCGCAGCGCGCTGTCGATACGCCATTGCGGAGCAGCAATTTCCCGCTGCTCAGCCTTGTCGTGCTGACAGGCGGCGTCGCCGGACCGGCGCTCTTTATGCTCGGGCTTGCCTCAACGCCGAAACCGACCGCCTCGTTGTTCCTGATGCATGAAGGGCTTGCAACTATGGCAATTGCCTATTTCGCCGTTTACGAAAACGTAATTGCACGCCTGCATGTCGGCCCCGCGTCGATCCCTGAATGGCGCTGGTGTGGTTGCGTTTGGCGGAGCGGTCGCCGCGCCGGACCTCGGGGTTTTGGCGATCGTTGGCGCGCGCCTTGCCTGGGGACTCGACAAAAATCTCACGCGGAAGTTAAGCACTGCCGATCCTGTCCAGAACTCCATGACAAAGGGATCGCCGTGCCGGTAAACATCGGCCTCGCGCTGGCGACGGGCGCCGAGTTTCCGGCGCCTGGTCCGTCGATCCTGGCTGGATTTGTCGGATTGCTCGGATATGGCGTCAGCCTCTCTCTCGTTGTGCGCGAGCTTTTGCGATCTCGGAACGGCGCGGACCGGGGCTTATTTCTCGACCGCGCCCTTTGTCGGGGCCGCACTCGCTGTCACGGCCCTCAACAAGCCGATGTCGATGCGCCTGCTCGCGGCTGCGACGTTTATCGTGATCGGTGTCTGGCTCCACCTGACGGAAACGCATGAGCATGTGCATGGAGAAATGGAACACAAACATCGCCATCGTCACGACACCCATCATAAGGACACGCACGGACCGGACGCCCCCCGGCGAGCCGCATTCACGCCGGCATCGGCATGATTCGCTGATGCATCGCCAACCGCACTTTCCGGAGATCCATCACCGTCACGGGCACAAGTCATAACCCGTCGCGCCAAAAGAGCGCTCGGCTTCGGATATTCACGCCAACAGCGCGAATACTGCGGATGGAGTCGCATCGAGCGATCACGAACAGTCGTTCTTTTCAATGAGAGCAAGAAAGACCGGCAGCGTCACGGACGCCTGTCCGTTCTGGCGAGCTGAAATGCCGCAATCGCTGTTGTGGTCATGCGCGCTCCTTTGAAATTATGATCAGCAGGCGAATGGCCGCTCGCAGCGCGCCTTCGTTCATCGAAAGTGTGCCCATCAAGGGCGGCCGCCTTACGGCGCCGGGCTCTAGGCGCGCCAATCAAGTGCGATTGGCGCGCCCGAAGCCGAAAATTCATGATCTGAATTTCCCGTCTTCGCCTGTCGGTGACGATCCCTTCCGCTTGCCCGGCCGCTGGCCGGGTTAAGGACGCGCGCGAGCGCGCGACTTTTTTGGCGATTTCCCTTCCGGATGACGGGAACGGCGGAAGAGAAGCGGGGGCGTGGCGCCGGGCGGCCACGCCGCAACCGCTTTGGGTTTAAATCCGTTACCGTCGTTTTTTCTCGTCCTACCAAAACAATTGCGCCGCGTCCTTCGAGCCCGTCGCCGAAGAGCCCCGCTTCCGCCGTCCCCGCCATCCAGCGGGAAATTGCGGCGGGGAGGAAAGGACGGGACGCCATGACAGAGCTACAGACCGATACGACAGGACAAGAGGCGAGAGCCGCTAGAGGCGCGCGCGCGGCGCGCCGGAGAGGGACGCGGCAAGCCGAGCGCGATACGACGCCCAAGACCGATCTTTATACGGACGTCACGGCGAAGATCGTCAGGGAGCTCGAAGCCGGACGTTTTCCATGGGCGAAGCCATGGGCCGCAAGAGGCGAGGCGGCGACCCTCGCGGCGGGCCTGCCGAAAAACGCCGCGACCGGCGCCAACTATTCCGGGATCAATATCCTGCTGTTGTGGGGCGCCGCCATCGAGAACGGATTTGAGACCCAAGTTTGGCTGACCTTCAAGCAGGCCAAAGCCCTTGGCGGGTCGGTGATGAAGGGCGAGCGCGGCTCGATGGTCGTCTACGCCGACAAATTCATTCCGAAAGACGAATTGGCGCGCGTCGCCAGCGAAGGCGGCGAGGCGAATTTCGTGCCGTTCCTCAAACGCTATACCGTCTTTAACGCCGCGCAATGCGAAGGCTTGCCTGAAGGAATTGCAAAAACCGCCAAGCCCTTGCCGGAATGCGAGACCATCCCGCGCGCCGAACGCCTCATTGTGGCGACCGGCGCCGATTTCAGGATCGGCGGCGACCGCGCCTATTACGTGCCATCGCAGGATTTCATCCGCGTCCCGCCGCAGCCGGCGTTCTTCGAGCAGATCAATTATTACCGCACCTGCTTTCACGAGCTTGGCCACTGGACCGGCCATGCCTCGCGATTGGGCCGTGAGTTCAAGGGCCGTTACGGCAGCCACGCCTACGCCCGCGAAGAATTGGTTGCTGAACTTAGCAGCGCCTTTGTCTGCGCGTCGCTCGCCATCGCGCCGACTGTCCGTCATGCCGACTATCTCGGCAGCTGGCTTGAGGTTCTGAAAGAAGACAACCGCGCGATCTTCAATGCGGCGTCGCTCGCCTCGAAAGCGGCGGATTTCATTCTGGCGTTTGAAGGGGTTGCGCCAGCGCCCGCCGATGCGCGCGCATTGGCGGCGATGCCGGAGCGCGCCGCATGAGCGCGCCCGGAG
>JBGSVH010000245.1:0-5442 GCA_041753055.1 Parvularculaceae bacterium
CGAGAAAAAATCAAAAGGAGGACATTCGAAAGAAGGCGCTTGCAGCACGCCAAAGCCGCTGCTTAAAATGAAACAAAGGATGAGCCAGAGCCTCCGTTAGCCAACGCGCTCAAGCGTCCCAAGTTATTCGACGACGGACAAGCCGACATGACCAAGCGACCGATTGCAAAACCCTATCATCACGGCGATCTGCGCGCGGCGCTGATCAAGCTGGCGGGCGAACAGATCGCAGCGTCCGGGGTGCAATCCGTCAGCGTCCGCGCGCTTGCGACCGAGGCCGGCGTCGCCCATCGCGCCGCCTATCAGCATTTTCCCGACAAGGACGGGCTGGTGGCCGCCGTGCTCGCCGCTGCTTATGAGCGGCTCGCCATGCGAATGGAAAAGGCGGCGCGCAAGGCGGCGGCGCCAGAAGAAAAATTATTGGCGGCGGCGCTCGCCTACGCCGATTTCGCTTTCGCCGAGCCGAACATGTTTCTGGCGATGTCAGGCCCCCGGATCAACGAGGCGGGCGAGCATAAAGACCTTGAAGCGTCGCTTTCAAAGGCGTGGCGTCATATTGCCGGGCCGGTTGGCGTCGCAGTTGAAAGCGGCGTTTTCACCGTCGAGGACCGGCGCACGGCGGCGGCGATTTTCTGGGGCGGCCTGCAGGGCGTCCTGTCGCAGGCAATCCTGAACCGCCTGAAACTGAAAGCATCGGAACGGAAAGCCTTTATGCGGCGCGCCGCCGAGCGGTTGATTGCCGGGCTCAAGGCCTGATCCTGACCGCCGCGGGCGCTTGCCGCGGGCGCCGCGCCGATGTATCCAGTGGATACATTAGAATCCGGAGCCGCCCCATGCTGACCCGCCTCGCCGCACGCCTCGACACATTGGACGCTGAAAAGAAAATCAGGAATTTCCGCAGCGGCTGGCCGTCGAAGACACGGGATGACATTCAGTTCTTTGACAGTGGCGTCACGCAGTACCGCTACCGCGAACGCGGCAAGGGACCGGTGATCGTCTTTACCGCTGACCCGCCGGTGACGCTGGAGATGTATGACGAATTGCTGGCGAAATTCTCGCCGCGTTTTCGCACCATTGTCGTCGAATTGCCGGCGATGGGATTTTCCGCCGCGCGCGGTTCTTACGGATTTGGATTTCGCGAGTCGGCTGACGACATTGCGCGGTTCATTGAGAAGGTCGCCGGTGAAGGCGCGATCCTCGCCTTTTCATGCGCAGCGGGAATGGCCGCGATCGACATCGCCGCGCGAAAGCCAAAGCTCGCCTCGCGTCTGGCGCTGATTCAGACCACGGACTGGGAAGGCTTCCAGACATGGAAGGCCGCACGCGATCCGAAAAGGATTCTCGGCAAACCGTTCCTCGGCCAGCTCGCGATGCGCAAAATGGGACTGAAGCGCGCGCCGGACTGGTTCAAGCTTGCGGTCGGCAATCAGAAGATGGTTGCGCCGTTTTGTCAGTGTGCAGTCGAAACCCTGGAACGCGGCGCGGGCTGGACGCTCGCCAGCGCCTATCAGCGCTAGATGACGGATGGGCCCTCGCCGCTCGGGCGGCCGCAGCAGCCGATCCTTGTCATCTGGGGACGCAAGGATGGATCGCACAACCAAGACGCACCGGCCCGCGCCAGGAATTTTGGCGACAATGTGCAGGTCGTTGAACTGGATCATGTCGGCCATTTTGGCGATCTTGAAGACACCGCCGGCGTCTATTCGCTGATCACGACCTGGATCGACGCGGCGCCATAGCCGCGCCCTCGATCAATTTCTTATAGGCCTCGACCGGCGCAAGCTGCGCTCGCGCCCAGCGCGCCGCGCCGCCGCCGGTCAGGCGCACATAATCCTCGACAATCGCCGCCTGCTGTTCATAGCCATAGGAAAGGAAGACGCGCGCTGGATCGAGGCGGTAGCGGTATCGTCGGCTCGCCAACAGTTCGACGCCGGTGCGGCGAAGCGCCTGATACTGCCAGACATGGGTCAGCTCATGCGCCAGATGCGCGCGCGCCAAAAGCGTCGCCGCTTCCGCTGGCGCATTCGCCCAGAAGATGCGCGCGCCGCGAACGATCGTAACCTTCAGCGCCGCCGCAAGCGGCGTATGCCAGCGTCTGAAGATGCGGACTGCGCTGAGATCGACGGCGTTTGCAAGCGGCGGCGGCAGGAGACCCTTCTCAGCGTCTGTCAGCGGGCGCTCAATCGTCAATCGGCGAACCACGCGCCATGGAATCCGAACGGCACGCGCTGCGGCAGGGCGATCGACGCGACGGGTCCCCTGGCGATATCTTTCGCATCGAACACGGTGAATTCCGAAGCGTTTCTCGCCGCGTCATAGATAATCGACAGCAGATAGCCGTCATCCTCGCCGGCGCCGGCGGCGGCGAATACCGCCTCGCTTGGAAAACGGCCCTTGCCGAGTTCAGCGACTCTTGCGCTGCCGCCATCAAGATCGAATTTGACCAGCTGCGTTCCAAGATTGAAGCCCGCCTCGTCGTCGCCATGCGTGGTGATGGCGTAGCCGTAGCGGTGCCTGAAGCCGGCCTTCGCATCGGGAACGCGCGGGAATTCAATCGGGAGGTCGTCAAGCTGCGCACCTGTTGCAACGCCTGATTTGAGATCAAGGCGGAAGCGGTGAAGATGCGCGGGCGCGTCAAAGCCCTTCATCCACATTTTCTCATAGCGCGCGACATCGAGAATCACCGCGTCGCCGTCATTATAGGCGTTGAGCGGATGGAAAACGTAGCACGACCGAATGTCGAACCATTGAAGGTCCATCGCCGTCCCATTGCGCGGCATGACGCCAAGGCGCGCCTGATAGTCGTCGCTCCATTTATACGGCATGCCGCCCGCCATCGCCGTTTGCATGTCGAAAACAATCGGCAGGTCCATGAAGATGACATGCGTGCGGGTTGCGCAGAAATCATGGATCATGGTCGGCCCGCCAACCGGAATTTCTTCCGACTGCACGAGCCGCCCTTGCCGGTCGAAGCGGTGATAGGTGAGAAACGGCGGCATGAAGCCGTAACCGAAAGCGAGCATCTCGCCGCTTTCGGGGCAGATCTTCGGATGCGCCGTCAGCGCGGTTTTCAGCTTGCCGTCGAAATCGACCGGGCCCTTGGTTTCAAGCTCGCCAGTAATCTCATACGGAAAATGCGCTTCTTCGAGGGCAAAGATACGCCCGGCATGGCGCGCTATATTGGTGTTGCCGGTCGATGCGGTTTTGTCGCCGAAGATCGATGGATCGCGCGTGGAAATCTGCTTCTGCCGCAGCACGGTGTCGACATAGCGGTTGCGGTACCAGCGCGCCTTGCCGTTCTCGATGCGAACGCCGTGGACCATGCCGTCGCCCAGGAACCAGTGCGCACTCGGCTCGCGCGCCGGGTTCGGCCCGTTGCGCATGAAGACGCCGGTCAGTTCCGGCGGCAGCGCGCCCGTGACTTTAAGATCGAACGCCTCGACCTCCTTTTCGACCGGCGCAAAGTTTCCCTTCAGCCACCACGCCGTTTTCGCCGCTGCGCCGTCCGCCATGACCGTCTCCCTATGCTGCATGGAGCCTAAATCAATCGCGGCGCGGTTGCTACAGGCGCAAACACATCATCACTTGCGATCGGCCTTTTCAGGCAGCGCAAAGGCGATGAGACTGTCGCCAAGCGTTGTGCCCATGCGCGCATGGCCGCCAGCGTAAATGGCGACATATTGGCGGCCCTGCCACTCATAGGTCATCGGCGTCGCCTGACCGCCCGCCGGCAGGCGCCCTTTCCACAATTCGTTTCCGGTATCGATGTCGAAGGCCCTTAGATAATTGTCCATCGCCGCGCCGATGAATACGAGCCCGCCACGCGTCACCATCGGTCCGCCGAGATTCGGCGTCCCGAGTTCTAGCGCAAGGCCGCCGGCGATGTCTTTTGTCGTGCCGAGGCGCTTGCGCCAGACAATCGCGCCGGTGTCGAGATCGACGCCGGCAATGACGCCCCAGGGCGGCGGCGTGCAAGGCAGACCGATTGACGACAGCAACAAATCCCGCCGGACACCGAACGGCGCGCCGGTCTGCGGCCCGATTTCGGCGTCGTGATTGAGTTCCTTGACCGCCGCGACATCCTTCGCCGGAATGAGCGTTACGCGGTGCGCCATGTTGCTCATGTTGACGACGAGCAGATTGCGCGAGGCGTCAAAGGCGGCCCCGCCCCAATTGGCGCCGCCGCCATTGAACGGATAGATCAGGGTTCCCTGTTCCGATGGCGGCGTGAAAAGTCCTTCGGCGCGCGCCTTCCTGATTTCGCCGGCGCAATAGCGCTTATCGAGCCAGGTGAGACCAAATGCATCCTCCGGCGACAGGCGGTCTGGAACAATCGGCGGCGTCGCCGCGGGGAAGGGCTGCGTCGGCGACAGATATTCGCCCGGCGCGCCGCCTTGCGGAACGGCGCGCTCCTCAACCGGCAGGAACGGCTCGCCGGTGTCGCGGTCAAGCACGAAGACAAGGCCGGTCTTCGTCACTTGCGCGACAACGTCATGCGGCTCGCCATTGCGCCAGACGGAATAAAGGCCGGGCTGCGCCGGAAGGTCATAATCCCAGATGTCGTGATGCACCGTCTGGAAACTCCATACGACATCGCCGCTTTCGCCGTTGAGCGCCACCACCGAATTGGCGTAGCGGTTGTCGTCGGCGCGAAGGCCGCCGAAGAAGTCGGGGCTTGCGCTGGTGGTTGGCAGGAAGATGAGACCGCGCTTTTCATCAACCGACATCGGCGCCCAGACATTGGCGTGCCCGCGCGCGCCGACAGGATTGAAGCGCCACTTTGCGGTCCCTGTCCGCACGTCAAAGGCGCGCACGGCGCCCGATGGCGCCTCGACCCGCACATTGTCGGAAATCGACGAGCCGACAACGACCGTTTCGCCGAGAATGACGGGCGGCGAGGTGATCTGGAATTCGCCGGGCCAGACAAGGCCCATGCCCGGATCGATCCGCACCTGACCGCTGTCGCCGAATTCCTCGCACGGGAGGCCGGTTTGCGCGTCGAGCGCCATCAGCCGCGCGTCATTGGTTCCCATGAACACCCGCCCCGCGCATGTTGCTTGCGAGCTAATTGCTTCATCACGCCAATAAGCGACGCCCCTACAGACGAACTGATTGGCGGGCCGCTGATCGAGATTGATTTGCGGATCGTACCGCCAAAGCGCTTTCCCGGTTCCCGGATCAAGCGCGATTACTTCATTGAAGGGCGTGCAGAAAATGAGTTTCCCATCGACGAGAATGGGCGTTCCTTCCGCCGCCGACTGACGGCGCATCTCCATCGGGCGCGCGCTGTCGCCGGTCGTGAATTCCCACGCGATCTTCAGCGATTTGACATTGGACGGTGTAATCTGATCGGCGGCGTTGGAACGCCCGCCGCCGGCGTCGCCGCCGTAATGCGCCCAGCCGGTTTCATCGAGCGCGATAACGCCGCCGTGTCGCGCCGCG
>JBGSVH010000246.1:0-15258 GCA_041753055.1 Parvularculaceae bacterium
GCGCGGGGTCTTCCTTGCCGTCGCGCAGGCGTTGTCGCAGCAGCAAGCGCGCGACCGGCGCCGACGCCCAGCTTGCCGCACGATAGAGTTTGAGCCCGATTGGCTCATTGGTTGTCGCTGCCGTCACACCCTAATCCACATCTGGCGGTTTCCGCCCGACCGCATCGTCTGCCATCAGGCTCGCCGCCTTCAATTCGGTTTCGAGATGCAAACGCGCACTTTCGAGCGCCGCTGCATCGGAGGATCGTTCTACATGGATCGGCGGGCGGGCTGCAAAGGCAAGGCGCGAAAAAGGCGCAGGCAGCAAGAACCGGTCCCAGGTGCCGAGCCTTTTGCCAAGCGAGGCGGAGTAAGCGGCGGGGAGGATCGGCGCGCCGGAATACGCTGCAAGCTTTACCGCGCCGACCTTTGCAATCTCGCGGGGTCCGCGCGGTCCATCCGGGGTCATGCCAACGATTGATCCTTGCTCCAGCGCCGCGATCATCCTCGCGACCGCCGGCGCGCCCGACTTGTTTTTCTCGGGCTTTTTCGGGTCCGCCGCCGAGCCGCGGATCAGCTCAACGCCGAAACCCCTGACAGCGTTGGCGATGATCTCGCCGTCGCGGTGCGCGGAGATCAGCATGAAAACCGGCCGCTGGCTCGCCTCACCGCGGATCGCAGGTCCCATCAGCAGCCGTGAATGCCAGAAAGCGAGGATAAATCCCCTGTCTGAGGCAAGCAGCGGGTCAATATGCTCGCGTCCGATAAATTCCGACCGGGAGGTCGCCCCGACCAACCGGATATAGGCGGCGATGGTGCTGCTCGCGACCCGGCCGGCAAGAGGCGAACGCATTGCCTTGTTCAAGAAAGAGCCGCCGGCCATGTCGGAATTAAAACCCGTTGCCCAAACCCGTTACCTGTCAACAGCTTGCGAAGCCGGGCGCATGCCCCGACAATGCAGCGTCCATACAGAAAGCTCAAACCTGTGGCTCGCCGCAACCCCCCTCATGACGAATCCGGCGCGAGTTCTCTCGCGCTCGCCGGGCGGCTCTGGCGCGATTATCTTGGACACTATCGCGGAAAACTCGGGGGCGCGCTGATCGCCATGGGCGCTTATGCCGCTTCGGCGGCGGCGATCCCGGCTGGGGTCGAATGGATTAATGCGGGGCTATCCGGCGAAAAACCCTCGTTCGGCGGCCTGCCGGCCAATGTTGCGGTGCTGGGGCCGGTGGTCATTGTCGTCCTCGGTCTCGTCAACGCCGCCGCGCAATATCTCCAGGCCCGGCTGTCGTCCTCGGCCGCCTTGTCGGCGCTCCGCGACATGCAGTCGGCGATGTTCAACAAATTGCTGACAATCGATGATGCGCAGCTTCGCGGCTTTGGCGCCGGTCAGTCGATCGGCAGGCTGACCAATGACGCAACCGTATTGCGTGAGACTTTGACGCGCGCCCTGACTGCCATACGCGATCTGCTGACGCTGATTGCGCTCTGCGCCGTGATGGTCTGGTATGACTGGGTGCTGTTCGCGGTTGTTGTCGCGATCTACGCGATCATCGGTTGGCCGGTTGCCAGAATTGGCGGGCGCTTGCGCAAGAACTCGCGCGAGGCGCAGGCGCAAACTGGCGAGATCGCCAGCCTCGCTGGCGAAGCCGTCGCAGGCGCCCGGATGATCCGCACCTATAATCTTGAGGGTCAGGAAGCTGCGCGCGGACAAAAGGGATTTGATGCGCGCCTTGAAACCCTGCAGAAAATGGCGCGGCTGCGCGCGCTCAACGAGCCGTTCATTTTCCTTGTCGGGTCGGTCGCGATGGCGATCGTCATCGGCGTTGTTGCGATCAGGATAGAGGCGGGCGCACTCAACGTGCCGCAATTCATTTCATTCATCATCGCGCTGTTGATGCTGTCGCAGCCGGCGCGCGGGCTATCGACCCTGAACGCCGTCGCGCAGGAAGGCTTCGGCGCGTTTGAACGGATGCTGGCGCTGATTGATGCAGCGCCGACGATTACTGACGCGCAGGACGCAAAAGACAAAGCCGTCAGCGCCGGCGCCGTATCGTTTCGCGATGTTTCCTTTTCCTATGACGGGACGAATGCAGCGCTTCAAGGATTTTCGCTGGAGGTTCCGGCGGGCAAAACCGTGGCGCTGGTCGGCGAATCCGGCGCCGGCAAATCGACTGTTTTCAACCTGCTGACGCGTCTTTACGAACCGCAATCGGGAACGATTTCAATCGACGACCAGAACATCGATACGGTGCGGTTGAAATCATTGCGCGACGCGATCGCCGTCGTCAGTCAGGAAACAATTCTCTTTGACGATACCGTCGCCGCCAATATCGCGCTCGGCCGCCCCGGCGCGTCACGCGCCGATATTGCCGACGCAGCAAAGGCCGCCGCTGCCGACGCCTTTATCGCAGCGCTGCCCAATGGCTATGACACGACGGTCGGCGAAAGCGGCGGCAATCTTTCCGGCGGCCAGCGCCAGCGCATCGCCATCGCCAGAGCGTTTCTCAAAAATGCGCCGATCCTGCTGCTCGATGAAGCGACGTCGGCGCTCGACGCAGAATCGGAAAGCCTCATTCAGGAAGCGCTGGCGCGGCTGACAAAGGGCCGCACAACAATCGTCATCGCCCACCGCCTTTCGACCATCCGCGCCGCCGATATGATTGTCGCCATGGATAAAGGCCGCGTCATCGAAACCGGCGCGCATGACGCGATGCTGGCCAAGGGCGGCTATTATGCGCGGGTGGCGAAGTTGCAATTCGAAGGTGCGTGAGGCGCTATTCGCGACTCAGCAATCTTTCCGTCAGAAAATTCCCCCACCAGTTTCCCATGAAGTCGCGTTTGATCTGGGCGGGGTTATAAGCATCGCTTTCCGCCCAGCGCATGAAGGCGTCTGTGTCGTCGAGCGGTATCCTGTTCGCCGCTGCATACGCCAGATAACCGTCAAACGCCGCGTCGATGACGCCGGTTTTGCCGTGCTTCACATGACCGTATCGCAGCGACAATTGTTTCAGCGCCTCGTCGAGCGGGCGCTTTTCATGGAAGAAAAGATAGAGCGCCGCCATCACGCCGACCCGGTCAGCGCCGGATTTGCAATGGAAGAGCGTCGGATATTCGATGCGGTCGAACAAAGCGCGCGCTTCACGCAACATCTCCGGCGACGGCGCCTCGCGCGAGAACACGCGGAAATTGACCAGCGCAAGGCCGAGCCGCGCGCAGGCTTCTTCTTCGAGAAAGAGCGCGGCGCTTGGCTTTGGCCCTCTCAAATTGACGACGGTCTTGACGCCGCGCTTTGCCCAGCGTGCAAGATGTGATGGCGATGGCTGATAGGAACGATAGGCGCCCGGGGCAATCTCGTGACTGTTGTCATAACAGGCGCGAATGATGGCGTGATCGCCAAACAGAAAGTCGCGCATGGCGCGCTCGCGCCCCTCGGGCGTTTCAAATTCCTCGCGGGTGAGCGCCGCCGCCAATCAGAGTTTCCCGTCGCCGTCAGGGTCGAGAAGGCGGTGCAGATGCACGATGAAATAGCGCATATGCGCGTTGTCGACCGTCGCTTGCGCCTTGGCGCGCCAGGCCTTTTCGGCCTCCGCGTAATTTGGGAAGACGCCGACGAAATCAACCGCGGAAAGATCGCGGAACTTGGCGTCTTCAAGATTTTCAAGCTCGCCGCCAAAGACGAGGTGCAAGAGTTGTTTATCAGGCATTAAGTCGCTCCGGAAATGTCAGTCTCCCGCGATCGTCATGACGCCGGCAAATAGCGACGGCGCATTGGTCGATCCGCGAAATTCGAGGTCGTCAGCGGCGATGAGGTTTTTGAACATGTCGAGCAGATTGCCGGCGATCGTGATCTCGCTCACCGGAAAGGCGCGCGCGCCCTGTTCGAACCAGAAACCGGAACAGCCGACTGAATAGTCGCCGGTATTGGAATTGACCTGCGGGCCGAACATATCGGTGACAAGAAGGCCGGTTCCGGCGTCTTTCAACAGCGTTGCCGGGGTCACATCGCCGGCTTTCAGGTAGAGATTGGTTGACCCGGACCCCGGCCCGCCTGACACGCCTCTGGTCGCGCGGCCATTGGTCTCTAACTTTAACTGCCGCGCTTGCGCCGAATTCAGGAACCACTGGGTCAGGACGCCGTCATCAATGAGGTTGAACGCCATTGCCGCAACGCCCTCGCCGTCAAACGGGCGCGATCCATGGCCGCGCTTGATGAAGGGATCATCGACGACCATCATGCCTTTTGGAAAAAGCTGCTGGCCCATTCTGTCTTTCAAAAAACTGACGCCGCGTGCAATCGAGGCGCCGTTGACCGCGCCGGCAAGGTGGCCGATCAGCGAATTTGAAAGCCGGTTGTCGAAAATCACCGGCGCCGTCTGGCTTTTAACGCGTTTTGGCGACAGCCGTTCGACGGTGCGATTGCCAGCGCGCTCGCCGATCGCTTCGGGTGCGCGCATATCGCTTAGATGCGTTTTTGAATCGTAATCGTAATCGGTCTCCATGCCGTTGTCGTCTTGCGCAATGACGCTGACCGAAACGGAATGGTTGGAGCCGCCGGATTCGCCAAAAAAGCCATGGCTTGTTGCCAGCCATTTTCGTCCCTCACCGTAAGAGGCGCCAGCGCCTGACGAGTTGACGACACCCTCGATGGCGAGTGCGGCTTCCTCGCAAAGCCGGGCGCGGTCTTTCAGCGCTTCAGTTGTCGGTTCAGCGTAATCGCCAAGGTCAAGATCCGGAAACGGCGCCGTTGCGAGCCGATTCGCGGGCGCAAGGCCGACAAAGGGATCTTCAGGGGCCGCCTTCGCCATCGCCGCGCAGCGCTCGACCAGTATGCCGAGCGATTCCCGTGAGACGTCGGTCGTTGAAACGCTCGCCTGACGCTGGCCAAACATGATGCGAACGCCAAGATCAAGCCCCTCGGAACGCTCGACATCCTCAAGCGCGCCCATGCGCCAGGAAACCCCGTGGCTGACCGCGTGATAGAGAACGGCGTCGGCCGCGTCCGCGCCGGCGCTTTTTGCGCCTTTGAGGACGGCGTCAAGAATATCTTTGGCCTGATTTTGATTCATGGTGTCGCTCATGGGCGGGAGATAAAGGCTCGCCGCCTCGTCTGCAACACCGTCCCGGGGCGTTTTCCGATCAAGCGGCAACCGTTTGATCGAAGAAAACGCCCTGAACTAATGGGCTTGAGCAAACTTCGCGCGCAAGTGCGCGCGAAACTTGCTCTAGCGATCTTCCGCCAGCGCGCCTTTTCCCCACTCCCGCATGGCCGGCAGCGCCCACATCATGTCCCGCCACGCGGCGGCGCGTTCGGGGAGGGCGACCGGCCCGTAGGTAATGAACCGCGAGACTACCGGTGCGAACATGGCGTCAGCGATCGAAAAACGCCCGAACAGGAAAGCGCCGCCGGCGCCGAAATCGCGGCGGCAATTTTCCCAGATTTCGATGATTCGCGCGATGTCGCCCTCGATGCCGTGTGTCGTATGGCGCATGCCTTCGCGGAGGAAATACATCGGCCACATGGATCTCAGGCCCGAAAATCCTGAATGCATTTCAGCTGACACCGAACGGGCCGTCGCCCGCGCGCGCCAGTCGTCAGGCCACAGATGCTTTTCCGGAAATTTTTCGGCGAGATATTCGCAGATTGAAAGCGAGTCCCAGATCACAAGATTTTCGTCCATGAGGCACGGCACACGCGATGACGGCGACACATCCGCAATCTCCGCGCTGGTTGATTCCCGGTCGAGGCGGATCAATCGCTCGGTAAAGGATATGCCGGCATAGGTCATCGCGAGCCACGGACGCAAGGACCATGACGAGAGATTCTTGTCGCCGATGAAGAGCGTCAGATCTGTCATTTCACGACTCCAAAAGACGCCTCGGATGGCGTCCGTCAACGTAACCCATGAAGGGCGGGCGAATCGAATAGCCGAGAAGTTCCTGCGCCCGCGGCGATAAGGTGCGGGCAATTTGCGGCGGCGCCGCGAGCGACATGTTTTCAAGCGGCCGCGTCCAGCCCGGGCAATATTGCGGGGTAATGATCAGGCGCGGGCGGTCCCAGCGATTGGCGCCGCCGCGATGCCACAGCGTTCCCTTGCACAGCATCAGCGATCCCGCCGGCATCACCGCCTTGATGGCGTCGGCGCGCGCCCCGGGATCGTCGTCGAGCGCGCCAATATCGGTCTTCGAAAAATCCGCCGGGCTGATCGAACCTGCAATCTGTTCATCCGCCCACAGATGGCTTTCTGGAATGATTTCGGTTGCGCCATTGAATTCGGTCATGGCGTCAATCGCCCAGAAGGCGCTGACCCCAAGCGACGGACGCGGGCGCGGCCAGGCGTAATGGCTGTCGTCGAAATGCCAGGGCTGCACTGTTTCGCCGGGATGAAGATTGATCGCCAGGCACGCCGATAACAGACAGTCGGCGCCGAGATCCGCTTCAACGAAGGCGAGCGCGAGCTGATGCGTGACAAGGTCGGCGAATAGCGGCGATTTCGCCAGCATCGCATAGACGCGATTTGATTTGAGCCCTTCAAAATCATTGCGCCCGCGCTGATCGCGGCCGAGATAGGGCGCAAGCGCGCGGCGGATGTCGGCAAGGTATTCGCCGGACAGCACATCTTCGAAGACGATATATCCGTCACGATCAAATGCAGTGCGGCAATCGCTGAACGATCGCCCGCCAAAGCGAAGCGTCAGCTCATCAATCGCGTTTGTATCTGTCATTGATCGCCTTGATTCGGGACGGCGTCTTTTATAGCGCGCGGGCGCTTGCGCGCCAAAGCAACTTTGTCAGCGCTTTGCATTGAAGAAGTTGACGATCCACTGCGCCATCAGGCCGCGATCGGATCCATTCTTCAAACTGGCGAGACCTTCATCGGAAAGGGCCTCGCCAAAGCGGTTGCGCCTGACCCCAATGAGATCGGTCGCGTAGGCGTGCTCGAATTCGTGATGCATCTGGAACGAGATTGCTGGCCCTTGCGCATAAGCGAGCGCGCCGTATTCGCAAAAGCCGGAGCCGGCGAGCGTTGTTGCGCCGGGCGGTGGCGCGATGACCTGGTCCTGGTGCGATACGGCGCAGGCGATTTTCCCCTGTCGCGGCGCCATCCATGGCGCGTCGGCGGTGACGTCATAGCGGTGGACGCCAACGCCCCAGCCCTTGTCGGATTTCCTGACATCGCCGCCAAAGGCCTTGGCCATCAGCTGGTGGCCGAAGCAGATGCCGACCTGCGGCTTGCCGGTGGCGGCGGCGTCGCGAACCAGCGCTTCGAGCGGCGCGATCCAGGCATGGTCTTCGTAGACGCCGGCGGCCGACCCGGTGATCAGCAGGCCGTCAAAATCGGCGGGACGGGGCAGGTCGCCATCCTTGAACACGCGGTAAGTCACAAACGACAGCGCCGGCGCCAGGGGCGCGAGCATCCGCTCCATCATCGCCGGATAGGTCGGATGTTTGCCTGAAAGCTGTTCCGGCGGCGCGCCGGTCTCGATAATGGCGATGCGCATAGGGTTCAAATAGAAGGTAGCGGGCGCGGCTTCAATCGGGCGCCTACTCCGCCGGAGCGACGTCCGGGTGGGTCTTGTCGATGGTCGACTGAATGACCGGGGGAAAACGGTGGCGGTGGCGGCGCAGCGACAGATCGACATTCGGCCATTTGCCGCGGATCTTGCGGATCAGCGCCTGCACCGGCGGCATGTAAGGGGCGAGCAGCGACAGCCCGATTGTCACCATGACGAGGCCGAAAGGAAACGGCGTCGGGGTCAATATGAACCCTGTTACGACGAGAACGCCGCCCAGAACCTGATGGAAGACCGGCAACATAACTGAAACGCTCCCGACAACGCCACACATCGCAAGCGTTACGCCGAATGATGACAGAACTAGGGTCGCCCTGTGACCGCGTAAAGTAACTTTGGCGCAACAATGCCAAAAAGCGGTGAACAAATTCGCGTTAGCGGCGAAGCGAGGCTGGCGCGCCGGAAAAACGCCAGAACGCTGCGGCCTTTCACGCGCCGCGCCGGATCGTTAAAGGGTAAGGGGAAGTGAAGCGGACGGGACCCCATCATGAGCTACAAATCCCTGCGCGATTTCCTGGCGCAGCTTGAGGCCGCGGGCGAGCTGGTCCGCGTCGCCCACCCGGTCTCTACCGTCCTCGAAATGACCGAAATTCAGACACGGCTGCTGGCGGCGGGCGGCCCGGCCGTGCTGTTTGAAAAACCGGTGATGGCGGACGGATCGGCGTCGCCGATGCCGGTCCTCGTCAATCTCTTCGGCACGGTCAGGCGCGTGGCGATGGGCGTCACGCTCCTCGACGGACGGCCGGAGGCCGACGGCCTTACCGATGCGCAAAAGCTGCGCGAGGTCGGGCGGACGCTTGCATTCCTCCGCCAGCCGGAGCCGCCGGCGGGGCTCAAGGACGCCATCGAGCTGTTGCCCTTCGCGCGCGATGTGATGGCGATGCGCCCGGCGGTGCGGTCGTTCGGAACCGCGCCCTGTCAGGAGGTGGTGATCACTGGCGGTGACATCGATCTTGGGCGCCTGCCCGTCCAGACCTGCTGGCCGGGCGAGCCCGCGCCCTTGATCACCTGGCCGCTGGTCGTCACCAAAGGGCCGTCGGATGCGCGCGAGGATGATTTCAACCTCGGCATTTACCGCATGCAGGTGATCGGCAGGAACAAGACGATCATGCGCTGGCTCGCCCATCGCGGCGGCGCCCAGCACCATCGCCGCTGGAAAGGCGAAAAACGCGAGCCCTTGCCGGCCGCTGTCGTTCTTGGCGCCGATCCCGGCATCATCCTCGCCGCGGTGACGCCGGTGCCCGATACCTTGAGCGAATACCATTTCGCCGGTTTGCTCCGTGGACGGAAGGCGGAGCTTGTCGATTGCCGGACGGTGCCGCTGAAAGTTCCCGCCGAAGCCGAGATCGTTCTCGAAGGCCATGTCAGCCTCGACGATTACGCCGACGAAGGCCCCTATGGCGATCACACCGGCTATTACAATTCGGTCGAGAAATTCCCGGTGTTCACCGTCAGCGCCATCACCATGCGCCGCGACCCGATTTACCTCTCGACCTTTACGGGGCGCCCGCCGGACGAGCCGAGCGTTCTCGGCGAAGCGCTCAACGAAGTTTTCATTCCGTTATTGCAGCAGCAATTCCCGGAAATCGTCGATTTCTGGCTGCCGCCGGAAGCGTGCAGCTACCGCATCGCCGTCGTCTCGATGAAGAAAGCCTATCCCGGCCACGCCAAGCGCGTGATGATGGGCGCGTGGTCGTATCTGCGGCAATTCATGTACACCAAATGGGTGATCGTCGTTGATGACGACATCAATGCGAGGGACTGGAAAGACGTGATGTGGGCGATCTCGACCCGCATGGACCCGGCGCGCGACATCACCGTCATCGAATCGACCCCGATCGATTATCTCGACTTCGCCAGCCCCGAAAGCGGCCTTGGCTCCAAGATCGGCCTCGACGCCACTAACAAATGGCCGCCGGAAACCAAGCGCGAATGGGGGACGCAAATCCGCATGGATGACGCCGTCGTCAAACGCGTCGACGAGATGTGGGCGCGTTTAGGGTTGCCGGGAAGCGAGAAAGGGATTTGGGGGTAGCCGGCGACAACCCGCCGCCTATTTGTGTTCCCCGGCTTTTTGCGGCAGCGCCATCATGGCGGCAATCATCAGCACACTGAGCACTGTCACGATTAGCGGACGATCAAGCGCAAGTCCGCCATGGTCGGGTTTGTCGAGGAAGTTGCCAAGAACCGCGCCGAGCGGGCGGGTCAGGACGAACGCGGCCCAGAACAGCCAGACGCCGGGAAGAACGCGACGCAGATGCAGAACCAGGATGACGAGCAACATCGCGCTGATCACCATGGCCGAACCCCAGTAACCGAGACCTGCCGTGTCGGCAAACCAGTCGCCAAGCGCGGTGCCAAGCGTCTGGGAAAAGGTGATGGTGACCCAGTAATATAGCTCGGTCTTGCGGTCGTTGATTTTGTCGGCGGATACATTCCCAAGCTTGAAACGCCAGGTCAAAAGCGAGGCGATAACCAGTGAAAGAAGGACCAGCGAACCGCCGGTATAGCCAATGCCGATGGATCGCGTGACATAATCTGCCAGCGTGGTGCCCGCCGTCGTCGACGCCACAATCGTCAACCAGTAAAGGCTTGGCCGGAAACGTCGAGCGATGATCTGCGTTGCGGCGAGCGCAATGAAAATGCTCGCCAGAATTGCGGTGGCCGCCAGATAGCCAAGGCCCATATTCATGCTGACGAGATTGCCGCCAACCTCGCCGAGCGTCGTTGCGAGGATCTTCACGATCCAGAAGCCTGCGGTGGCTGCTGGAACCTTGCTCAGGATTTCACGCTGGTCTTCCGTCAAACCCGTCATTTCCGGCCCCTTGCCCGCGCAACGCGGCGCCTTGATTATCATGATCGGCGCCCGGCTGATAGCGGAGCAAGTCTCGGCAAAGCCCTCGATGAGGGCTGCGGTGACGCGCGGGAATAGTTGCCGTTAGAATTGAAAAATCAGACCACCCCCCCGCAAGGGGGGAAAGGGCAGGGTCAGCGACTGGCTCTTCCAAGCAATCCTAAAAACCCCTCCGGCGTCGTCACCTTCTCGATATCCCGCGCTGAAACTGTCACGCCCCAGTTCTTCGCGATCGCCTCATAACGCGGCCGGCGCCAGTCGATCAGTTGTGCAAAGCCCCAGCGGATGAAATCGTCGGGGTCGACCTTTGATTCTGCAACGCCTTTGCTTTTCAGATAATCCGCCCAGATGCGTTTCAGGAAATCCTCATTGTAATACATCGGCTTTGGATATTTGGCGAAGCGCGCCTTTAGCGCCTCGGCATGAGCCTCGTCGCCTTTGATATGAACAATCGTGCAAGTCTGCGACAATATCTTGAGAACGCGGTCGTTGCTGTCGTCCGGGTCGACGACCTCGCAGATCGATCCGCCGGTGTCGCAGATGAAATGCTCATAGCCGTAAATCGACTTCGCCTTGCGGGCGAACAGGGGCGCATCGAGCAGCGCTGAAATTTCCGCCTCGCGGTGGAGGCGCTGGCGGCGCAGATAGTCCTCGAAAGGGATGCCGCCTTTACCGGGATCGCCCGGCTTGCCGAGCCAGACCGACAAGGGCGCCAAATTGTCAAAGGTGATATTCGACGAAATATAGATCGAATCCGACAGCAGCATGTCGCGCAGCATCGGCGTCTTCATCGCCTCGCGCTTGAATTCGTCGGCGATCGCCTCGCCGAGATAGCGCGTGCCGATGCGGTAATCGACGGAATAGTGAAACCAGCCGGCGTCGCGGCGCAGCATCGAGGCGATGCGCGTCTTGCCGACGCCCGACATTCCCATCACCGCAATCGGCTTTGCTGCTCCGTCCGTCATCGTCGCCTTATTCCTCTGCCCGCTATCCGCTTAGCCGGAATTTCACTGTCGCGCCAACTCCTTGCCGTTCTGTTGACGCTGCCAACTGGCGGTTGCCCGTGCGCCGGGAGGAGACGAGCGCGCGCCGGATAGGTCTTTTATCGCCGCGCCGGAGGTACTAAGGGCTTTAAGACAGATGGGAGAATGGCCATGCAATCCACCGCCGCGCGCCTGCCGCAAAAAACCCGCGAAATTCATAACAACCACATGGATTCGACGGTCTGGAACGACTTCAAATTCCGGCCCGACGACATCATTGTTGCGACGTTCGGCAAGTCGGGAACAACCTGGACGCAGCAGATCGTTTCCCAGCTGATTTTCAACGGCGCGGAAGGCGTCAGGGTTGGCGACCTGTCGCCCTGGCTGGATTTGCGGATCATGCCGAAGGAGGCGAAGTTTCCCCTGCTTGAGGCGCAAACGCACCGAAGGGTGATCAAGACGCACCTGCCGCTTGATGCGTTTGTTTTCCGTCCGGACGTCAAGCATATTTATGTGGCGCGTGACGGACGCGACGCCATCTGGTCAATGCACAATCACTATCTGAACTTCACGCCGGAAGTCCTCGAGGTGTTCAATACGACGCCCGGGCGCGTCGGGCCGCCGGTCGTTTACCCGCCTGACGATGCGCGCGAATTTTTTCTCGAATGGATGAATGGCGCCGCCGCCCCGCCATGGTCACTTTGGGAGAATGTTCGTTCATGGTGGGAGTATCGCGACCTTCCCAATATCAAGCTTGTCCATTTCAACGATCTCAAGGCCGATCCCGAAGGCGAAATACGCGCTATCGCGGCGTTTCTCGAGATCGATGTCGAACCCGCCGCATGGCCCAAGATTCTTGACCATTGCAGTTTCGACTACATGAAGGCGCATGCCGACGAATCGGCGCCGCTCTCCGGCCAGATATTCAAGGGCGGCGCCAAGACATTCATCAACAAGGGAACAAACGGGCGCTGGCGGGACCGCCTGACGGCGGCGGAAAGCGCAGCTTATGAAGCAAGGGCGCTTTCAGAACTTGGGCCCGATTGCGCCCGCTGGCTGCAATTCGGCAAGGGCGCATAAAGGGCGCCTTCCGCCACTGCGTTCAAAGACGGTTAAGCGTTGACCAAAAAGGGCGCGCGTAGGGCGAAGTTATCCAACACTTCGCGCCCGGCCTTATACTCATCGTCATCCCGGAATTTGCGCGGGATGCGATGAGGCAAGGAAGCGTGTGTGACGGCTGTAAGATATAATTTTCCAGCAGATGTCTCGGAAATCATTCCGGCAGGTATACCCGCCATTATCGAGGCGCTGGTCCCGCACTCGCCGATGCCGCCGCGCCAGATTATCCGGACAAGCGCGCTGAACCGCGCATGGAACGGGAAATCTGGAGAGAAAGGAGCCCCTGAAAAAGGCGCATGGTGCGGACAGTTGCGACAGGGGCGCGCCGCCGCCGGCAAACAAAAACCCCGGCGGTCGCCCGCCGGGGTTGATGCGATCAGTGGCGACCAAGGCCTACGGCTTGTCGCGGCCTTTAAGGGCGGCGCCCAGAATATCGCCGAGCGAGGCGCCGCTGTCGGTCGACCCATATTGTTCGACCGCGTCTTTTTCTTCCGCCACTTCGCGCGCCTTGATCGAGAGCGAAATGCGGCGCGACACCTTGTCGAAACCGGTGACGCGGGCGTCGACCTTGTCGCCGACGGCAAAGCGCTCGGGGCGCTGTTCGTTGCGGTCTTTCGACAGATCGGATTTGCGGATGAAGGCTTTGGGGCCGCCTTCGCCGCCGACCTGCACTTCGATACCGCCCTGTTCGATCGCCGTCACCGTACAGGTGACGTCGTCGCCGCGATTGATCTCGCCGACGCTGTCCATCGGATCGGAGCCGACCTGTTTGATGCCGAGCGAAATGCGTTCTTTCTCGGGATCAACGTCGAGGACTTTCGCTTTGACGACATCGCCCTTGTTGTAGTCCTTGATCGCTTCTTCGCCCGACTTGTTCCAGTCGAGATCCGACAGGTGCACCATGCCGTCCATTTCGTCGGTGATGCCGACGAAGAGGCCGAACTCGGTGATGTTCTTGATCTCGCCTTCGATGACTGCGCCGATCGGGTGCTCTTCGGCGAAGCGCTCCCACGGATTGTCGAGGCACTGCTTCAATCCAAGCGAGATGCGGCGCTTGTTCTCGTCGACTTCAAGCACCATCACTTCGACTTCCTGCGAGGTCGAGACGACCTTTCCCGGATGAACGTTCTTTTTCACCCAGCTCATTTCCGAAACGTGGACAAGGCCTTCGATGCCCTGTTCCAGTTCGACGAAGGCGCCGTAATCGGTGATGTTGGTGATGCGGCCGGTGAATTTCGCGCTGATCGGATATTTCGCGGCGACGCCCTGCCATGGGTCCGGCTGCAATTGCTTGATGCCGAGCGAGATGCGGTGCGTGTCCGGGTTGATCTTGATGATCTTGACCTTGACCGTGTCGTTGACGCCGAGAACCTCCGACGGATGGTTGACGCGGCTCCACGACATGTCGGTGACTTGGAGAAGGCCGTCAACGCCCGGCGCCAGTTCGACGAACGCGCCGTAATCGGTGATGTTCTTGACGACGCCGTCTCTGGTGTCGCCTTCGTTCAGTTCACGGACGACTTCCTGACGGTGCTCGGCGCGATCTTCTTCAAGGATCGAGCGGCGCGAGACGACGATATTGCCGCGGCGCTTGTCCATTTTCAGGATACGGAAAGGCTGCGGAATGTTCATCAGCGGCCCGGCATCTCGAACCGGGCGGATATCGACCTGCGATCCGGGAAGGAACGCGACCGCTCCGCCGAGATCGACGGTGAAGCCGCCCTTGACGCGGTTGAAGATGATGCCTTCGACGCGGGCTTCGTCCTTGAACTGCACTTCGAGGCGGTCCCAGGCTTCCTCGCGGCGCGCCTTGTCTCTGCTGATCACCGCTTCGCCATTGGCGTTTTCGATGCGCTCGACGAAGACTTCGACCTTGTCGCCGATTTTCAGCATGCCGGGCAGGCCCGCCTGGCCAAATTCTTTCAGCGGCACGCGGCCTTCGGTCTTGAGGCCGACGTCAATCACCGCGACGTCTTTTTCAATGGCGGTAATGATGCCGGTAACGACATTATCTTCGAAGGTCTGGCGGCCGACCAGCGAGGCTTCAAGCATTTCCGCGAAATCATTGCGGCTTGGGTTAAACGATTGGGTTTGCGACACGTTTGGTTTGGTCCTTGTCAGAAGAAGCGATCAATGCCGACCGGTTCGACCGGCGGTCTTCCCCGGGACTTGCGATCCCTGGGCGATGAAAGCCTGGTTGGGGTTCATAAAAGCGGCGCTTGGCGTTTGACGGACACAAAAACCGCTCTTCTGGTCTCGCCCGGGAGTTCTGACCCTGGATTGAGGTTCCTTCGGGGCCCTCGGTCAGTCCTCGCAGCGCTGAAGAACGCCGTCGATCACGCGGCGCGCCGCCGCGAAGGCCGCCTCTATAGTCAAATGGGTGGTGTCAAGCAACTCCGCATCCTCGGCCTTGACCATCGGGGCGTCGTCTCTCGCCGCGTCGCGGGCGTCGCGCTCGGCAAGGTCGGCGAGAACGTCCGCCTCCCGAAGGCCGGGCTTTTCGTCTCTCAGCTCCAGAAACCGGCGGTGGGCGCGGATTTCCGCGCTGGCGATGACGAAGAATTTCACCGCCGCGTCCGGGCAGACAACCGTCCCGATATCCCGCCCATCAAGGACGGCGCCCGCCGCCCCGCCCGGCGGATGGCTGGCAAAATTCCTCTGAAAATCGAGGAGGGCCTGCCGGACAGCGGACTGGGCGGCGACGACGCTCGCGGCCGCGCCGACCTCGCGGGTCCGGATGTCCGCGCC
>JBGSVH010000247.1:0-6222 GCA_041753055.1 Parvularculaceae bacterium
TCATCGAACGCGCGTTCTGTTTCCTCAAGGACTACAGGCGCATCGCAACAAGATATGATAAGCTCAAACGGAACTTCGAGGCCGCCGTCGCCCTCGTCGCCGTCAGAATGTGGTTCCTGATTTGAGTCTACACCCTAGTCCCACCGGTAAAGTCATTCGAACTGAAGTCGACGCTTACCACGTCAAACATGTCGAAGCCGACGTCGGATGCCGCGGCGCTAAAAGTAGCCATAGTTTTCCCCTTTTCTTCGGTGGTGCCGGCGGGCATTGCCCGATCCGGCGCTGCTGCAATTTCCCGGCCGCCTGCGACTTACGCCGCCGAAGGCCCTCACTTCTTACGCTACGCCTCAAGATTGGGTATGTGAATAGGGCGCAAAAAGGGCGAGAGGGGCCGTTTGCCCGGCAATTCGCGCCGGCGCTGTGACCCTGGTCACACCTTCATGATTTTTTTTCGCCAGGCGGTCGACCGCCCGCGCGCTCTACATGATGTTCGAGCGCTTCGGTGATTGGAATTTGCCAGCGCCGAACACGACCATCCTTGTAGACCCGTTTTGCATAGATCGTCTTCCGGCCGACCGCGTATTTGCGAAGTTCTTTCTGCACGAACCGGTTGATGGCGAGCGTATCGGCGGCCCAGGCGTTGACCACCAGGCAGTCGCCATTGACGCAATCCCCGGAGGCGAAATCGGCGCGGTCAGCGAGCCAAGCCTTGGCGCCCGCCTCGTCGACATACGCCCAACCGGCAAACCCGACAATCTTCTTGCCATCCGACACCAGGAAATAGTGCTTGCGATTGATCTGTCCGGTAAGCGTCTTCGACCAGAAGCCGAATTTGAGATTGGCGAAACTTGGTTTCGTCATCAGATAGCTGACGGCTCTGCCGAGCGCCGCGTAAGGGTTCGGGTCCTGCAATGCCCGCAAGGCCGAGGCCAAATTTGCCTCTTTATCTTCATTACTGCGAGACATCGGCAGAATCCCTGGTCGCTTCCTCGCTTTAAGATCACATCTGAACCTAAAAGCGAAACATCCGGATCCGGCGTTTTGCCGGCCGCCCCCCTGATGACAAACTAGTTGATTACAACCCATGACGTAACCGATTGCACCCCCCTTCCATTCCTGGCCGTTCGCATTATGTTCCCGCCATGCCGCCGAAATCTTCACGACCCAAGAGACCGACATCGCAGCCGACGACGCCGAGCGCGGAAATCACGCGCGGCGGGTTCAGCGAGGCTGTGGCGACCTATCATGAGCGGCTGGCGCAGCCGCTTTCTACATGGGTTCCGCACCGGCCGGAGCGGCCGGTGTCGCGCGGGCTGTCGCGGCCGCTGAAAGTCAAAAGCGTCTATTCGCCAGCGGGCGATCAGCCGGCGGCGATTGCGGAACTGTCGACCGGGATCAAGGCCGGCGAGTTCGACCAGGTGCTGCTCGGCGCGACCGGCACCGGCAAGACCTTCACCATGGCCAAGGTGATTGAGGAAACGCAGCGCCCCGCGCTTATCCTCGCGCCCAACAAGACGCTCGCCGCGCAGCTTTATTCGGAGTTCAAGGCGTTCTTCCCCGACAACGCGGTCGAGTATTTCGTTTCCTATTACGATTATTACCAGCCGGAAGCCTATGTCCCGCGCACCGACACCTATATCGAAAAAGAAAGCTCCGTAAACGAACAGATCGACCGCATGCGCCATGCGGCGACGCGCGCCATCCTTGAGCGCGACGACGTGATCATTGTCGCGTCCGTCAGCTGCATTTACGGCATCGGCTCGGTCGAGACCTATACCGCGATGACGTTCAGCCTCGAGCTTGGCCAGACGATCGAGAGGAAGACCCTGCTCGCCGATCTGGTGGCGCTGCAGTACAAGCGCGCCGACGCCGGTTTCGCCCGCGGATCGTTCCGCGCCAAGGGCGACGTCATCGAGATTTTCCCGGCCCACTATGAAGACCGCGCCTGGCGCGTGTCGATGTTCGGCGACGAGATCGAATCGATTGTCGAGTTCGACCCGCTGACGGGCGCCAAATCCGACGACCTGCAATCGATCACCGTCTACGCCAACAGCCATTACGTGACGCCGCGCCCGACCCTGACGCAGGCGATCACCGGCATCAAAAAGGAATTGAACGAAACGCTGCCGATCATGCGCGCCGAAGGGCGCCTCCTGGAAGCGCAGCGGCTTGAACAGCGCGTGCAGTTCGATCTTGAAATGATGGCGGCAACGGGATCTTGCGCTGGCATCGAAAACTATTCGCGCTATCTGACGGGCCGCAAACCCGGCGAGCCGCCGCCGACGCTGTTCGAGTATCTGCCCGACAACGCGCTTTTGTTCTGCGACGAAAGCCACGTCACCGTGCCGCAGATCGGCGCGATGTTCAGAGGCGACTTTGCGCGCAAGAAGACGCTCGCCGAATACGGCTTTCGCCTGCCCTCCTGCATGGATAACCGGCCCCTGAAATTCGAGGAATGGGAAAAGATGCGCCCGCAGACGACGCATGTTTCCGCAACGCCCGGCAATTGGGAGATGGAGCGAACCGGCGGCGTCTTCACCGAACAGGTGATCCGGCCGACCGGCCTCATCGATCCTTATGTCGAGGTGCGCCCCGTCACCGCCGACAAAGCAAACCAGGTCGACGACGTCATCGCGGAAGTCAAAGCAGTCGCCAAACGCGGCGGGCGCAGCCTCGTCACCGTGCTGACCAAACGCATGGCGGAGGACCTCACCGAATATATGCACGAACAGGGCGTCAGAGTCCGCTACATGCATTCCGACGTTGAAACTCTGGAGCGGATCGAGATCATCCGCGATCTGCGCCTTGGCGCGTTCGACGTGCTGGTCGGCATCAATTTGCTGCGCGAGGGCCTCGACATTCCCGAATGCCAGCTAGTCGCCATCCTCGACGCCGACAAGGAAGGGTTCCTGCGCTCCGAAACCTCGCTCATCCAGACGATCGGCCGCGCGGCGCGCAACGTCGACGGCAAGGTTATTCTGTATGCGGACCGTATCACCGGCTCGATGGAGCGCGCCATGGCGGAAACCGACCGCCGCCGCGACAAGCAGATCGCCCATAACGCGGCGCACGGCATCACCCCGCAATCGACCAAGGCGATGATCTCCGACCTCGCGCGCGACGACGACGAAGGAAAACGCGCCGCAATGGGCCAGACTTTTGTTGGTCACAAACTGCCGGGCCGCGCCGGCCAGTACGTGTCAGGCTTCGCCGAGGACGCCGCGACTTTCGGGCATAATTTGAAGACGGTGATCGCGGGGCTAGAAAAGGATATGCGCGAAGCCGCCGCCAATCTCGAATTCGAGGACGCCGCGAGAATTCGCGACGAAATTCGGCGGCTGCAGGAAACGGAACTCGCGGTGGCGGATGACCCCTTCGCGCGGCAGGAAGCGGTCGAAGAACGGATTGCGGAAGGCAGCAAGGGGCGGATTACGAAAAGCGAGGGGACGGTGAGTACGTTGTTGAGTAGGCCGCGGGGGCGATCAAAGAATCCATCCTGAAAGACCTTCCGCAGACTGCTGAATTCATAGCAAGCAATCCAGCGAGACGGTCTACGCCTTCAGCTTGAGGCACCCTGCCTTGCTTGCCAAATGCTTGCTTCGGATGCAAATTACCAAAACCATGGGGGAGAATGTGACTAGCAACGTCGCCCGTCTCGCTGACATGAATGAGGCGCTAACTCTCGCGCTTGGTCCATTCGTATCCGATAATCTTGAGCGCACATTCGGCAAAGCATGGGTTGGCCGCGCACGTTTACCCGCGCAATGCACGCCTGATCAACTTGACGGACACGCATGTCTCTACGCAATTATTCATAACTGGTTCGATGCATTCAAAGGCGTGCTTCCGCAAACGGGACGGTCAGCGGCATCATCGGCTCTCGACGGCCGTAACGCCGCCGGTCATCCGTCGCCGCCACCGAGCGACCTTTTGACATTGCGAGCGTTGATCGGCGCAGCGGAAATTCTTGATCACATTGGCGCACACCAAGAACTTGAGGTGGTTGCACAGCATCGCGAAGAACTAATCCGATACTTGTCAGAACATGACCAATCAACGTCATCATTTGACGATCGCCAAAGCAAGATACCATCAGTGCCCCAAGCGATAGGGACACGACGCTCAGCGGCGGGTTCGGTAGGCGCTCCCTTCACGTTGCAAAAGGCGCAAAACAAGAATTCGACACCCGTAGCAAATAACGGTGGTTATTGGGTCTATGAAAATTGGACGAACAAGATCGCGAGAATTCACGTATCGAATTGTAGTTACTGCAACAACGGCCGTGGTATTCACGAAGATAGCTCTACCAGAAACGGCCAGTGGTTTGGCGCCTACGATACGCGGGATCTAGCCTTAGAAGCCGCCAAAGCGACCGGACAGCCCGATGTGCGCGCCTGCAAAATCTGTGCCGCATGACCGGCACCATCATATTCAGCGGTGACGATGAAGCATATCTTGCGTGGCTTCTGCAAAACCCAGATGGTTTTGTTGTCAACAGCAGACGAAACACGTTTGATCCAGATTATCTTGTGCTGCATAAAGCCAAATGCAGAACGATCTCGCATCAATTTGATGATGGTCGATATACCGAACGAAATTATGTGAAGATTTGTGCGTCGCGGCGAGAGGATTTGCGGGATTATCTATCCCGCAAGACAGGCCGCGACCGCGGATTCTCGAAAGCATGTTCCAAATGCAGTCCGATTTGACGATGCCATGATCAAAATCTTTGTATACGCCATTGCTGGATTTGTGTTTGGCGTACTCGTGTTTGTTTGGATTTTTTCGCTTTTGCCTAGCTAGGAGTTATGCGAGCGATAATGGCTCCTTTCGGCTTGATGTACTCACATTGCTGAAGATTTCCGTCATTCCGGGGCTCGCGCAGCGAGAGCCCGGAATCCATCTCGCGACGTTGATGCAGCGGCATGGACTCCGGGTTCGATCCTTCGGATCGCCCCGGAGGGACAGAGTTTGGGGCGGCTGAAACCTGTCTGCACCCTCGCCCTTCGAGGCTGTCGCTTTGCAAAAGCGCCTCAGGGTGAGGGCTTTGGTGTTTTCCTCACCCTGAAGCGCCCGGCGTCAGCCGGGCCTCGAAGGATCGGCGCCCTCGCCTTCCGCCCGTGAATTGTCCGCACACTCCGTATTGATTCCGGGCTCTGCCTCTCCAGCTTTCCCGGATTTATGCGCGGTTCAGCGGTTTTGTCCGGATTGTCTGGCGCCCCGCCGGAATGCTAGGGATCTTCATGGACGATGGTCCGGGAAAACCCAATTTGGGCGAGCGGTTGTTCTGGGCGCTGGCGCTGGGCGCTCCCGGCGCGCTTTTTACTCTCGACGGGCTGGGGATTACGCATTTCGGCGTCACTGACAGGCCGCTGTGGGTGACGGCGGCGGCGGGCGTCGCCTTTCTGACAGCCGGGCTGATGGCGCTGGCTGGCGGCGGGTCGCAAACAAGGGGCCGATATTTCGGCGCGTTCATTGTCGTTGCTGCGATCGGCGCAATCTTTGCCCAACACGCGTTTGATTTCAGCCGTTTTCTGTGCATGACCGATGGCGACGCTCGCCCGTCCGATTGCGCGCCGGAAGGCGAAGCAAGACTGACCGCGGGTCTTGCTGCGCTTTTTTGCGGCGTCATCGCGCTGGCGGCGCTCTATCAGGTTCTCCGGCGGCGATAGTCCGAATCTCCTTTTCCGATGACGGCGGCTCCCGACGCTGCGCCCTCGCCTTGGGCGCCTCAATTGTCCGTACTCTGCGGATTGTTTCCCGGCGCTGTCTCTCCAGCTTTCCCGGTTTCATGCGGGGTTCAGCGGTTTTGTCCGGATTATCCGGCGACTTATTATGGGGAACGCGCTGATCTGTTCCGCCATTCTTCGCGCGAGCCAGTCCTGGTGGAACCGGGCCGCCGGTAAACTCACAATGTCAAAGAGCCGGCGCGCGTAATGATCCGCGCGGCCTGTCACGCGGCTGACATGAGCATTGGCGCCGCGCTTTCAAGCCGCCGGGAAAATGTATTGTGATGGGGCAACTCGCGCGGCGGGCGAAGCAGCGTGCGGCAAGCCCGTTGGCGAAACCTGCGGGCGCGCCGCTTGACCTTGCCGCGCATTCGCCGTTCACTTCGCCCGGGGCTGTACAGGGGCTGGTGGTATGAGCGTAGTTTTAGTTGCGGTGGGCGCGGCGTTGTTTGCGGTTGGCTTGGGCGTCGGGGCGGCGCTGACCCTGGCGCTG
>JBGSVH010000248.1:0-2506 GCA_041753055.1 Parvularculaceae bacterium
GCGGGCGGACCGGGCGGACGCTGGAGGTGATCGTCCCCCACGGCGCGGCGGCGGCCTCGGTCGAATTTGCGGCGGAAACGCTGCGCCGCCGGCTCAACGACTATTTCGGGCCCGGGGCGATCGCCCGGATCCTGGTCATTCAGGGCCCAACCCCCAAAGGGCCCGGCCCGGCAGGCCCTGCCGGCAGCGGGCTTTCCCGCTTCAGGAATGGCGGGTCCCGGTAGCCGGGTCCGGTTAAATTGTCGCTTTCGCCTTCACGATCATTCGATCAATTGCGCCGATCTTGTAACCGGCCGGGCGGTCTGCGATTTAAGGGGGAATCGCCGTTCGGCTAAGGCTGGCGCGGCTCAACCGTTCGACCTCACATAACGACCCAGCCTTGAAAGGTACCGTCATGAAGTTTCGCGCCGCCCTGATCGCCGCCCCGCTCCTGCTTGCCGCCCCGATTTTGACAGCCGGCTGCGGCAACGCCTCATCGGAGGCCCCCAAGACCGACGCCGCCGCGCCAGCGGCCAAAGGCGATTCGATTGCGGCGACTGACATGGTGCTGGGCGACCCGAACGCCAAAGTGACGTTGATCGAATACGCCTCGGTCACCTGCCCGCACTGCGCCGCCTTCAATGAGACGGTGATGCCGGACATCAAGGAAAAATTCGTCTCGACCGGCAAGGTCAAACTGGTCTTTCGCGAATTCCCGACCGCGCCCGCCAATTATTCGCTGATCGGATCGGTGCTGGCGCGCTGCGCCGCTGAAAAGGCCGGCAGCGCGGACGCCTATTTCCTCGTCGTCGACGCACTTTTTCGCGCCCAGCATGACTGGATCAAGGACAATCCGAAAGCGGAGCTTGTGAAAATCGTCGGGCAGGCCGGCATGGACGAGGCTGCGCTCGACGCCTGCCTCAAACGCCAGGAACTGGTCGAAGTTATCAACAAAAACGCCAAAGAGGGCATGGAAAAATACGGCATCTCCGGCACGCCGCAATTCATCCTCAATGGCGAGAAGATGGCCTACAAATCGAAGGAAGATTTTGAACAACAAGTCGCCGACGCTGTGGAAAAAGCCGGTTCGTAGGGGATAATCGGTTGTTGCGTTTGATTTTTCTCGGGGCTGACGGGTCATTTATCCACAGGCGGCTGCGTAAAATTGCCAGCCCGCGAGAATCGGCGCTCGGTGGGTTGATTGGGGCTGCGGCGGCGCGTCTTTGCGCCATGCCGCTTCGGTCGACTGCCATTCAACCAGGCCATTCAAGTTGAGATTGTTACGTTGAGATTTACGAACCTTCGCCTTACCGGATTCAAATCGTTCGTCGAACCGACGGATCTGGAAATCCGCGACGGCCTGACCGGCGTTGTCGGTCCGAACGGCTGCGGCAAGTCGAACCTGCTTGAGGCGCTGCGCTGGGTCATGGGCGCGACCTCGGCGAAGGCGCTCAGAGGCGACGGCATGGGCGACGTGATCTTTTCCGGCACGTCGATGCGGCCGGCGCGCAGCTGGGCCGAAGTCATCCTGACGCTCGACAATTCAGATCGCTCCGCGCCCGGCGAATTCAACGATTGCGACACCATCGAAATCTCGCGCCGCATCATTCACAAGGAAGACGGAACGCAGTCGATCTACCGCATCAACTCGAAAGAAGTTCGCGCCAAGGATGTGCAGCTTCTTTTCGCCGATGCGTCAACCGGCGCCAATTCGCCCTCGCTGGTGCGGCAAGGGCAGATCTCGGAACTGATCAGCGCCAAGCCGCAAAACCGCCGCCGCCTTCTGGAGGAAGCCGCCGGCATCACCGGCCTTCATTCGCGCCGGCATGAAGCCGAGCTTCGCCTGCGCGCGACCGAACAAAACCTTGAACGCCTCGACGATGTCACTGGCGAGCTTGAAAACCAGAAACAGGCGCTGGCGCGGCAGGCGCGGCAAGCGACGCGCTATCGCAATCTTTCCGGCGACATTCGCCGCACCGAAGCCGCCGCCGCTTTCCTGCGCTGGAAGGAAGCGGTCGATGCGCGCGATGCGGCGGGCGAGAGTCTTAGGGAAATCGCCGAGCTGATCGAGGCGACGGCGCGCGCCGCCGCCAACGCTTCGACCGCGCAGGCCAATGCGCATGAAGCGCTCGACCCGTTGCGCCTTGACGAAGCAAAAGCATCCGCGGCGCTACACCGCCTTACCGTTGCGCGCGAAGGTCTTGATGATGAAGCCGCCCGCGCGCAGGCGGAAATCCGTCGCCTTGCGGCTGAAATCCACCAGCTTTCGTCCGATCTTGACCGCGAAAAATCGCTGAAGCGCGACGCCGACGACGCCGTCGATACGCTGAACCGCGAGGAAGAAGGCCTCAAACAACGCGAGGCCGCCGAAAAAGACCGCATCGAAAAGGCCAGAGCGCGCCTCGACGCCGCCAATGATGCGGTGCGGTCGGCTGAAAAAGTATTTGAAGAAAAAAGCGCCGAGGCCGCCGATGTCGACGCCCGCCGCAGGGCCGTCGCCGCCGCCATCGAGGCCGCCGAACGCCGC
>JBGSVH010000249.1:0-10754 GCA_041753055.1 Parvularculaceae bacterium
GCGCCGACCCGGCGATGGCGTCGCACTGCGCGTCGGACAGCGCCGCATCGTCGTCGACCCCGTCAAGCAGCGCGACGGCGGCGATGAGATCGGCCGAAAATTTTGCGCGCGTGCGGTCATAACGTTCCCTTGTCGCCGCAAGCTGTCCCACCTCGTCATGCAGGCGCAAGAGATAGTCGCGCTCGCTTTTCCGGCGATCGCGCTCCACGGAAAACTCCTGAACCTGCAGGCCGATAAACACGCCGACCACCACGATCAGAAAATCAATCGCAATCGCGGTCCATTCCTGCTTGCGGAAGTGAGCGATGACACGGCGGAGGATCATACGAATCTTTCAGTGTGGGCCAAAGGCGGCGGGCTGATTCACATTCACCCAATTGACGCTTTCCTTGTGCCCTTGCCGTGTCTCGACGGGTCCGGTCCCGATAATCTGAACGACTGCGTCCTCATCGCCCGCGGCGCCGTCCCAATGGACGCCGCCGGCGGGGTGGAACATGTAGGTTCCGGCGACGAGCGGCGCAGCTGACGCCGGGTCGAAATTCGGTCCGACGCCGGCATACCATGTCCCTTCCAGCACCGTGACATGCCGGTCCGCGGTATGGGAATGCGGCAAGTCCATGACGCCGGCCGGGAAGCGCACCCGGATCACATAGGTTCCGGCTTTTGTCGGATCGCCGTAAACGACTGCGAACTGCGCGCCGAGCCCGTCTGGGATCGGGGTCCACGCCAGCGTGTCTGGCGCAACGGTTGCAAAATTCATCGGCGGACTTTCTGCGTGGATGGACGAACCAGCGATCATTATCAGCGCCCCGATTAAAGAACCTGCGATTTTCTTCGACATCCGATCATCCTCCAGCGCGCTTCAGATTTCCAGCTTCCGTACACGGTCAAAAACCACAATTCACGCGCGGCCGATGACATGGCGGGGCATCATTTCATTCCTTTCAGATATTTCGCAAGGCGATCCTGCAGCTCGGCCGCGTGGGCGTCGGCGTCCTTCAGTTCGCCGTGATGGAAGATGGTGAACGTCGCAAGCACGCGGACGGTCGCCGCCAGCTCGGGCGCGTTTGCAATCAGTTGAAAATAGCCGTCAGCCGGAATCTCCACATAGGGCGCGAGACCATGCGCGGCGCCGGTTTCCATGGCGTTCTCGCGGATCGAAAGCAGTTTGTCATTTTGCTGAACGACGCTGCCGGTGCGATTGCGATAGATCTGAATCGCCCGGACGATTTCGCGATCGCGAATAATCCTGATGTCGCCGGCGCCGACCATGGCGTCATAAGTGGAAAGGCTCGGCGTCGGAAAATTGCGGATCACCACATTGGTCCACAGCCTGTCGCGCTGATCCGCGGGGTATTCGGGCAAATTCGCCACGTCGAAGGAATAGTTGATGACGTCGGTATTCCGGGATCGCCACTCGAATTCAACCGGCGGGAGCCCCGCGCCTTCAAACGAGGCGTTTGCGGCGCTGACCCCGCGCAGGTCGAATGACATGCCGTTGGCATATTGCGCGCGGTCGATGTCGAGATCGGCGAGCATGTCGACGATGATCTGATGCTCGCGTTCGCGGTCGCTGCGCGCCGCGTTCCAGTTGTTGACCTGCATGCCGACGAAGACGCCGAGAACGACGATCAGGAAATCAATGGCGATAGCGGTCCATTCCTGTTTCCGGAAATGCGCGATGACGCGGCGCAGGATCATGGAGCCGCTCCCAGTTCCGCAAGGCGCTTTCGCGACGTCGGCGTGATGTCGAGAAAATTCGGCGACGCCGGATCAATTTCGGCGCGGCGCTTGTTGAGGTGGGCGACAATCTCCGGGCCGATGAATTTCTGCCCGTGCTCCCACCATTGCCCACCGCCGGGCGTCCGCAGCAGGGACAAGGCGGCGCCTTCGATGCCGATCCATGTGCCCTCGCTGAAAAATCCGTCGCGATGCATGTTGAGCGCCGATTCCGCCACGAACACAAACTCGGCCAGCGCCTTGTTGACCTCGTTTTGAGTGGCAGCGTCACTCGCCTCATATTCGACCAGGCCGCGCGTCAGCAAGTCTCCGTTGCCGCCGATGGTCAGGAAATTGCGGGTCCATTCCGAAACCCGCAACAGCAGCTCGCGCTGCGCCGCCGCTCGCTCCATCTTCTGCGACTGGCGCATCTGATACCAGATCGCAACGAGGGAAGCGAGAATGGCGACAACGGCGACGGTCTGGCCGATGTAATAGATGTTCTCAAGGCTCATTGCCCGCCCTTCCCGTTTTTCGAATCTGAAAGCTCCAGCGACGCCGCGAGGCTTTCCGCCTCCGCCTTCAATTCGCGCATGATCTTCAGATGACGATTGGTGTAAAGACCATAGTTTTTCGCCGCCGCAAGAAGCGCCGGATCGCCGCGAAACCGCGCCGCCAGTTCCGCCGCCGGCATCGCGTCAACCGGCGACAGGCCCGCCTCTTGCTGCGCGTCGACGAGCCGCGTTCGGTTGATCTCCAGCGACGCTTCAAATGTCAGCGCCTTGTCAACATTGGCGTAATAGGCCTGGATGCGGCGCAGCAGCGCGCCGTCGCGAATGACCTCGATACCGCCGGTGTTGACCATCGTGTCATAGGCGAGACGGTTGCCGTCGAGCGTCGTCAGGATGAACATGGCGACGCCGATCGTCTTTGAATCGTCCGGATCGTAAGGCGGCGCCGCCTCCATCTCGATCCGGCCGCGCGCCGAGTCGAGCGATCGCGGCATCGGCGCGCCGGACGCTTCCTCGATCAAATGCAGCATCGCCGACAGGCGCAAGATCGACACCCGGTTGATCTCGTCAATTTCGGCGATGTCGCCGCGTATGTCAGTTGCGAGCGAAGACAGGAATATCCGCTCTTTGTCATGATCCGCCCGCGCCGCGTTCCAGTTGTTGACCTGAAGACCAAGGAACACGCCGAGCACCACGATCAGCGTTTCCACCGCGACGGTGAACCAGTCCTGCCGGCGGAAAGCCTCGGCGAGGCGGCGCAGGATCATGAGGCCGACTCCGGCGCGTCTGCGCCCGGCGTTTTTTCACGGTCCTGAAAATAGGGAAGGTCCCGCGGATCGAACGTGTTTATGTTGATGATCGCCGTTTCAAGATCGGCAAGTCGCAATTGCAGCGCCTCTATCAGGAGACCGTTCGATCGCATCCGTTCGGCGGCGGCGGCGATCGCCGGCGCGGGAACGCCGAGCGCGCAGGGGTAGCCGACGTCTGTCGCCAGATTGCGGAAATTGGCGGTTTCAATATTCCTGTCGCCGCACTGGAGCAGGAGCGCTTCTTGAATCGCCGCAGGCGTGATCTGACGGAAGATTCGCCGAAAATCGGAGACCTTCGCCTCCTCTGAAACGGTTTCATTCGAATTGTCGGCGAAAACGACGACCGCGGCCTCTCTCATGCGCGGGTCTGCGATCAGCCTGATGTCGCCCGTTGCGACCAGCTCATCAAACGTGGCGCGCCGCTGCGGCACATAGAAATACTGGCTCGCGCGATAAGCGCTGATGAGGAGCGCCTCATCTGACGCCGCGCCCCGGTCGCCGGGCGCCGCCGCCAGCAATTTCAGCGCTTCGCGCGCATTGGCCCGCACCTGCTCGTAATAGACAAGCGCGTATTTTTGGCGCCAATATTGATAAGTCAGATCATTCTCAAGGCGTTCAGCATAATCTCCGGCGCGCGCGCGATCATGCCGCGCCGAATTCCAGTCCGAGACCTGCGTGCCGATGAACACGCCCGCGACGACGATCAGGAAATCGAGAAAGATCGCCGTCCATTCCTGCTTGCGGAAATGCGCGATGACGCGGCGGAGGATCATGGAGTTTTCTCGCGGTCAGCCTGAAGGAGAAATTCAAACGTATCGAAATGATAGCGCGCTTTGCCGTCGCTGACTTCCGCCGGTTTGACTGACCCCGCCATGACGGCGGCAAAGCCGTCACGCACCTTGACGAGTTCTTCCGGGCGGCTGAACGGCTCATTATGGGCGCCGTGGACCGCATCGATTTCCGGGATGAGCCCGGCGAGCCGCGCGATCGAGGTGCGATAGGCGGCAAGATCGGTTTCCGGAACGAACAGCCAGATCGGGCCCTTGTAATAGGTGTCGCCGGTGAACAGCCGGCGGCCGGCGCGATCAAGGAGCGCGATTGAATCCGGCGTGTGGCCGGGAACCGACAAAACCTCCAGCGCGACGCCGCCAAGATCGATTGTCGCTCCCTCCCCGACGCGCGCGGTCGGCGCAAACGGCTCGACATAATGATTGTCTTCGCTGACGCCCGGCGGCAATGACACGCACAGCGCCGCCGCGCTCGCTTCCTCGCGCACGGCGCCGTTCGAATAACCCCTGGCGCGTTCATTCGTGTACGGCGTATCCGGCGCCAGAATGTCGTCAAACCGCCAGTGCCCGCCGACATGGTCGAAATGGCTGTGGCTTGCGAGCACAGTCACCGGCAGCGAGGTCAGCTGATCAACAACCGCCCTGATGTCGCCTATGCCGTTGCCGCTGTCGAAAAGGAGCGCTCGCCGCTCGCCTACGATCAGATAGCTGATAACCTCCTGCCACTGCCAGGGCTCGGCGATCGCGTAGAGATTATCATCGAGCCGGTAGACCTTGAACCAGTCATCGCTCGCCGCGTCCTGGTCGTAGGCGGCCCATCCCGGCCGGGGAATTTCAGCGCAGAATTCAGGCGTCGGCGCGCAAGCCCTTCCCGTGCAATCGCCGCGAGAGCAACCGGCCGCCGCCGCGACGGAGAGGCAGAAGGCGAGCACGCCGATGACGGTCGGCAACTTCATATGATCGACTTTTTTCATCTCTCGCCCCTCAAGCGATGGTCCGGCCGGCGGCGCGGCGGCGCGTCACTTCCCGACGCCCAGTTTTTCAAGCCGCTCGTCGATCAGACCGGCGATGCGCCTGTACTGTTCGAGCACGCCTTTCACGTCGCGACGGCGCGCCGACGTGAAATAGGATCGATACAGAACAGCGTTCCTGAAGGCGAGGCTTTTCATCATGTCGGGCGCGGTGTCCGGCGCGACGGGCGGCGCAGACACGCGCTCCGGCAACCAGCCGATCGGCGGCGGCTCTCCATTGACATTCGGCGTTCGAAACACGCCCGTCATATCGACGCCGGACACCAGGAGCGGGTCTGAAAAAAGATAAGTCACCTGCGTCTCGTCATTCTCACGCCGGGTGACTTCCGCCACTTCCGCGCTTACCGATTGCAGCGCGGAGACGAGCGCCGGACTGCCGATTGAGCCGAGCTTTCCAGACCCCTTCAGCGCCTCGAAGGTGACCTGACTTATATTCATGGTCGCGAGATGGAAGAGGCCGTGCGAAAGATAGCGATCGCGATCTTGCGGCGCGAACGTCGCGTCCGGGTCGAGACTAAACGCGTAGAGCGCCGCGCGCGCTTCTTCCTGGCGGCCCATATTGACAACCAGCGTTTCGAGATTTTCGATCGAAAACGAGACATCGTCTTTCATCGCCGCCAGATAGCCGATTTCCGCCGCTCGTTCGACGCGCGCCGCGTTCCAGTTCGAAACCTGCAGACCGACAAAGACGCCGACCACGACGATGACGAAGTCGAGAAAGATCGCCGTCCATTCCTGTTTGCGGAAGTGCGCGATGACGCGGCGCAGGATCATTTGCGGCGCTCCAGCTCAGCGTCGATCTTGTCGATGGCGATATCCGCCAATTCGTTTTGGTCTTCCAATTCCGGCGGCATTGAATCCAAGAGGCCGATCCACAGCGTCAAATAGCGTTCAATCTCCGGATTCCCCGCGATTTTATCGACCGTCGCCGCGGACGCCTCGTCGGACGCGCCCTTCGGGCAATCGAGCGAATATGTTTCCGCACCGCCCGTCAAGTCGTAGCAGTTCTCCCAATATAAGGCCTGAGCGCGCGGCGGGACGAACTGGCGAACGAGCGCGCGATACGCCGGCAGCTCGTTCATCGTACTGGAGAGATTGGCGTTCTGCGAGAGATATGTATCGACGGCGTCGGCGATCTCGCGCGACTGCGGCAAGCCCAGACGACGCATTTCGTCATAGGCGGACCGATCGACCCCGATCGATTGCCATTGCGACGCGTGATAAAAATCCACAAGCACGCGCCAGCAGCCGACGCCGCAAGACTGGCCCGCGGCGATGAAATCGAGCGAGCGAAGTCCCGCCGCTGCGACTTGCCGAAAGGCGTCGACCTTCTGGTCTGTGGCGATAATGGATGCTTCAAGCTCGCGCCTGAGCCTGATCAGCAACTCGGTTTCCTGCTTTTGAAATTCCCGCGCTTCATTCCAGTTGTTGACCTGCAAGCCGACAAAAACACCGATGACGACGATCAGGAAGTCGAGCGCGATCGCGGTCCATTCCTGTTTGCGGAAATGCGCGACGACACGGCGCAGGATCATGACGTTTCTCCCGGCCTCACTCGCACTTGAAATCGTCTTTGCCGCCATCTTTTGAGACAACGGGCCTGCATTGCGGCGGGAAGCCATGCGTGCGCCAATAGTCAATAATGCCGGTTTTACGCATCGCGTTCTTGAACTGCGCCGACTGGCGATAGCCCCCGCTTGATACGTCCCAGGCGTTATACGGGACGACGTCATATTCAAAGGCGCCAAGCGGCTGCAGCAAGATCTCCATTACCGACTGGGTCATCTGCCCGTTTTTTTCCTGAAACCGGACGATGTCGCCGATCAATTCGGGATAGACGTTGTCCGGATGCCGATAGGCCTCGTAGAGTTCGTCATGGCGGGTCCAGCCGAATAACATGTTTGGCGCGTTGGACGCTATTTTGAACGCCAGCTCCTCACCTTGTCGCGCAAGAACGGCAAACGGGGCGTAGACAATCTTCGCGGCCCCTCGATCCAGCGCGGACTTGTAGGCGGCCAGCGCTTCCGCATCACGCCCCATACTGCCAAGGATCGCATAGTAGTTCTCGGCGCAGGGCACATAATCCGGCTCGAAATCCGTGCATCTGGCATAGTCTTCGCGCGCTTTTTCGAGCGCGCCGACGCTTGCATGGGCGCTGCCCCGCCAATTCAGGGCGGAGGCGTTTCGCGGTTCGATCGCGAGGGCGCGGTCGAAATCGGCGATTATCTCAGCGAAATCGCCGCGCTTGCGCAACTGAAGGGCTGCATGCATGCGCATCTTCGCAAGAGACGCGATCGCCATCGCGCTTCTTGCGTCAACCGCCAGCGCCCGTTCGGCGTATTCAGCGGTCCTCTCATCGACCGTCTCGCCAGCCATTTCCGAAAACCCGTATTCGACCAACAGGGCCTGCAGCGCCGCGCGCATTTCCCAGGCCTTCGCGAATCCCTGATCCTGTTCAACGGCCCGCGTCAAAAGCGCGTCCGCCTCATCAAGCCTCGTTCGCGACTGAAACAGGGCTCGCGCCTGAAGATAGAGATCATAGGCCGTCAAATTATCGGTTGTCGGCGCCACGGCAATCGTCGGCGCCGTTTCGACGCCCATCGCCTTGTCGAGCGCGTTGACGATTGCGTTCGCGATCTCGTCCTGAATGGTGAAGACATTGTGCGTCGTCAGCGGGCGGTCGAACGTCTCCGACCATAAATGCCGGTCGGTCTGCGTGTCGATCAGCTGCGCGGTGATCCGGATCGTGTCGCCGGCCTTTCTGACGGACCCTTCAAGAACATGACGGACATCAAGTTGCCGGGCGATCTCGGGAATGCCGATTTCGCGGCCCTTGAACTGGAACGACGAGGTGCGCGAGGCGACTTCAAGTCCCGACACATTCGCCAGCACGTTCAATATTTCCTCGGCGATGCCTTGCGAAAAATATTCCTGATCGCCGGCCGGTGACAAATCCGCAAAAGGCAGCACCGCGATAGAGGCGGCGGAGGGCGCGCCATAGGCGGATTGTGCCGCTTCGCCAGTGTCCCCGGCCGCGACCGTCGCCTTCTCTGGCGTCATCCGGTCGGCGACGATCATTACGCCGACGAGCGCGAGACCGCCGATGATGACATAGTCGAGCGCGCGGCCCGTCTTCGGCGCGATCGATTCGCCCTCCGGCACGGCGGCGGTGAGCTTCATCCCCTCCGGCGTCATCTCAAACGCCCAGGCGAGAATCAGCGCGATGGGAAAGCCGATGGCGAACAGGACGATAACGAGCGTGTCGGTCCACGCCGGCAGCGACAGCGGTGCTTTAATCGCGACCACGACTTGAATCAGCAACCATGCAATGACGGCGTAAACCCCGGCGACGCGAAAGACATTGCGGCGGCGCAGTTCTGAAAAAAGCTTGTTCATGGCTTCATCGGCTCCGCCGTGCATTGAAAGTCAACTTTGCCGACAGGATGACAAAAGCTCGGCCAGCCGCGCTCGCGCCAATATTCGTCCATCCCGATGTCTTTCACGAGCCGCTTGTAACGCGGCGTCGCCCGGACCGCGCGCACCGGCTTGGAGCCGTAATTGACGGCGACGTAATACTGGTTGAAGGACGCATATTCGAGACTGTCCATGACGGCGTCCTCGCCGCCGATCAGAAATTTGAGATGCTCGCCGCCGTCAATCGATGCAAGGTCGCTCGCCGTGAATGCAGACCTGTCGCCCGCGCGCGCCGCATCAACAAGGCGGCGTGCAACCCCTGGATATCGCTCGGGGCAATTCTTGCAGGACGCCAGAAACGCCGCAGCGGCATCGAGCCCGCGCGCCTCCGCAATCAGATTGACGTAGCTCAGAAAATCATTGTTGAACGATTCCGGCGACAATTCCCGCCTTCGCTCGAAGGCGGCGATGGCGGCGTCATATTCTTGCAGGTCCCATGAGGTCGACATGAGGCGCGACTGGAATTGCGCGGTCATTGGATCGATCTGCGCCAATTTGCGCGCGACTTCCGCAGCCTCCTTCCAGCGCCCGAGAAAACCCAGCAATTCGGAGTAATCTTCAAGAATGGGCGTCGCATTCGGCTCGGCCGCAAGCGCCTTGACGAAGGCGTCTTCTGATCGCGCCCATTGCCAGCGGTCGCGCAAGGTGATTCCGAGCGCATGTTGGCTGGCGGCGAGATCTGGATTGAGTGCGATCGCCTTCGCCGCAGCATGTTCCGCCCTTGCGTTGATCATCTTCATTCGCAACGGTCGCCCCTCCCATTTATCGAACCAGCCGACAGTCGTGCTGTAGACGACCGCAAGATTCGCCCAGGCCGCAGCAAAATCCGGATCGAGCGAAACGGCGCTTTCAAAATCTTTCGCAGCCTCGACAAGGCCCTCGCCCCGCCGCGCGAATTCGGCGTTGCCTTTGAGGAACAGGTCATAGGCTTCAGAATTCTGCGTGCGCGCTGTTTCGAGAGCGCCGAGTTTGAGACCCAATGGCGTCTGCATGGCGTCAGCAATCGAGTTGGCGATTTCCTCCTGTACGCGGAAGATATCGGTCAGGTCGCGGTCATAGGTCTCGGACCACAGATGAAAGCCATCCGACGCGCGAATGAGCTGCGCGGTGATCCTGACGCGCACGCCGTCTTTTCTGATCGAGCCTTCGAGCACGTTGGCGACGCCGAGTGTATTGCCGATGGCGCGCAAATCTTCCGCTTTGCCCTTGAACTGAAATGACGACGTTCGCCCCGCGACTTTCAGCGACTCGGATTTTGCGAGGACGTTTAGAATTTCCTCCGCGATGCCGTCGCCAAAATATTCCTGATCGCCGGCGGCGCTCATGTCGACAAAGGGAAGAACGGCGATCGAGGCCTCGGCAATCGCGGTCGCGCCTGTAGCAGGCGCCGCGTTTTCAGGCGTCAGCCGGTCGGCGACGATCATCGCGCCGACCAGCGCGAGGCCGCCGATGATGACAAAGTCGAGCCCGCGGCCCGTCTTCGGCGCGATGCTTTCGCCTTCGGGCACATTGGCGGTGAGTTTCACCCCCTCCGGCGTCATCTCGAACGCCCAGGCGAGGATCATCGCGATCGGAAAGCCGATCAGCAACAACGCGACAACCATTCCGTCGAACCAGGCGGGGAGGCCGATGGCGTTTTCCAGGGTCGATGAAACCTGCGCCATCAGCCAGCCAACAACCGCATAGACCCCGGCGACCCGGAAAACATTGCGGCGCTTCAGCTCTTCGAAGAGTTTCATCGCGTCAAAGCCCCCGTTCGCCGGCCGCGGCCGCCGATCTGTCCTGATAGGCCGGGTCAAGCGCCGCTGTGTCCCGGCGGGCGATCTTTCGCCGTGTCTGAACGGCTGGTCAATGCTGAACGCGCCGCGATGCAACAGACACCTGTGCGGCCTTGTTCGCCGTTGTTCCGCCGTCGCCGCCTGTCATTTCACGAACGTCAATCCTCGACGCAGCTCCGCCGCGCCAAGCCCGCCAAGCAATAGGCCGGAAACGAGATCAATCCAGCGGCGCGCTTTGCGCCCGATCGAATGCCGCAATCCGGCGACGAGCAGCACTAAGAAGCACCACCACAGCAGCGATCCCACGAGGACGCCCGCCGCCGTCGCAACGGCGCCGGCCGAGCTGAACCCTTCCGGCGGCGCCAGCGCGGAAAAGACCGCGGCGAACATGATGATCGTCGGCGGGTTGGTCAGCGTCAGCAGGACCGACGCTGCGAAGTCGCGCCGCCAGCCGCGCGCCGACAGGGCTGTTTCCGCACTGGCATTCGTCTTTGTACGTAACGCGCTCAGCCCCAGATAAAGGAGGAAAAGTCCAGCCGCGACGTGCAGCAGCCTTTCATAGGCCAGCATGAAAGCGGAAAGGCCCGCAAGACCAAGCGCCGCGACGGCCGCAAACAGCGCGTCGCCGACAGCGATGCCGCCG
>JBGSVH010000250.1:0-2480 GCA_041753055.1 Parvularculaceae bacterium
CGGCGGGCCTGCTGGAGGCGTGGCGGGTAACGCCCGCCGGCGCGCTCGCGCTTCTCCTCATCCTCGACCAGTTTTCCCGCAACATGTTCCGCCGCGACGCGCGAGCGTTTGCGACCGATGCCTATTCGCGGATGATCGCCGGCGGCGCGATCGCGCGGCGTTTCGACAAGGTCGCACCGGCAGAGCGCCGCGCGTTTTTCTATCTGCCGTTCATGCATTCGGAAATCCTCGCCGATCAGCAACGCTCGGTCGCGCTGTTCACGGCGCTGATGCCCGCATCGAGCAATCTGCGCTTTGCGATAGAGCACGCGGAGATCGTCGAACGCTTTGGCCGCTTCCCGCATCGCAACGCCGTTCTCGGCCGTTCCTCGACGCCGGCGGAGATCGATTTTCTCGCGCATGGCGGATTTTCCGCGTGATTACCGTCGCTTACGCCCGGCGGTTTACGCCGCGCCGGAATTGATCGTACACTGCCAATCCCGGATCAATCAGCCGACAGGAGATCTGCGATGAATTTGCGCCGCCATGCTATTTTCGTTTTGCCGCTCATTGCGTCAATCGGGTTTGCCGCCGCCGCGGACGACAACCGTGACGGCGACGAGGCCCGCAAATCCGGCGACGCCGACAAGAAGGTGGAGGTTGCGCGGTCCGGGTCGGATGATTCCTGCGCCTGCCCCAAGGAGGGCAACTGGAACGCGCAAAATCTCAAGGGCTGGATGAACTGCACCGGCCCCGTCACTATCAAGCAGACGCTCGATCCGGTGAAGGACAAGGGAACGATCTGGGTCCTCGATGAACAATGTTCGAGCATTTTCAGCGAAGCCTCGCGCAAGCAGGATGAAGATATCCTGATGGAGCGCAAGAAAGACTCCTGCGCCTGGACGGGGACCGTCAGCGGCGCGGCGAACGGCGTTCAGATGGTCATTGATGTCGACTGGCCGACTGCCGGCGAAAAATTCATCAAGGGCGACATGTATTCAAAGCCGAATTTTCAGGGGATGACCTGCGAATATTACCGGCCCTATGAAATCACCTTCGACGACAACATTCCTGAAGGCGAGTATGCCGCGCGCCGGGCGAAGATGCTGAAGAAACTCGAAAAAGTCCGCGCCAGCAAGTAAGAATCCGGGAAATTTCCCGCGCTGCCGTTTATCCGTATACGGACATACAACCGCCAGCGGAAAAACCGACCGCATGGTCGGCGATTGACCGGAGAAAACGCGGGGGGCGCCGGTGTGCATGACTCCTCTAGCGCGTTGACTTTGTTCGGATATCAAAAGTTATCCCCCACCTTATCCGACACCTTGCGTTTGGCCTTATCATGGCTTCGCCGCCCGTCCCGTCGGGGGACCGGGCGAAAGGAATGATGAACGATGGAACAGGGAAGGATTGGCGGGCGCCGGCAAAGAGCCGGCGGGGCGGCGCATTCGCTTTTTGCGCGAAAATCAAAACGCCGTCTTGTCCGGACAAATCCGCTGCGCCCCGCGCGGGAACAGGAAAGCTGGAGACGCAAAGCCCGGAAACAATACGGCCTGTCCGCACTTTCGCGTGACAGGGCGGCGCAGGGCCCCGCACTGAAAGAGCATCGCGGCCTAGGCGGGCCGTTCGGCGAACTGCCCGTATTTGCGAAACCGCACCAGATAGGGCGGGACGACCGATTCAACCGTCGCCGGCGTCACGCCAAGATCGGCGAGCGTGCCGGCGCCGCTGGCCGTATTGACGACATTGTCGCGCTTCAACAGGCGGATCTGATCGCGCGTCACCGGCGGGGCAAAAAACGGCAGGGCGCCGATCGCCTCGCCGGCAAGCCCGATGATCGGCGACAGCAAAAACGGAACCGGAACCAGAATGCGGCGATGGCCGGTCTCACGCAGCACGAATTCGAGCAGCTGGCGGAAGGTATAAGTGCGCGGGCCGCCGAGTTCATAGACCCGTCCGCGCGCCGCCGGATCTTCAAGCGCGGCGCGAACCGCGTCGGCGACGTCGTCGACATAGACCGGCTGGAACTTCGTCGCGCCGCCGCCAAACAGCAGCGGCAACGGCGCGAAGGCCGGCGCCATCGTCATCAGTTCGGCGAATTTGTTGAAGAACATGTCTTCCGGGCCAAAGACGACGGAGGGGCGCAGGATCACGGCGGTCGGAAGGGCGGCGCTGACCGCGCCTTCCGCCTCGCCCTTGGTGCGGGCGTAAAGACTGTCGCTCTCCGCATCGGCGCCGATGGCGGAAACATGGACGAAATTTTCAACGCCCGCCTTCGCCGCCAGCTCGGCGATGGCGGCCGCACCCATCGCCTGGACGCGCGCGAAACTCTGCGAGCCGGACTGGTGCAAAATGCCGACAAGATTGACGACCGCGTCAGCGCCGATCAGCGCCTGTTCAATCGACGGGCGGTGGCGGACATTCGCCTGGAAAAGCTGGATCTGGCCGACGGCGCCCATCGGGCGCAGAAACTGCGCATGATGCGGCCGGCGCACCGCAAC
>JBGSVH010000251.1:0-2198 GCA_041753055.1 Parvularculaceae bacterium
GCCGGCGTCGCCGCCATCGCTTCCATCATGACGTCAGCCAGTGTTGTCGCATCGCCCGCCGGCGCCAGCCAGCCATTTTCACCGGGAATGACCAGTTCCGGGATACCCGCAACAAAAGTCGAGATCACCGGCCGCCCCAGCAGCATCGCTTCCATGATCGAGACCGGCAGGCCTTCAGCGTAGCTTGGCAGGACAAACGCCCGCGCCGCTTCAATTTCGGCGCGCACTTCCGCCGGGGTTTTCCAGCCCGCAAGCTCGACGATATCGCCGAGACCATGTTTTGCGATCAAAGCCTCGATGTCCCCGCGCATTTCGCCATCGCCAACCAGTACGAGACGAAAGACGCCGCCGCGGCGCCGCGCCTGCGCCGCCGCCTCGATCAGGGTCAGCTGGCCTTTTTGCTCGCACAGGCGCCCGACACAAACAAAGCGCGCTTGCGCTGGCGCCGGCGCGGTCGGGCCTGCATAAAACGCCCTCTCGACGCCGCAAGGCACTATGCGGATGCGGTCCCAATATTCGGCGTCAACGAGACGGCGCAGCTGGCTCATCCCGTAGCTTGAAACGGCGGCGACAAAAGACGCCGCGCGGATTTTCCGCGGCAGTGAGATCAGCGCCGGTTTGTCGAATTCCTCCGGCCCGTGAACCGTCATGCTGAAGGTTGCGCCATTGATGCGCGCCGCCAGCATCGCAACGCAGGCGGAATTGGTGCCAAAATGCGCATGCACATGGCGAAGGCCGCCGCGCCGCATCCAGCTGGCGAGCGCCAACGCTTCAGCGGCGTAAAAGAAATGGCGCGCAAGCCCCGATTCCGACCGCCAGCCCATGGCGATCGCCGCCGCCACGGCAGCGAGTGACCCGGTGGGCCGCAGCAACAAGCTTGAGAGAACTGACAGGCCAAGCGTTGCCGCGCCGGCGCCGACGATACGGCGCGTCTTTTCCGCCTCGCGCCGATCTTCTTCGGCGATCGCGCCATGGGCGGAGGCGCGCACCGTAAAGCGCGAAATTTCAACGCCCAGACGCTCCAGCGCTTCGATTTCGCGCCGGATAAAACTGTGACTGATCGAAGGATACTGATTGGTGAGGTAAGCGAGTTTCATCGCCGCCGCGCGCCTTGCTCGCCGTCATCGTCAGGTCTTGCTTCAGGCAATTGCTTTGCGTCCGGCCGCGCCCTTTTTCGGGCCGAACCAATAACGCGCAACGCCGGCATATTCATAGAAATGACCGAGCGTCGCTTTCGCCGCATAGTTCCATGATGACGGCCGCATCAGTCCTTCGCGCGCGGCCGTCGCTGCAATCTTCAGCCAATAGATCAACGCGCCGGTAATGACGATGCTGAGCGCCACCAAAAACGGATTGACCCCTGCCGGCACCAGCATGGCGCCCGCGCCGGCGATAATCGCGGCGACGACAACAAAGGCCGGGAAAATCGCGCCCCACATGATTGCCCGCGCCTGCTCGGTTGCGCAGTAACGTTCCGGCGGACCGCCGTGCAACGCCGCGCCCGCAGCGTAGCGGTAGCCATTTTCGACCATCTTTCCGCGCCAGTCGGCAAAGGAAGGCGCCGGCGCTGGAACAACCGCCATCAAATCCTCGCTGCGCCATACATGAGCGCCGCGGCGGCGAAGCCGGATGCACAAATCGGCGGTTTCATCGGCAAGGATATCGCCGCGAAAGCCGCCCGCTGCTTCAAACGCGTCGGCGCGGAAGAGCACGTTAGCGCCGGCCGTCTGTACTTCGCCCTCGCCGTCATCGAGGCGGCTCATCACACGCTCATACGCGTCAAGCGACGATCTGTCCTCAACCTGGGCGACGCCCTCCAGCGCCGATACTTCAGGGCGGCGCGCCATGAAACGCGCGGCGTTCGCAAACCAATCGGGATTGATCCGCGCGCCGCCGGATATGAATTGGACAAACTGGAGATTAGGCGCGATTTTCTTCAGCCGCCGATAGCCGGCATTACGCGCGCGGCCGCCATTGAAGGCGCCTTCATCAAGTTCAACAAAGTCAACACCGGCGCTCTTTGCCGCGGCGGCGTCTTCAGATCCCGGCGCCACAACGCAAACGAGGGGAAAACCGGCAGGCGCAGAGCGAAGGCTTTCCATCATGCCGCCGCCGTCGCTGACGATGATGACGCCGATTTCAGCCGGGCTCGCGCCGGACTGGGCCGGCGGCTCGGTCGATTGCGTCGGCGCGGCCAC
>JBGSVH010000252.1:0-3535 GCA_041753055.1 Parvularculaceae bacterium
AGGATCTCGACGCCATCGGCTTCAACCTCGTGGGCTTCGGCTGCACCACCTGCATCGGCAACTCGGGGCCCCTCGGCGATCCGGCGATCTCCCGGGCGATCCACGAGAACGATCTGGTGGCGGTTTCCGTCCTGTCCGGCAACCGCAACTTCGAGGGGCGGATCAGCCCGGATGTGCGGGCGAACTACCTCGCCTCGCCGCCGCTGGTGGTGGCCTATGCGCTGGCCGGCGACATGAACATCGACCTGACGACGGAACCCCTTGGCATCGGCACCAACGGGCCGGTCTATCTGCGCGACGTCTGGCCGACGAACAAGGAAATCGCCGAGATCGTCGATGCCGTGGTGACGCGCGCGGCCTTCCTCAAGAAATACGCCGACGTGTTCAAGGGCGACGCCAAGTGGCAGGGCGTCAAGGTGACCGATTCGGAAACCTATGACTGGCCCTCGACCTCGACCTACATCCAGAACCCGCCCTATTTCAAAGGCATGGCCAAGACGCCGGGGACGATTGGGAACATCACCGGCGCGCGGATTCTTGCGCTGTTGGGCGACATGATCACCACCGACCACATCAGCCCGGCCGGGTCGTTCAAGGCCTCGACTCCGGCTGGCAAGTACCTGACCGAACGGCAGGTTCCGGTGTCTGACTTCAACAGCTATGGGGCACGGCGCGGCAACCACGAGGTAATGATGCGCGGCACCTTCGCCAATATCCGCATCAAGAACCAGATGCTGAAAGGCGTCGAAGGCGGTTACACGAAATATGTGCCGTCGGGCGAACAACTCGCGATCTATGACGCAGCGATGAAGTACAAGGCTGCCGGAACGCCGCTCGTTGTCTTCGCCGGCAAGGAATATGGCACCGGATCGTCACGCGACTGGGCGGCCAAGGGCACCATCCTCCTCGGCGTCAAGGCCGTGATCGCGCAGAGCTTTGAGCGCATCCATCGCTCGAACCTCATCGGCATGGGCGTCCTTCCGCTGCAGTTCAAGGAAGGCGATAGCTGGGACGCGCTTGGCTTGACCGGCGATGAGGAAGTCACGGTCCATGATGTCGACAAATTGTCGCCGCGGACGCAAGCCAAGGTTTCGATCAAATCAGCGGATGGAAAGTCGTGCGACATTTCCGTTCTGGTGCGGATCGATACCGCTGACGAACTCGATTATTATAAGCACGGCGGCATTCTCCCCTACGTCGTCCGGCAGTTGGCAGCCTCCTAAGCAGCTCAACCCATGGTTGGTGGCGCGTGACGCCACACCAGATACTTTCCCGCAACTGCTGATGACAAGCGGGATTGGGCGCCTGCTTTCGTTGTAGCGATTTGGCTGACGGCGAATAGGGAGCCATGGGGGAGCGCTTGTTCCGGGCCATTTTTGCGGCGACGCTCGTCTTTTGCGGCGAGGCTGCCGCAAGCCCGTGGAATCGCAGCGACGGCGACGTCTTTCTTGCTACCCGTTTCGACTATTACTGGTCTTCGACGCCGGTCAGCCGCTACTCTCGCTACGGCTCGGACACCTATTTCGAATATGGCGTGACGCCCGGATGGATGCTGTCGGGCAAAGCCTATTACGGCACGCGAATCTCCGACTCGGCGCTTGGCCGGCAGACGAAAACATCTTTTGGCGATTCTGAAGTTTCCATTCAGCGTCAAATCAAGCGCGGCGCGCATTCAGCAACCGCGGTCAGCATGGCCGGTGCATGGTCGGAGCGCCTGACCAACAGCGCCAGAACCGGATTCATCAACTCGAACGCGGACGTTGAAATTCGCGCTCTCCATGGCCGTGATCTGCTGTTTCTTCCGATCAAGACCTTCGCAATCGGAGAGCTCGCCTATCGCAGGCGCTTTGGCGATGCCGCTGACCAGATTCGCGCCGACGCGCTCATTGGCGTTGAACCCTCGTCGCGCTTTATCATTCTCGCTGAAGCGCGCTCGCAGATATCGCTCCGTAACGAAGCGGCGCTGGGCGATGATTTCGACGTCATCAAGGCGCGGACTTCGATTGTCTGGCGCGCATCGTCGCGATGGGCGGTCGTGATCGGTGGTGAGAAAGAATTTGCCGAACGCAACATCGTGCCGGGAACAGCCGTTTTTCTGGGTGCGTGGTCAAAATTCTGATGGGCCGGGATTGATGATGGATGAGCCGTCCGAGCCAAGACTTCTCGAATTCCGGCGCTTGCGGAAATATTTTCGCGACGGGCGGGCGCCGTGGACGCTTTCCACCAGCCGCATGGGTTTTCTCACCCTGGCCGCGCCAGACGCGACGGTTACGCCGCTCGACCGGTCCGCGACTCCGACCGAATTCGGCGATGCGCTGCGCCAGCGTTTTGCAAGCGACCTGATGCACGAAGCTACCAGCGGCCTTGCTGCCCGCGAGCCGGAGGCGAGCGCCCGTTCGCTACGATTTGGCGTTGGAAAATTGACGCTTCTAGGCCTCGCCGCGCTGGCCGTATCAGGCATTCTGGCACCGGGCGCGTTCTTTTCCGCCTTCGCGATTTTTTCCGCATTCTTGTTCATTTCGCTGGCCGAGGTCCGGCTTGCCCTTGCCGGCGTCGCGCAGCTTCCGTCAGATGGAGATCCACGGACGCGGCTTGACGACGCCGACCTTCCGGTGGTGACAATTCTCGCGCCATTATTCCGCGAAGCGCAGATACTGCCATCACTCATTCGTTCGTTTGAACAACTGGACTATCCGGCGACAAAGCTCGACATAAAGATCCTGCTGGAAGAATTCGACCATGCAACCATCAATGAGGCGTATCGCCTTGGCCTGCATCAACGCCATGATATCATCGTCGTTCCGTCGTCTGCGCCGCAAACAAAACCCAAGGCGTGCAATTACGGCTTGCTGTGCGCCCGCGGCGATCTCATCGTCATTTACGACGCCGAAGACGAGCCCGAGGCTGGGCAATTGCGTCTTGCAGCAGAGACCTTTGCGGCAGCCGATGGCGACCTTGCCTGCGTCCAGGCGCGGTTGAATTTTTACAATCCAGACGAGAATTGGCTGACACGGCTTTTCACGCTGGAATACTGCCTGTGGTTCGATCATTTTTTGCCGGCGCTCGACAGACTGGGCGCGCCTGTGCCGCTCGGCGGCACCTCGAACATATTTCGAACGGATATTCTGGCCGATGTCGGCGGTTGGGACCCGCACAATGTCACCGAGGATGCCGATCTCGGCCTTCGCCTCGCGCGCTGCGGATTTCGCACAGCGATTATCGATTCAACCACATTCGAAGAAGCCAACTGCCGGGTTGGCAATTGGGTGCGCCAGCGCACCCGCTGGATGAAGGGATATGTCCAGACCTGGCTCGTTCACCGCCGGGACCGGACAGTCGGCGGATGGCGGGCGGCGTTATCGGTCGACCTCTTTATTGGCGGCACGGCGTTCGCGGCGCTTCTCAACCCACTTCTGTGGCTGCTCCTCGCGGCGCAATCCTTCAGCGGCGTATCGCCCTTTGCCGTGCTGCCGGATTGGCTGCGCGTGCTCTCGATCGGCGCGCTGACTGCCGGCAATCTGGCGCTTTTGGCGCT
>JBGSVH010000253.1:0-2906 GCA_041753055.1 Parvularculaceae bacterium
CGCCCTTGCCGATGCGATCGGCAAAACGCGCGCCGAGCACGAGCAGGGGCGCGCCGGCGACGGCAAAGAGCGGCTTTGACAAGGCGCCCAATCCGTAGCCGATGAGGATCAGCGGCTTTCGCCTTCCGAACCGGTCGGAAAGATAGCCTGAAAAAACTTTGGAAATCGCCGCTGTCGACTCAGCAACTCCGTCGATCAACCCGACAATCGCGACGCTCGCCCCGAGGCTTGTCGTCAGAAACAGCGGCAGCAGGGCGTGGATCGTCTCCGAAGAAATATCCATGAAAAGGCTGACAAACCCCAGCGCCCAAACCGTACGGGGGATGACGGCGCATTGATGTGTGACTTTCGGCGGCTGAATCATTCGGCGACCAACGTTGCGGCGGAGGCCGGCTGGCGCAGGCCGGCTAGCGCAGGGCGGAACCAAAGCAGGCTATTTCGGCGCCGCGGGGTTGGCTGTGACCTGCGCATTGATGTCAATGCGAATGACATCGCCATTCGCCGTGACGACATGAATGCGCCCCGATGGCGTTTCGTCTTCGCCTGCAAGCGGGCCAGAGCCATAAAGCGGGACGATGTTGGAATGGGAAACCAGGAGAATGTTCGTCGTCGGCGCCGCTGCAAGGTCTGCGGCAAGCATCGCCTTAAAGGCTGCAGCTATTTCGGGATCGTCTGATTTCATTTCCTCGCGCGGTATGACCGGGCCGGATCCGGCGGCGGCGACAAGTCGGGCCGTATCGTATGACCGGCAGAGATCGCTGGTGTAGGTCTTGTCGATTTTGACGCCGTTTTCCGCGAACCATTCGCCGATGAAGCGCGCTTCGAAGAACCCCTGCGGATCAAGGCCACGACCAGCGCCAAGCGTGCAGCCAGCGGTCATACCGACCGCCGCTTTCTGTCCGGCGGGCGATGTTGCATGGCGCAGGACAATGATGTTGCCGCCGGCGCGAAGTTGATCGAGCGCCGCGTCGAGTGCGGCGTTGGGCGATCCGTCAGCGCCCGCATGGGCGCAGGACGCCGCCGCCATACCGACGACAAGCGCTGCAAATAGGGCCTTTAATTTCAATGCCTTCTCCCGCGCTCTCAGAACGCGGCCTTGGCTGCTTTGATGAACGCTTCGATCAGCGCTTTGTCCTTGTCGCCGGGTCTGACTTCAACGCCGGAGGAGACATCGACGCCGCCAAAAGCGGTATGGCTTTTTGCCGCGCTGATCGCCGACCCAACGCTCTGCGGCGTCAGTCCGCCGGCGAGAAGGAACGGGGTTTCACCCTGGTAGCGCTTCAGGAGCGACCAGTCGAACGCCTCGCCATTGCCGCCGGGCAGACTGGCGCCCTTGGGAGGGCGCGCATCAAAAAGAAGGAGGTCCGCCGCCTCGGCGAGCGCGCCGACGCCGTCAAAATCATCAGCGCCGGCAACGCCGACCGCCTTGATCAGCTCCACGCCAAATTCGTCGCGGATCTCGTTGATGCGCTCTGCATCCTCGTGACCGTGAAACTGGAAATGCGACAGGAAGGGTGCGGCTTCCCCGAGCAGTTTTTCGCCAGCGTCGACAAACAGCCCGCAAAATTTCGGGAGCGCGAAGCCCTCTTCGTAGGACAGCTGTTTTACTTCCGTAACGATGTCATTGGCGAGATCGGGGGCAACCGAGCGCGGGCTTTTGGCGACGAAGACAAAGCCGATGAGATCGGCGCCGGCGCGCGCGGCGCAGAGCGCCTGATCAACCGTCTTAACGCCGCAGATTTTAACGAGGCTGGTCGCCATCAGCGCCTTCTATCGATAAGGGGGGCGCCACCGGCGCTGGTTTTGCCGCAGACGCCGCATCGGCGGCGGCTTTCTTGAGGGTTTTGAGTTCGATCCGGTCGGCTTTGGCCCTGATCCTGAGCTCCCGGCCTGACATCCACATGCCGGCGGCGCCGATAAAAAATCCGACCAGCAGCGAAAAGATCAGCCACAGCCACAAGGGCAGCGCCGGCGTCGCCAGCGCCGGGTTCTCGGTCGAAAACGGATCAAGACTGAGGGCGACGAGAGTGCGATTGGCGACCAGAAACAGGACGAGGATTGCGCCAACCGGAACAAAGACGACCCAGCGCAGGATCTTCTTCATGCGACCTCGGTTCTCATCGCCAGCAGATGATCTCGGCGCATCGCGCTATCGCTTTCCCCCGCCATTGAGGCGGTCGCGAAGTTCCTTGCCCGGTTTGAAAAATGGCGAGTACTTTTCGTCAATGGGCACCGGATCGCCGGTGCGCGGATTGCGTCCGACCCTTGCCGGACGGTGCTTGACCGAGAAGGCGCCGAAGCCGCGAAGCTCCACCCGGTCGCCCTTGACCAGCGCGCCGGCGATTTCCTCAAACAGGATCGATACCAGTTTTTCGACGTCGCGATGAAAGAGATTCGGGTTCTCGTCGGCAAGTTTTTGCACGAGCTCAGATTTGATCATGTCACCGCCCGCCCCTTCGTCATCCGTCAAAACGTATCAGCTTGCCCGGCCGCCGACATTCCCACGACGTCTACCCCGGAACGCCCGATCAATGAAAGGCGCCTGATTTCAGGGGGTTGACCCTGTCAAACCAATCCTGCGGCGTCAAGGCGCTTCTCGCCGGGGCGTTCGCCCGATATGCCTTTGCGATGGATCAACGCGATAAAATGTGGGCGTCTTTCGGGTTTCGCGAGGTCGCCGAAGAGGAAAAAGCACGGCTCGTTCGCGGCGTTTTCGACAAGGTCGCGCCGAAATACGACCTGATGAACGATCTGATGAGCGGCGGCGTCCACCGTGTCTGGAAAGCGGTCTTTATTGACCGGCTGAACCCGCAGCCGGGCGAGACCTTGCTCGATGTCGCCGGCGGCACTGGCGATATCGCCGCCGCCTTTCTGGCGCGCGCCGACAGCCGCCCGCGCGCCGCCGC
>JBGSVH010000254.1:0-2200 GCA_041753055.1 Parvularculaceae bacterium
TCTTGAATCGCGCCCGACGATCAACTTCTTATTCCGGCGCGCCTTTTCGCGCAAAACCGGTTTCCACTTTTGCGCCCGGCGCGCTAGAGGCGGATTGTCCAGCGCTTGACGATGGTCGGGGCGATGGCCGGGTCGATGATCAGGCATCATGCAAATCCGGCCGGCGATCAGCGCCAGGCGTTCTGGAAATCCGCAAGCAGCGATTCGGCGCGATCAAGGCTCGCGGCGATCTGAACGCGGCGCTTCCGGCGCCGGCGGTCGATTTCGGTCAACTGGCGGCGCAGCCTTACGACGCTTTGATGGGCGCGTTTCAACTCGTCGCGCGTGTCGTTGATCGACAGCATGACGGTTTTCTTCCAGCCATCCTGCGCGTCAACAACCGGCGGCGCTTCGACCGCGAGGTCGCCGGCAATGTCGCTGGCGTCGATGCCGCTGTCGTCAAAGGCGTTCGGATCGTGTTTTGACAGGCGCGCCGCTTCAATGGCGTTGGCGACATCGTCGAGCGTCGCCGGTTTTGGCGGTCTTGCTGCATCGGGGTCAATCGCGGCGGCTGGCGCCGGCGCTGTCTTCCTTACCGCGCGCAGGCGGTCGAAGGTGCTGACGGCCACAGGCGCTTCTTCCGTGTCCGCAAGCACCGGCGCCTTGACCAGCTCGGCGGTCTCGCCGATTTCCCCGTCAATTGCGGCGGGCTCTGTCGCCGCAGCGAGAAGCGGCGCCTGCATCTCGACCGGCTGCGGTTTGATGACAGTCTCGCGCGCTGCGGCGATCGCGGCGTTGACATCAAGGTCAGCCCGTTCGGCTGGCGTCGCCGCCGCCTGCTCGACGCCAAGGTCGGAAAGAACATTGGCGATGGTCGCCCCATCGACATGACGAAGCTTTTCGACCGCACAAAAGAGCAGCATCCGGTTGCACAATTTGTGGATCTTGCGCGGCAGGCCGCCGGTTGCGGCGTAAATCGCATCATAGGCGTCGCCGGTGATTTTCGGGTCGCCCGCCCAGCCGACAAAGCCGAGCCGGTGCTCGATATATTTTTCCGTCTCGGCGCGCGTCATCGGCTCAAGATGATAGGTCGCAATGACGCGCTGGCGCAGCTGTTCCATGTCGGCGCGCGCCATGGTTTCGCGAAAATCCGGCTGGCCGATCAAGAACACCTGAAACAGCGGCGTTCCATCGTAATCAAGATTTGAGAGTACGCGCAGTTCTTCGAGGGTCTTGATCGGCAGGTTCTGCGCTTCGTCGACAACCAGCAAGACGCGCCGGCCGTGATTCATCTGGTCGAACAGGAAATCTTCAAACGCCTCGATCTCGGCGGCCTTGCCATCGCCCGCCGCTTCGATGCGGAACGCCGAGAGGATATGCGACAAAAGGTCTTCCGGCGCGAGATTGGGCGTTGTCAGATTGGCGGCGAGAACGTTGGAGCGGTCGAGCTGATCGAGCAGATGCTCTATCAGCATCGATTTACCCGAGCCGATCTCGCCGGTAACGACAATAAATCCTTCAGCCTGACGCAGCCCGTAATGGAGATAGGCCATCGCTTTATTGTGGCTCTTTGACCCGAAAAAGAATTTTGGGTCCGGCGCGAGCCGGAAGGGAGAGCCAGAAAAGCTGAAGAACTCTTCGTACATTAACTAGAAATCCATTTGCAGGCCGGCGGTCGCTGCGTTTTCCCCGTATTCGAGCAAGGGGTTCTGCGAGAATCGTTCCGTGTGCTCATATTCGCCGAAAAGGCTGACATTCTTGTAAAGCTTGTAGCTGAGGCCAATACGGCCGCCGAGCGTGTTGGTGCGCCCCTGGAATCCGACAAGCGCGTTGCAGGATATCGTGGCGTCAAATCCGGGTATTGTTGTGTCAAAACCGAACAGCGCCGGGTCGGCGAAACACGAGCCAAGGTCCGCAGTCGAATCGACGCGGCGATAAAAGGTGTTGGCATAGGCGGACATCCGCCGCGACATCGCGCGCTGGGCGCTCAGCCCCGCGCCGATCGTCTCGATCTTGCGGAAACCGTAATCGGTGTCGCGATAGTTGGCGTGGACGCCAAGAACCGTCCGCCCGAAATTTCCGGCAAGGCTGGCGTCGGCATTGTTTGAAACGCCAAGGCCAATCTGCTGGGCGTTGAAACGCTGGCGCGCAACCCGGGTCAACGCGTCGATGACGCCGCTTGCGTCCGCCGCGCCGCCGGCGCGCAGGCTCTCGACGAAGT
>JBGSVH010000255.1:0-2737 GCA_041753055.1 Parvularculaceae bacterium
ATCTCCGCGGCGACGCCGGCCGCAAGCGCAAGGGCGATCGAATCAAGGCCGACGACGGTGCGGTTCATCAACTCGCCGCTGTCGAGATTAACACCGCCAGCAAGTCCGATAGCGGCGGCCGCGCCGACGCCGACCAGCAATCCGATGCCGGTGTTGCGGCCGGCGCGCGCGATCAGCGAAAAGTCGCCGAGGGTCGATCCGAGCGTCACTGCGAGAATAGGGCCAAGAAGCGGCGCAATCACCATCGCGCCGATGATCGCCGCGACGTTGTCGGCGTTAAGGCCGATCGCCGCCACGATCGTCGAGGCGACCGTCAATACAAAGAAGTTCGGCGAAAGGTCCGCGCCCTTTGCGACATCGACGTAAATTTCCTCGCGCAGCGCGGTTTCCCGCTGCTTGTGGCGTTTGGCCTTTTCTTCATCGCTGGCCGGCTTGGGCGCTGTCGCCTCGACGGGGATGACGAGCAGGCGCCAGTCCGTTTCTCCTTCAAACAGCTCTTGCAGCCGATCGACGAGCGGTTGCTGGCCATCGGTCGAGAAAAAGGCGCGCGCCACCGCGCATTCTCCATGCGTTTCAATTCGAACGTGGTCAGCTTCGGCGCTTTCGAGCGCATCGCGCACACCGTCGATGCGCTTTATCGGAAAAGTGACCTCAATGAGCCGCATGATCTAGCCCCGCCGCCAGGTTGCGCCGTTGGGCCCGTCTTCGATGATGACGCCCGCGGCGGCGAGGTCGTCGCGGATCCTGTCGGAGGTCTTGAAGTCCTTCGCTTTGCGTGCGGCGGCGCGTTCGGCGAGTTTGGCGTCAATCGCCTCAGCGGAAAGCCCGTCCGCAGCCGCGCCTTTGAACCAGGCTTCCGGGTCGCTGGAGAACAAGCCCATCAGCTGGCCCGCCGCCTTCAGGCGCACCGCGGCGCGGCGTTTTGGCCCGCCCTCCAGCTGCATGGCGATATCGCGCAATTCGTGCAGGCCCGCGATCGCCTCGGGCGTATTCATGTCGTCTTCCAGCGCCAGCACGACGCTGTCCGGCGCCTCGACGGTGTCATCGGGCCTTGCGTCGGCGAGCAGGCGGTAAAAGCGGTCGAGCTGTTTTTTCGACTGCTCGATCAGCTCGTCGGTCCATTCGAGCGGCTGGCGGTACTGTGCGGTCAAAAGCGCAAAGCGCAAGGTCTCGCCATGATGCTTGTTCAAAAGGTCGCGCGGCAGCGCGACATTGCCGAGCGACTTCGACATCTTGTCGGCGCCCATTTTGAGAAAACCGTTGTGCAGCCAGTACCGCGCCAGCGGCGCGCCCTGATGCGCGCATTGCGACTGCGCGATTTCATTTTCGTGATGCGGGAATTTCAGATCCTGACCGCCGCCATGAATGTCGATGGTCTCGCCCAGCGCCTTTTCGATCATCGCCGAACATTCAAGATGCCAGCCGGGCCGTCCCCGGCCCCAGGGGCTCTCCCAGCCGGGCTCGTCCGCTTTCGACGGTTTCCACAGCACGAAGTCCGCCGCATTCTCCTTATACGGAGCGACTTCGACCCGCGCGCCGGCGAGTCGCTCGTCGGCGTCGGCGCCGGATAGCTTGCCGTAATCGGCGAACTTACCGACCGAAAAGAGGACATGCCCGTCCGCCGCATAGGCAAAACCGCCGGCGACAAGACGCGCTGTCAGCGAAATCATCTCGGCGATATGGCCGGTTGCGGTTGGCTTCAGGGTCGGCGGCAGGCAGTTGAACGCCGCCAACTCCGCATCATAGATCGCCGAATATTTCGCCGTGATCTCGCCGATCGGCGCGCCGGCCTCCCGCGACGCCTTGATGATCTTGTCGTCGATGTCGGTGAAATTGCGCGCATAGATGACCGCCTTTTCACCATAGTTTCGACGCAGCAGGCGGAAGAGGAGATCGAAAACAACCGCGGCGCGGAAATTGCCGATATGGGCGTGGTTGTAGACGGTCGGCCCGCAGACATACATCGTCACCCGCGCCGGATCGGCGGGCGTGAAAAGGCGCTTTTCGCGCGCGAGGCTGTCATAAAGCTGCAGCATGGCGGCAAGTGCTAAGGGGCCGCGCGGGTCCTCGCAAGCCCCCCGCGCGAATCGAACGTCGAGGCGGGATTGTTGGCGCGCCTCACCATTTTTCGCACCACGGCCTCAAGTCCAGTTCATGCGTCCATGCGGTGCGCGGCTGCTTGTGCAGCATGACGTAGTTTTCGGCGATCGCGTCGGAGGAGAGGATCGCATCATCGGCGCGCTGCTGATCGATATCGGGCATGATGCCGCGAATGAAATCGGTGTCGATGGCGCCGTCGATGACGACATGGGCGACGTGAATGTTCTTCGGCCCCAGCTCGCGCGCCATCGACTGGGCGAGCGCGCGCAGCGCGTGTTTGGCGCCGGCGAAGGCCGAAAACCCAGCGCCGCCGCGCAGGCTCGCCGTCGCTCCGGTGAAAATGATCGTGCCGCGGCCGCGTGGAACCATCCGTCTGGCTGCTTCGCGGCCCGTGAGAAATCCGGCGAAGGCCGCCATTTCCCAGACCTTGCGATAGACCTGCGCAGTCATATCAGCGATCGGAAAATTCACATTCGCGCCGATGTTGAAAACTGCGACTTCGATCGGCGCAATATCCGTCTCAATCTTGTCGAAGAGCGCGATCATCGCTTCTTCATCGCGCGCATCGGCGGGACAAGCGACGGCGTCGCCGCCGCTGGCGCGAATTTCGCCTGCGAGCGTTTGAAGCGCGCCGGCG
>JBGSVH010000256.1:0-8301 GCA_041753055.1 Parvularculaceae bacterium
CCGCTCCGCAGGCAGAAGATCCTTCAACAATCGCCATTCCGCTTCGTTCAAATCCCCGCGACTCAAGTGCGCCTCCTTCAAGAGGCATCCTTGAATCAAGTGTCGATTCAGGCGTCAATAACTTTGTAAACAGGGCCTAGTGCGTTACGACAGCATCGCCGCCGTCGGTTTCCGCCGCCGGGGGCGGCGGCGCCGGCTCCGACCATTCGATCGGGGTCAGCTTGCGGGTCAGCGCATGAGCGAGGACTTCATCGACCCGGCTGACCGGAATGATCTTCAGACCCTGTTTCACATTGTCCGGGATCTCGGCGAGATCCTTCTCGTTTTCCTGCGGGATCAGCACCGTTTTGATGCCGGCCCTCAGCGCCGCGAGAAGTTTCTCTTTGAGGCCGCCGATCGCCAGCACCCGGCCACGCAACGAAATCTCGCCCGTCATCGCAAGATCCTTGTGCACGGGAACGCCGGTAAGAACCGACACGATCGTCGTCGCCATCGCGACGCCGGCCGAAGGACCATCCTTTGGCGTTGCGCCTTCCGGCACGTGAATGTGGATGTCGGTCTTGTCGAACACCGGCGGTTCGATGCCGAAATCGGCCGCGCGGCTTCTGACATAGGAGGAAGCGGCCGAAACCGATTCCTTCATCACTTCCTTCAGATTGCCGGTCGGGGTCATGCGGCCCTTGCCCGGCATCTTGACCGCCTCGATCGTCAGAATTTCACCGCCGACCGACGTCCAGGCAAGACCGGTGACGACGCCAACGCGATCCTCGCCTTCGATTTCGCCATACCGGTATTTGGTGACGCCAGCGTATTCGGCGAGGTTTTCCGCGTTGATCTCGACCTTTTTCGCCTTGCTGGTTTCAAGCGCCCGAACGGCTTTACGCGCCAGGCGCGCCAGTTCCCGTTCGAGATTGCGGACGCCCGCCTCGCGCGTGTAGCGGCGGATAAGCTCCATCAATCCGTCATCGGTGATTTTCCATTCCGACGCTTTCAGTCCGTGATCCTTCATGATTTTCGGGATCAAATGGCGGCGGGCGATTTCCCGTTTCTCATCTTCCGTATACCCTGGAATCCGGATGATCTCCATCCGGTCGAGCAAGGGCTGCGGCATGTTGAGGCTGTTCGCCGTGGTGATGAAAAGCACGTCCGACAAATCATAATCGACCTCAAGATAGTGATCGGCGAAGGTCGCGTTCTGTTCCGGGTCGAGCACTTCCAGCAGCGCCGAAGACGGGTCGCCGCGGAAATCCTGACCCATCTTGTCGATTTCGTCGAAAAGGAAAAGCGGGTTGGACTTTTTCGCTTTCTTCATCGACTGGATGACCTTGCCGGGCATCGAGCCGATATAGGTGCGCCGGTGCCCGCGGATTTCCGCTTCATCGCGGACGCCGCCAAGGCTGACGCGCACGAATTCGCGTCCTGTCGCCTGCGCGATCGACTTTCCAAGCGAAGTCTTGCCGACGCCCGGCGGGCCGACGAGGCAAAGGATCGGGCCCTTCAAGGTTCCCATGCGCTTTTGCACGGCGAGATATTCAAGGATGCGCTCCTTGACCTTTTCAAGACCATAATGGTCGGCGTCGAGCACGGCCTGCGCCTTGTCGAGATCCTGTTTGATCTTCGATTTGTTGTTCCAGGGAATGGACAGCAGCCAGTCGAGATAATTGCGCACAACGGTTGATTCCGCCGACATCGGCGACATCTGGCGAAGCTTTTTGACTTCCGCTTCGGCCTTGGCGCGCGCCTCCTTCGACAGTTTGGTTTTCTTGATGCGGTCTTCGAGTTCCGCGACCTCGTCCCTCGCCTCGTCGCCTTCGCCAAGTTCCTTCTGGATCGCCTTCATCTGTTCGTTGAGATAATATTCGCGCTGCGTTTTCTCCATCTGCCGCTTGACGCGATTACGGATCTTCTTTTCGACCTGAAGGACGCTCATCTCGCCTTCCATCAGCGCGTAAACGCGTTCAAGCCGGTCAGCGACATCGAAGATTTCGAGCAGCTCCTGCTTTTCAGAAATCTTGATGTTCAAATGCGATGCAACCGTGTCGGCAAGCTGCGCCGGATCCTCGATCGTCGTGATCGAGACAATCACTTCCGGCGGCACGCGCTTGTTGAGTTTGCCGTAGGATTCAAACTGCGTCACGACCGAACGCGACAGCGCGTCGAGCTCAGCGTCTTCGCTTTCGACTTCCGGCGGCGTCGTTGCTTCAGCTTCAAAAAAGTCGTCGGTCTTGGTAAAGCGCTCGACCTTGGCGCGCTCTTCACCCTCGACGAGGACCTTCACGGTGCCGTCCGGCAATTTCAACAGTTGCAGAACCGAGGCGATCACGCCGATCGAATAGATGCCGTCGGCCTTCGGGTCGTTGTCGCTGGCGTCTTTTTGCGCGACGAGCAAAATCTTCTTGTCGTGCTCCATCACATGTTCGAGCGCGCGCACCGATTTGTCGCGGCCGACGAACAGCGGGATGACCATGGTTGGGAAAACCACGATATCGCGGAGCGGCAGGACGGCGTATTTTTGAACTTCTGACATTACACTTCCTTGACTTCGCGGGCCTCAATAGGAGCGCCCGGGTTCCGCGTCAGCCCCATTCTAGCAACCCAACCCTTAACGCCTGAGACAGACTGAACTCCGCGTTATCAGGAGGACTGCCGACGCCAGGATGGCGGCGGACGCCCGCATAATGTGGCGTTCCGCCCGGCGGTTTCAACCCGTCTTTTTACCTTGAATTAAGCTATCGCCGGGGGGCCGTTGGCGGCCGTCATTCGGTCGATCACAAGAAAAACGACGCCTCTTGGCGCCGTTTTCAGTCAGGGAAGGGAAATCGACGCGTCAGGCCGAAGCGTCAGCTTCCATTTTTTCCTTGCCGCGTTCCTCGTAAATCTGCAGGGGCTTTGCCCGCCCCTCGACGACTTCGGCGTTCACAACGACTTCGGCGACGCCTTCCATCGAGGGGAGTTCAAACATCGAATCAAGGAGAATTCCCTCCATGATCGACCTGAGGCCGCGCGCGCCGGTCTTGCGCGCAATCGCCTTGCGGGCGATCGATGATTTGGCGTCCTCGGTAAAGGTCAGCTTCACGTCTTCCATCTCGAAGAGGCGCTGATACTGCTTGATGAGCGCATTCTTGGGCTGCGTCAAAATCTGGATGAGCGCCGATTCGTCGAGATCCTCGAGCGTCGCGATGACAGGAAGGCGTCCGACAAATTCGGGGATCAACCCGAATTTCAAAAGGTCTTCCGGCTCAATCGTCTTCAGCACTTCGCCGATACGGCGATCGTCGGGAGACGAGACTTTCGCCCCGAAACCGATCGAGGTGCCGGCGTGGCGGCTTGAAATGATTTTTTCAAGACCGGCGAAGGCGCCGCCGCAGATGAAGAGAATGTTGGTCGTGTCGACCTGCAGGAATTCCTGCTGGGGATGCTTGCGTCCGCCTTGCGGGGGAACCGACGCGACCGTCCCTTCCATGATCTTCAAAAGCGCCTGCTGCACGCCCTCGCCCGACACGTCTCTGGTGATCGAGGGGTTGTCGGACTTGCGCGAAATCTTGTCGACCTCGTCGATATAGACGATGCCGCGCTGCGCCCGTTCGACATTGTAATCGGCCGACTGCAGCAGTTTCAGGATGATGTTCTCGACGTCCTCGCCGACATAGCCGGCTTCAGTAAGGGTCGTCGCGTCCGCCATGGTGAACGGCACGTCAAGGATGCGCGCCAGCGTCTGCGCCAGCAGCGTCTTGCCGGAACCGGTCGGGCCGAGCAGCAGGATATTCGACTTCGCCAGTTCGACGTCGTTGTTCTTCGACGCATGGTTAAGCCGCTTGTAGTGATTGTGGACCGCGACCGAGAGAACGCGCTTGGCCTGTTTCTGGCCAATCACATAGTCATCAAGAACCTTGCAGATCTGGTTCGGGCTAGGAACGCCCTCGCCAGCCTTGACCAACGAGGACTTGGATTCCTCGCGAATGATGTCCATGCACAGTTCGACGCATTCATCGCAGATGAATACCGTCGGACCGGCGATCAGTTTCCTGACCTCGTGCTGGCTCTTGCCGCAGAAGGAACAATAGAGGGTGTTCTTGCCTTCGCCGCTGCCGCCGCCGCTTTTTCCGCTCACCTTGCTCACGCTATGCAACTCCCTTGAGGAGCCCCGAAGCCGTCACCCGACCCCCGGACGCCAGTCTGGCGCAGGCCTTGCCCTGGAACAACACCGTACGCGGATAGGGGGGCAGGTGCAGAATTTGCGCCAGTCCTTCCATCCGGGCCGTCTTTCGTTCCTTCACCATATTCGACCACAACCGCAACCTGCCAATCAAGCCGACTTTTCTCCCGGCCGGTAACCATTGCGGCAACGACTTAGTCCTCGATAGCAGGACGTCTATCGAGCACTTTGTCGATCAATCCGAAGTCCACCGCCTCTTCCGGCGACATGAAATGGTCGCGGTCGAGGGTTTTCTCAATAATGTCATAGGGTTGGCCGGAATGCTCGACATAGATCTCGTTCAGTCGGCGCTTCATCTTGATGATATCCTGGGCGTGGCGCTCGATATCGGACGCCTGACCCTGGAACCCGCCGGACGGCTGATGGACCATGATCCGTGAATTTGGCAGTGAAAAGCGCAGGCCTTTTTCCCCAGCCGTGAGCAGGAGCGAGCCCATCGAGGCCGCCATTCCGATGCACATGGTCGAGACCGCCGGGCGGATGTAGCGCATGGTGTCGTACATCGCGAGGCCCGCCGAAACCGATCCGCCGGGCGAATTGATGTAAAAGGCGATTTCCTTCTTGGGGTTCTCGGCCTCGAGGAAGAGGAGCTGGGCGACGATCAGGGTCGACACCGAATCGTGGACCGGCCCGGACAGGAAAATGATCCGTTCCTTCAAAAGGCGGGAATAAATGTCATAGGCGCGCTCGCCGCGACTCGATTGCTCGACGACCATCGGCACCAGCGTGTTCATGAAAATGTCGTTGGGGTCCTTCATGGATCTCTTTCGTTCGGGTTAGTCCGGACGCCGCGCCCGGACTGGACTTGATACTGCCGCCTGAATACCGCCCTCACCTCAGGCGATACGGTTAATATGGGGTTGAGAGACTCAAGGCAAAGCCCCGCCGCCGCCAACCCTGCCATCACATTACAGCGCACGGTTTAAGCGACGGTTATTCTTGGCGAAAAGCAAGGTCTCGTTGCGCAGGCGGAACGACCTGTCGGTCGTGAAGAGGCGCCCGAAATAAAGTTGCCCCCCACAAAACCGATCCGGGGCGCCGCAGTCTCAGCGCCGCACTAAAAACGAACCCCGACGCCGAGCGTGACCGAGGTGTAATCGGGTTCAATTCTGAAATAGGGCGTTTCGATTTCAAAATCCGAGTAGAATAAGTGATCGTAATCGACCCTTGCGAAAAACCGGTCACTTAGCGCCGCCTCGATGCCAGCGCCATATCCGAACGCGGTGACGTTCTCCTTGGCGGTTACTTCCTGATCCTGAAAAATTGTTCCATTCAAGACTGCTCCGCTTGCGGCAGCTTCAAAGGACGTCGATGTGGCCGTCCCTTTTATAAAGACCATGAAGCGCGGCGTCATGAAGGCGCCAACACGGGCGCTGCCGCCGAGACTATAGTTTGCGTTGATGGAAGCGACGCTTGAACCGTTCGTGGCCGGATCAAACACTCCCGGATAGTCCGCTGTATCGAAATTCTCTTCGATCTTCGCCCCAGTAAATGAAGCAAAGCCTTCAATGCCGCCGTAAAGAAACTTGTTCTGAAACCCGATGCCGCCAAATATGCGGCCAGCTTTAATGCCGCTGACATCGAATGGATGATCAAGATCGTCATCGATATCAACGCTGAACAACTCAATTTCGGTGTCGTACCGCTCCCAGGAGCCCCCAACGCCTGCGTAAAAGCCGTCAAACGCTCCATGGCGGTACGATTGCGCGTTGGAAGGCGTTGCCAATGCGACCGCCCATGTCGCCGCAGCGACACAAATTCCATATTTCATCTGATTTCCCCCAAGTAAAAACAAAGACAATGGAGGAATAAACCCGCGACAAGTCCTTTGCAAGCAAGGGAAGGCCGCTCGGCCTCAACAGTCGTGAAATTCAACCCAATGGGGCGCGTTATTCCTCCCCGTCGGGGTCCTTCATCAGGTCTTCTTTCGAGACCTTCTTGTCGGTGATGTCGGCTTTTTCGAGGATGAAGTCGACGACGCGCTCTTCGAACAACGGCGCCCTGATCTGGGCGATCGCCTGCGGGTTTTGCTGGTAGAATTTGAGGACGTCCTGCGGCGTCACCTTCTGGCCCTGCATGGCGAAAATCTGCGCGTCGCGGAGCGCCTGTTCCTGCACCGCGCGCTGCAACTGATCTTGCGGCACCTGCACGTCGGCGGCGCGGCCAATCTCGGCGAGGACGAGGCCAAGGCGCACGCGGCGAACCGCGATCTTGCGGTATTCTTCCTTCAGCTCGTCTTCGGTCTTGTCCTTGTCTTCCTCGTCGCGTTCAGCGCCCTCAACCTGGGCCCAGATCTGGTTGAATTCGGCGTCAACCATCGATTTCGGCAGATCGAAATCATGCGCGGCATCAAGCTTGTCGAGCAGCGCGCGCTTCACATGGCTGCGCGACATCGAGCGGTGTTCCTGCTCAATGCGGTCACGCACGCGCTTTTTGAGGTCGGCGAGATCTTCAAGACCGAGCTTCTTGGCGAACTCGTCATTGATCTCTGTATCTTTCGGCGCTTTGACTTCGTGAACCTTGACAGCGAACACCGCTTCCTTGCCGTTGAGTTCATCCGAGCCGTAATCTTCCGGGAACGTCACTTTGACGTCGATGTCACTGTCCGCCTTGGCGCCGACCAATTGTTCTTCAAATCCCTTGATCAGCAAGCCTGAGCCAAGGACCAGCGAATGGCCCTCGCCCTTGCCGCCGGCGAATTCCTTGCCGTCAATCGACCCGACAAAGTCGATGATCAGCATGTCGCCGTCCTTGGCTTTCTCGGTTTTCTTGCGCGGCTCGTAATCGCGGTTCTGGTCGGCGATTTTTTTCAGCGATTCTTCGACCGCGGCGTCATCGACCTCGGCGATCGGGCGCTTCAGCTTGATGCCGTCGATCGACATCGGCTCGAAGGTCGGCAGGACTTCGGCGTGGACGTCATATTCAAGATCGGCCTTGCCATCGATGATCTGATCGAAGTCGCCATGGAAATGCGGATGCGGCGTCGTCGCGGGCTTGAGGTCGCGGTCGGTGAACGCCTTGACGCTGGTCTCGTTGATGATCTCCTGCAAGATCTCGCTCATCATTCCCTTGCCGTACATTTTCTTCAGGAACGGCAGCGGCGCCTTGCCCTTGCGGAAGCCTTTCAGCTGGACCTTGCCTTTGACGTCGGCGAGACGCGCGTTGAGCTTGGCGTCGAGTTCGGCCGCCGGCACCTTCACGGTGAATTTGCGCTCAAGGCCCTCGGCGGTCTTTTCAATCACTTCCATCGTCGTCCACGCCTTCTTGTTTCAATCGTCAGTCAGTCACATCTGTCGTTCAACGCTTCGGCTGCGCCAGGCGTAGCTCGCAGAGCGAAGCCTGGTGCGGATGAGAGGACTCGAACCTCCACGGGTCGCCCCGCTGGAACCTAAATCCAGTGCGTCTACCAATTCCGCCACATCCGCGCAGAAAAGAGGTCCGCGGGCAATCCCGGCCCCCGAAAGCGCGCTTCTATAGCAGACGAAAACGCAAAGTCGAGCGCTTCACGGCCGAGCCCATCAGAGCCGCTTTTCAAACCACATGACACTGTAATAGCGGCCGAATTTCCGCCCGACCTCGTCAAGGGTCGAGACGTGGCGGAAGCCGAAGCGCTGATGCAGCGCAACCGAGGCGGGATTGGGCGCGACGATCAGCGCATAGCTGCGATGCACGTCGACACCGCCCAACGCTGCAAAGAGCGCCGCATAGAGTTTTGAGCCGAGCCCCCTCCCTTGCGCGTCGGGCGCGACAAACACCGAGACCTTGACCGAGGTCTCATAGGCCGCGCGCGGGTCGAACGCCGAGGCGTTGGCGAGGCCGGCGATCCGCCCTTCTTCATCGGTGACAACAACCGGCCAGCGCGGATTGGCGAGACGTTCGGCAATCCAGGCTCGGCGGGCGGCCTCTGTCACCGGCGCGGTCTCGAAGGTCGCCGGCGTCTCGAGAATGAACGGGTTGTAAAGCGCGTTGATCGCCATGGCGTCATCGAGCGTTGCGGGCCGTATGATCATTTCTGCTCGGGTTTTTCCGGCAGCGGCGTAAAAAGGGCGCGCAGGACTTGCGGCAAGGCGTCGGGCAGGTCTTCG
>JBGSVH010000257.1:0-4902 GCA_041753055.1 Parvularculaceae bacterium
CCGATGACAACTCGACTTCGATCAGCCGCAGCAGGTTCAATATGTCCTCGTCCGAAAACCGTTTCCTCGCCATCCCAGTTCCCCAACCGCTTCGTAGAAAAATCCCAGATAAGCGGCCCAGTTATACGGGGGCAAGACAGAGGCTTATGGCATGCCTGCACGATCAAATTTTGACAAGCATGAATATATACATTCACCGTTCTATGAACCGGATTTTTGGCACGCTTGGCACGACCTGATTTCTAAGAGCAAGTGCGCAGGTAGAACGGATAGCAGCATAATGTATGGAACAATGACAGTAGGCGGGTTAGGCGTTGGCTTACTCGGCACTTTCATGTCCGTTGCGCCAATATTATCTCCGCTAAATCTTGGCGTTCACATCGCTGCGCCACTGTGTGTGACTTGCACGCGGGAGAGTTTGACATCCGAAGCAATTAGGCGCGCACGCAATTGGCTTGCAGAAGTGTTTTCAAGTTCTAACCCATGGTTTGGCCGCGAGGTGGTTTTAGATCCCGCTCCTTCAATTTACGATGTCGGATTGCGCAAAGTCTTTTCCCGACGAGCCGCCCTCTGATTTCGCGAGCACTCGATAAATTGCTCGGCATAATCAAGATAAGTATTGCCTAAATCTTCGAGAAATTCGGCGCAAACAAGGGCGTTTGAATCTGGCAAAGCCATACATCTTTCAATTGCCAATCCGCAGACCTTTGTCACCCGGCGAAGCTCAATGGCAGGTTCGGCGAACTCAGAATTTGAACTCTTCATCGTTTCAAGTGACTGAAATCTCTCCATTGACGACCTCGTGTTGTGGCAAACGCGGCTAATATTACTTGCACCCACCGCGAAGCGTTCTCAGCGTGGAATCTCATATTGCATAGGCAAGTCCCAATGACCCTCAATTCTCTCCAGAAGTAGCCCGTCGCTTTGGTCATTAATCTGGGGTCCACCATTTTCTAAGTGTTTCACTAATTCGACATAGGGCTCATCAGACAGTCCCAGCATTAGCGGGGCTTTCCTTCGATTTATCTCAAAACCGAGCAATCGCACCCAGAGCACCGCAAATTTTGGTGACGCATAAGTTATGACCCTATCGTAGCCTTTTTGGGCAATATGTGAAAATATCACGCGAGATGTAGTATAGATCGATCTTGCGTTGCGATGTGCAGCTACGAAGCAGGTGCGTTCGAACTTCGCAAAGTCCCTAAACCATCGAACCCTGGCAGACCCAATCGGCTCATCGTCAATATAAGCCACGAAATGGGTCGCCTGAAAATCATTGCCATCTGCAATGACTCGGAGCGGAATCTTTCCTTCTTCGGCAAAACTTACGGCGCGAACAAGAAATGCGTCTCTCTGTTGCTCCGCATTAGTTACCACGGTAGTTTTTATCCGATTGTCAATTTGCTTTTCGCTAGACATTTTGGGTCCAATGGTTGAGGAAAAAGCAACAATGCAACTAGAATGCCGTATTTTGGTTGGTGGCTGTAATGGCTGAGTTTGGAACGGGGGGGGCAAAATTGTCCGCCATAGAAAGCCCCGCAGAAAGTGACCTGCAAGCGTTCATGCGCATTTGCATTGAAGCTACGAAGACCTGCGGAGGGGATATGAATGCGGCGCGGGCATACGTCGCCGCGAAAATAGAGGAACTTCCTTTGCAGGAACGCACGCGCATGGAAGGCGCATTGCTATGTTGCTTCGAGCGGCGGGCATCCGGTCATTCCACTCGGCCACATTGACGTCGGCGACAATCCGTTTCAGCCGGATGTTCTCCTTCTCCAGCGTCTTGAACTCCTGGAGCTGCGACTTCGCCATCCCGCCAAACCGCTTGCGCCAATTATAGTAAGTCGCGTCGCTGACGCCGACCTTGCGGCACGCCGATTGAACATCCGCCCCAGAGGACAACTCGACCTCAATCAGCCGCAGCAGGTTCAATATGTCTTCGTCCGAAAACCGTTTCCTCGCCATCCCAGTTCCCCAACCGCTTCGTAGAAAAATCCCAGATAAGCGGCCCAGTTATACGGGGGTAAGACATCTGCGTCGTTTCGCCGATGCATGATAAGGAGCCAAGCCCCGGACACTCCGGAGAAATCAGCGTCCCCAGCCGAGCGGTCGCTTGACGGGCCGGAGATCGGAGACTGCGTGGCGGAGAGGGTGGGATTCGAACCCACGGTACGGTTGCCCGCACTCCGGTTTTCGAGACCGGCCCATTCGGCCACTCTGGCACCTCTCCGTGTCGGGATCGGCTTCTATCTGCGAGGCGCTGTTTGGGCAAGTCTTGCCCCGGATCTGATCAGGTCGAGCTTGAAGCGTCGCAAATAACCCCGCCATTTTCGGTTTCGCGCACGAGCCAGCCGCCGCCCGGCGACGCCGCCAGCCGCGCCGCCAGATAGGGAAGGATTTCGGCGAGCGAATTGGCGAGCCCGAATGGGGGATTGACGACGAACAACGCACTGCCGGTCAGCCTGTCTTCCTGCAGCGGGGCCACCCGCAATTCTGCAACCAGCGTCTTTGCAAGGCCTAGAGCATCGATCCGCTGCATGAAGTCCTGGTATCCGGTCTCGTCCTTTACCGGGCGCCAGATCATGAAAATCCCGCTCGCCCAGCGGCGAACGCCGTCTCCAATCGCCTCGGCGAGCCGACGAAATTCACCCGGCTTTTCAAAGGGCGGATCAATCAGCACGAGGCCCCGACGTTCACGCGGCGGCAGGAAGGCGCGGACAGCGTGATAACCGTCGCGATCGTAAATCGCGACTTGCTTATCGCCGTCCATCGCGGTTTCGAGCGCTTGGCGCTCTTCCGGATGCAGCTCGCAGAATTTGGCGCTGTCGCCGACGCGCAGGGCGTCGCGAATAATGGCGGGTGATCCCGGATACCAGCGAAAACCGCCAAATGGGTTATGCCGCCGAACCGCTTCGAAATACGACGCGAGCGCCGCCGGCGCGTCAGGGTCGTCAGCGACGCGCATGATCCCGCCGAGATGCTCGCCGGAACGGGCGGCTTCCGGGCTTTCGAGGTCATAAACCCCTCGCCCGGCGTGGGTGTCGAGAACCATGAACGGCTTTTGCTTGGCGGCGAGGCGGGCAAGGACCAGCGCCAGCGCGGCGTGTTTCAAGACGTCGCAATGATTGCCGGCGTGAAAAGCGTGGCGATAGTTCATGGCGAAAGCCCATAATACAGTGTCAGGCGTAAGGAAATCCGGCGCTTGACCTTCCCTGCCCCACGGGCTAGCAAGCCGCCTCCCATCAGAACCGGGCGACAGAAACCGGGGCCAAAAAGGACGCGTGCGCCGAAGCGGCGCTCAGGAGTCGGATTATGTACGCAGTCGTCAAGACTGGCGGTAAGCAATACCGCGTCGCCAAGGACGATGTCCTCAAGATTGAACGCCTTCCCGGTGACGAGGGCGATATCATTACCCTCGAAGAAGTTCTGATGATCGGCAATGGCGCCGCCGTGACGGTTGGCGCGCCGCTGATCGCCGGCGCATCCGTCGCCGCCGAAATCGTCGAGCAGGCGCGCGGACCGAAGATCATCATCTTCAAAAAACGGCGTCGCCAGAATTATCGCCGTAAAAAAGGCCATCGGCAGCTGCTGACGATCGTCAAGATCACTGACATCTTGACTGACGGGGCCAAGCCGTCGGCGAAGAAAACTGCGACGAAGAAGCCGGCCGCCAAGCCCGCCGCAAAGAAAGAAGCAGCGCCCGCCGCGGACTTCAACGATGACGTTTCGCTGATTGGCGGCGTTGGCCCCAAGCTCAAAGACAAGCTCGCCGGTTATGGCGTCACGTCGCTGAAAGAGATTGCAAAGATGTCGGACGCCGACGTCGCTAAAATGGATGAGGCGCTCGAACTTCACGGCCGCGCGACGCGCGATGAGTGGGTCGGACAGGCAAAAGAACTGGTCGCCGGCAAGCCGCCGCGCGCCAAGACTGATCGCGCACGCGCGTCGGACGAAGAAGAATAGGATAAAGGAGACGGATCATGGCGCATAAAAAAGCAGGCGGTTCGTCCAAGAACGGACGCGATTCAGAATCGAAACGGTTGGGCGTTAAAAAATTCGGCGGCGAGATGGTCGTTCCCGGCAACATTCTCGTTCGTCAGCGCGGCACCAAATATCACGCTGGCGCCAATGTCGGCATGGGCCGCGATCACACGCTTTACGCCCTGTCGGGCGGGCGTGTCGGCTTTGCGGTGAAGGCCAAAGGCCGGCAATATGTGTCGGTCGCCGCCGAGGATTAGGCCGATCGAAAATTCAGACTTCAAGAGGGCCGGGATTTCCCGGCCCTTTTTTATTGCGGTGTCTTGTTCTTCTCGGCTTGTTCAAGCTCTTTGCGGAGTCTTTCGACATCTTTTTGATCAACCAGAGGATCGTCGCGGCGGGTCCACGATGGCTGCGCAATTTCCGGGATAAGCTGCGGGCGCGTTCCGGCCGCCGGATCACTGGCAACGCCCGCATTATCGAGACCCTGCTTTTTACGAAAGTCCTCAAGGTCTTCAAACTTGCGGCGCTGTTCGATCTGGCGAGCTATCTCCGGACCAAACGTTACAACATCGTTTGAAAAGTCGCCGTGCTTGTTGCGGTCTTTGAGTACCGCAGCTGCCTTCGAGAAATCTTCACCAGAGGATCCTGGCCGCCATCCCGACCGGATTTCGGGACGCCCGGCGCATTCAGCGATCTTTTCCTTGTCGGTGAATTCATCCGGACAATAGATTGCAACGACGCCAGACGTTCCGGGTACGGCGGATGTTTCGCCTTTTGGCAGCTCAACCTGCGGCAGCGTAAATTGGCGCGCGCCAAAGACCGGTTCCTGGTCGAACATGTCATCGCCGGTCACGGGCTTTTCGGCGGGCGCCGGCGCCGCCGCTGCGACCGGCGCCTGTTCGGTCAGTTCGGCTTCGCCGG
>JBGSVH010000258.1:0-2791 GCA_041753055.1 Parvularculaceae bacterium
CCGATGACAACTCGACTTCGATCAGCCGCAGCAGGTTCAATATGTCCTCGTCCGAAAACCGTTTCCTCGCCATCCCAGTTCCCCAACCGCTTCGTAGAAAAATCCCAGATAAGCGGCCCAGTTATACGGGGGCAAGACACCCCTGTTCACGCATGTCTTGTTGCACGCAACCGCCGCGCACCTTCTTTTCAACCTGATCTGGCTCGTGGTTTTTGGAACGCCGGTGGCGCGCCGGTTCGGCTCGTTCTGGCGGTTTTTCGCGTTTTTCATGTTGTGCGGGGCGGCGGGCGGCGCGTTCTTTTCGCTGTTCCACCTTAGCGACCCGACCTTGCTGATCGGCGCTTCGGGCGGCATCACCGGGCTGCTCGGCGGGTTGGTCCGTTTTGCCTTCCATCGCCCGCTGTCAAAACCCGTCTCGGCCAAAGGCGTCCTGGCGCTGACCGACCGCAGCGTTCTCACCTGGTCGGCGATCGTCATCGCCATGAACGCCTCGATCGCGATTTTCGGGCCGGGCGTTGGCGCAGGTGACGCCGACATCGCCTGGCAGGCGCATGTCGGGGGTTATCTGTTCGGGCTTGTGGCGTTTCCTCTGTTCGACCCGCGCCAGCGTTAGCCTCGGCGGGCGCCGCGGTCTATGCCGCGCCGCACAAGCAAAGCCCATGATTTTGAATTGCTTTTTTTGTCCAAAGGCCTGATGCTTGGCGCTTCCCGAAGAAGGAGGTTCCGGTGAAAGTAGAACATATCCTTCAGTCGAAAGGGACCGACGTCTTTGCCGTTTCTGGCGCAACTTCGGTCAAGGACGCGGTCGATCTCCTCGGCGAAAAAAACATCGGCGCGGTCGTCGTCAAGAACAGCGACGGCTCGGTTTCAGGCATTTTCTCCGAGCGTGACGTCGTTCGCCGTCTGAAAAGCGAAGGGCCCGGCGTGCTCGCCAAGCCGGTCGCCGACTGCATGACCAAAAACCCCTTTACCTGCACGCTCGACACCTCGCTCGACGAACTGATGGGTGTGATGACAAATAAGCGCATCCGTCACATGCCGGTGGTCGAAAACGGCGCGCTGGTCGGCGTCGTGTCGATCGGCGACGTCGTCAAAAGAAAAATCCACAACGCCGAACGCGAAGCCGCGATGTTGAAGGAATATATTGCGTCGTAAACAGGCGACGGGAGCGCCGTGCGCACTCCCGCCTATTGTCAATTCTATTCGGCCGCCGGCGGCAGAATCACTGCGTCGATCACGTGGATGACGCCGTTTGACGCTGCGATGTCAGGCTTGATGACATTGGCGCCGCCAACTTTGACGCCATCCGTTCCGTCGATGGCGAGGCTGGCGCCGTTGAGGGTCGCAACGTCGAGTTTCTTGCCGGCGAGATCGGCTGATTTCGTTTTGCCGTCGACGACATGATAGGTGAGGATCGCGGCGAGTTTATCCTTGTTTTCCGGCTTCAACAGGTCTTCGACCGTGCCTGCGGGAAGGGCTGCAAACGCCGCATCGGTCGGCGCAAATACTGTCTTGTCGCCATCGGCGCGCAAGGCGGCTTCGAGCCCAGCCGCTTGCACCGCTGCGACCAGCGTCTTGAATTTTCCAGCGGCAATCGCCGTATCGACGATATCGGCGCTGGCCTTTTCCATCTTCTTCGCTTCGTGATGTTCCGCGAGAGCCGGCGTTGCAATGGCGAACGCTGAAACCGCGGCGAGGATCGTTAAACGCATCAGAAAATCTCCAGTTATGAGTTTCGGTGGCCCTTTTACGTCGCCGCCGCGTCAGCTGGATCGGACATCACGAAATTGTCATTTATCGCCGCTCCCGGTGATTGATCCGTATACTGCGCTTGCGCCCCGCCAATTGGCGCTGAACGGACCCGGGGCCTGCCGGCGGGGGTGGGGGGCGGGCCTTCTGGGGGGCGCCAGCCCGCCAATCGCCCGCTCATTGCTGTTAACCTTTAATTAACCGTTGCATGCGGCGAAAAAGCCCTTGCGCCGCACAACCCTGTGGCGTAGTTTCCGCCCCTCAGCGTGATTGAGAATTGGCCCAGCGGGGCTCCGGCCGCGCGCAAGCCCGTTTTCGCCTTAAAAGCCCCGATTTCTGTGGAGTTTGGGGAAAATCCGGCGATCCGAAAAAAGTTCTAAAATAGCGTTGACACGGTGGGCGCGGGCGACTACATCCGCGCTCCACCGACGCGGCCGGAGCGGCCGCCGCAGACCTCGGACGGCCTATTGGTTCGGGGAATGAGGGGCGGCTTCGGGAGTGTCGGTTTTTTGTCGGCTGTTTTTGGGGGTTCCCGGGGACGGTCGGCGGCTCTTTGACAAGTGAATCTGAGGAAGAGAAACGTGGGCGGCGTGCGTCCTGGCGGAACCATTTATGGTTCACATCAGGATCTGTCATCCGCTGACGTTATCTCATAAACCAAATTACTTCCGTTCATTCGGAGGTTTGGTTTTGTGACGTCAGTAATAGATGAGCGTCGCGGGATTCCACCCGCGACAAGGATCCGGCAAACTCAACTTGAGAGTTTGATCCTGGCTCAGGACGAACGCTGGCGGCAAGCTTAACACATGCAAGTCGAGCGCACTCTTCGGAGTGAGCGGCAGACGGGTGAGTAACGCGTGGGAACGTGCCTTTCGGTTCGGAACAACAGTTAGAAATGACTGCTAAAACCGGATACGCCCTTCGGGGGAAAGTTTACGCCGAAAGATCGGCCCGCGTTAGATTAGCTAGTTGGTGGGGTAATGGCCTACCAAGGCGACGATCTATAGCTGTTCTGAGAGGAAGATCAGCCACACTGGGACTG
>JBGSVH010000259.1:0-6003 GCA_041753055.1 Parvularculaceae bacterium
GCTCCTCGTCAGTCAGCGCGCGCCGCCTCATGATTGCGGCGCCAGCGGCAGGCGCGCGGCCAGCGCCGCCGGCAACAACAGGAACATTTCACCGGCTTCATTATAGTCGCCAGCAATCTCGCCCGCACCGGGACCGCTGCCGACGAAAATATCGCCCCTTACAGCGCCTTTGATCGCGCCGCCCGTATCTTGTGCAATCAGCAATTTCCGTGTCGGCGGGCGTTGTTTCTGCGTGTCGCCGTCCGTCGCGACCCAGACCGGCGCGCCAAAGGGCGTAAAGCGAGGATCGATTGCTATCGACCGGCCAGCGGTCAGCTGCACGCCTTCAGCCCCGAGCGGCCCAAGGGCTGCATCCGGCAGCATGTCCAGCACGCGAAAGAAAACATAGGACTCGTTCGATTCCCGCACGCGCCTTGCGTCATCGTCGTTGGCGCTGTCGAGCCACAGCCTGATGGTCTGCATACTGACGGTTTCCCGCGACAGCGCGCCTGTCGCGATCAAGGTCCGGCCAATCGCCGTATAGGGCTTGCCATTGGCCCCGTCATACCCAACGCGCAATTCACCGTCCGGAAGCGCCAGCCGCCCCGACCCTTGAATTTGCAGAAACAGGAGATCGTTCGGCCGCATCCACGCAATAACGCGCGCTCTCTCTGAAATGGCGCCGGCATTGATCGCCGCGTGATCAGGGTAGGGATCAAGGGCGCCGTCAAGAACCCGTCCGGCGATGCGCTGACCGGCAAGGTCGGGTCGAAAGCGTCCAAGATCGACCATCACGAGATCGTCCGGCCGGGCGTAAACGACGGCGGAAAATTCAGCGGTTGACGAGAGCCGCGCCGCATAGGTCGGCTCGAAATAACCGGTGAACCGCCCTTTCGAATCCAGTTTTGCAGCAACGCCAGTCGCGCGCTCGGCAGGGCGCAGACGCTGATAAAGCCGGACAGGCCTGAAATACTGCTCGTAAAAGCCGCGCGCGGCGCGCGTCCGCGCCTCGTCGTCCGCGTAGCTTTGCGCAAGAATGCGCGCCGCTTCAGCGCAGGCGGCGCGCCAATCGCCTAGAGTACCGGCGAGCGACAATCCGGGCGGCGTCCTTGGCCCCAATTGTTCTGACGCATTAGCAGGCGCATCGTCCGGCGCCAGCGCCATGCGCGCGCAAGAGCGCGACAATGCCGGAAGGCTGTCGAACAGATTATCGAGGCCCCAACCCGCAAGATCGGCGAAATCCGCGGGCGCAAACGCAGCGCCGTCGGGGACATATTCGACTTCGGATGGTTCAGGTTCGCGGTCGCCGATGACGCCGAAAAATGTGAGCGCCGCCAGCCCCATTGCGGTGAATACGGCGGCGACCAGAATACGGGAGATGGTTTTTTCGCTGGGTAAGTCCACTGTGCGCCCATCTGCGGCGAATGATCCGCGTCAGGCGCCGCCGGTCGCGACAAGCACCCAATTGGGATCGGAGGAATTCAGCGGACGCGAGAATGTCCAGCGGTCTTTGACAAGATCAATGCGAACCGGATCGCCGGCGACGATGGCGCCTGCCTTGTCAAAAGTCGCGCGGACCTGATTGGAAAGGAATTCCATCTCGGCGACGAGCGCGCCGTCCCCCGTGCGCGAGGCGGCAATCTTCGCATTTTCAATGCCGACAAATTTGAGATCGGTGCGTTGGCCTGCTTCTTCCCGCGCAGCGACGGCAGCTTTGAAGGCGTCAAAAACCGACGGGCTGAGAAACCGTCTGATGCTTCTGAGGTCGCCGGAGGCGAAGGCTTCGACGATCAGCTCATACGCCGCCCGCGCGCCGTCAAGGAACGCCCGCTCATCAAAGGCTGGGTCAGCGGCGCGCAGCGGCTCGGCCTCGACCGACACTGGCGGCAACGGCTTTTCTTCCTGCGGCTCAAGAACGACATCAGCCTCGGGTTCGGGCCGCGCTCGGGCGCGTTGCAGTCCTTCGACATCGCGCTGCCGCTCTTCGCCGGTTTTCGCGCCGAGAACCGTATAGAGGCGATAGGCGATAAACGCCGCCAGCGCGATGAAAACGATAAGTGAAGGATCCATAATCCGTCGTCGCTGCCGCCCGGTCGTGCGAGCCAGTGGTTGAACTACGCGGCCGCATAGAAATCATCAGCGGCTCGCTGTCCTTATATAGGCATGAAGGTGAGGAAAACACCAAGACTCGCCGGGAAATCCAGGCGACCGCCCGGATGGCAGGTCTTTCGGCGTTATTCTCCTTAACCCTCTGTTCATGTTCCGGGTTGCCGCCCCGTGCTGCGCCGTGTATGACGCGCCCCTCAAAGTTTCTAACGGTGGAACAGATGTCGCACACGACGCCAAATGGCGCTGCGCCGGAGCAGGACGGCGAGCTGACGGCCTCCAGGCAGCCGGGTCTTCGCGTTCTCGCGCAATATCTGAAGGATCACTCCTTCGAAAACCCCCGCGCTCCCGCCAGTTTTCGCGAAGGCGACGGTACGCCCGCCATTGAGGTCAGCGTCGACGTCAACGCCCGCTCGCTTGGCGGCGCCCAGTTCGAGGTCGAACTTTCCGTGTCGGCAAGGGCCCGTCGAGCCGAGGACGTCGTTTTCGTGGTCGAGACGACCTATGCCGGCGTCTTCGAGATTACCAATGTGCCGGAAAGCCAGATCGAGCCGATCCTCCTGATCGAGTGTCCGCGCCTGCTTTTCCCGTTTGCGCGCCAGATTGTCGCTGACACGACGAACGCCGGCAATTACCCGCCAGTGATGCTGGATCCGATTGATTTCCTCGGCATTTATCAGCGCAACCTCGCAGCACGCACCAACGAGACCCCTGCGGCGCTAAACGCCTGATAACGATTTGAGCCGGCGCGCCCATAGATTGGCCGCGCCGAGTTCGGTTTCGACAAATTCCGCATGAGCTACTGCTTCTTCGTCGGAAAGAAGCGCCGCCAGCGGCGCCGGTCTGACACGCGCCTTGCCATTACGGACACCCTGCGTCGTTGCGGGGGACGTCCCGGCAATGGCGAAATCGAGGCCGGCCTGAACGCCGCCAGTCAATTCAATATAGACTTCCGCCAGCAGCCTTGAATCGAGGAGCGCGCCGTGACCGTCGAGCGCGCGCTGCCGCGTATCGACGCCAAAACGGGCGCAGAGTGCGTCGAGACTTGCGGGCGAACCTGGAAATTTGCGCCGCGCAAGCAGCAGCGTGTCGACAATTTCATTTTCCAGCGCCGAAAGGCCGGCGTTGGCGAGTTCGGCATTGATAAAAGGAAGATCGAAGGAAACGCCATTATGCGCAACCAGCTCGGCGTCGCCGACAAAGTCGACAAAGGCCCGCGCAACGCGCTCGTCGGCAAAAACCGGGAAATCCTTGAGGAATTTCGCGGATAGCCCATGCACCTTGAAGGCGCCTTCAGGGACGTCGCGCTGCGGATTGACATAAGTGTGAAAGGACCGCCCGGTGACCGCCCCCCGCACCAGTTCAACACCGCCGATTTCAACGATCCGGTGGCCCTCATCGAACCGGAATCCGGTAGTTTCGAGATCGAAAACTATCTGCCGCATGATGTCTTGTAGCGCTAATTACCGGGTCGGCAACGCTTTGGGGAAAACGCCGCCGGATTCTCTATGTTTTTGACTGCGCCCGTTCGAAAAGCGCCTCTTTTACGCGCGCGCCAAGCTCGGCCATCGGGAACGGCTTTTGGATGTAGCGGACACCACCGAGTTGATCCATTTGTTCGCGTACCGCCGCCTCGGCATAGCCCGACATGAATATAATCGAGGCCTGCACGCCAAACTCCGCGCGCGCGCGCGCGACCAGAGATGGGCCGTCGATTTCCGGCATCATCACATCGGTGACGATGAGATCGAAATCGCGGTCGTCCTTGAGAACCTCAAGCGCCGCGACCCCGTCTTCGCACGGCGTCACTTCATAGCCGGACCGCTCAAGCGTCGCCACAACAAAGGCCCTGACGGGGTCTTCGTCCTCAACCACGAGAATGCGCCCGGTGCCGGAATAATCGCCCGCCGGCGACGGCGGCGGCGGGGCCTCTTCCTCATCAAGGCCGCCTTGATGCGCGGGCAGATAAACCTTGAACACCGCCCCGCCTGCTGGCGCGTTCTCAATAGTAATGGCGCCGCCCATCTGACCGATAATTCCGTGTACGGTTGAAAGCCCGAGACCTGTTCCCTTGCCTTCTTCCTTTGTCGTGAAGAACGGATCGAAAATGTTCGCAACAATATCAGCCGGCACGCCGGGGCCGGAGTCCGCAACCTCGATCAAGACGTGATCTTGCGCGCCAAGGCCGGCGATCTGCAGGTTTTCGACTTCGGCCGCGGCGAGCTGTCTGGTGCGGATCGTAAGCTTGCCGCCATGGGGCGCCATCGCATCTCTGGCGTTCACCGCGAGATTCATGATGGCGGTTTCAAGCTGATTGCGGTCGACGCGGATATTCGGCAGCCCGCGGCCATTGACGAGTTCAAGCTTCACCTTCTCGCCCACCGCGCGGTCAAGGAAGCGCGAGAAATCGAGCAAGATGTCGGTGATGGACTGGACCTTGCGGGTCAGCGTCTGCTTGCGGGAATAGGCGAGCAGCTGCTTGGTGAGATTGGCGGCGCGCTGCGCATTTTCGCGAATGAGAACGAGGTCCTGGTAGGCGGGGTCGCCGACGGGGTGACGCAACATCAACTGTTCGCAATTGCCCTGAATGACCTGCAGCAGATTGTTGAAATCGTGCGCCACTTCGCCCGCGATGAAACCGATCGCCTTCAGCTTCTGGTCTTGTGCGTGGTCCTGTTCCATCCGCTTCCGGTCGGTGACATCAACCGTGTAGAGAAACGTGCGCCGCACGCCATAGCCGCCGCGGCGGCGTTTGACCGGGCGCGCGTAAACGCCATAGGTGCGCGCTACTGGGCCGTCGCCGATTGTCGCATCGATGACTTGCGGCGCCCCGCCCGAGGCGGTCTTCCGGCGAATTTCCGCGGCGATTTCTTCAATCGTTTCCAGCGCCAAGACACGCGACAATGGCGTGTTTTTCTTGACGCCGTCAAAGACTTCAGAAAACGTCTTGTTGGCTTCGACAATGCGCGCATCACGGCCGATTTCGCCTTCGATGACCGCAAGCCCGAATGGTGCTTCCGAAATGTCGCCGGACATCGCCGGCGCGTCCGGGTCGGCGGCGTCTTCGATGATGTTCATCTCGACACAGACAAATCCCTCGCCGACGCCGCCGCGCCGGAACGCCGCGAAACTTGCGTCGATAGGGTCAGCGTCGCGCCTGCGTATTTCCGCCGGAACCGGGGCCGCATCGGCGCGCCACAGGCCGCGCACAATCTCGCCGGATTCGCCAAGAATGATGTCGTCGATATGATGCAACTCGTGGCGCGCAAGGCCCAGCGCCTTTCGCATCGCTGCATTCGCCCAGGCGATCTGCCCGGACTTTTCAAGCGCAAACACCGGCCGGACGTAGTCGGCGTATGCCGCCGCCAGAAGATCGTGCTCGTTTTCCTCGACCGGAAGCTCGCGCAGGCGCCAAACCACAAATTCGCGCGCATCATCGACGGGGCGAACGGTCACCTGAAAGCGGCGGCGTTCACCGCCGCCTTCGAGGCCGATCTGCTGATAAATGATTTCGGTCGTCTCGGCGGAGCTTTTCGCCGCACGGCAGAGACGAAAGACCTTTGTTGCTTCGGCGCCCTGTTGCGCAAAAAGGCGGTCGATGCGCGGCGGCAGACCCGCAAGACCCATGACGCCGGCTTCCCGCGCCAGGGCGAAATAGGCGGTATTCGCATAGATGACGACGCCATCGACCCGGGAGATGAGGCGCGCGTCAGGGTCGGCGTCGAGCACGCGCTCGGCGATCGCAAGGCTTTGCAGCATCTCCGACCCTGCAAGTTGCGCCGCATCGCTTGCCGATTTGCCGGAAACCCGCTTCATCGCTGCGCTCGCCAGCATTGCTGACGGCGTCGGGCGGAAAGCGGCGGAAAGAAAGACGAGCGCCAGCGCGCCCACGACCGCGGCAAGCACAATGCCGGTCGC
>JBGSVH010000260.1:0-4528 GCA_041753055.1 Parvularculaceae bacterium
GCCGGACCGGGTGAGCACGGGCGCAGCGCCAATGGCCGCAAGAACGCTGGCGAGCGCGGCGGCGTGTGCGGCGATCATGGTTGCAAGGAGAGACGCCGGCGGCCAGCCCGCGGCCTGAAGATCGGGAAGCTCCTTGCCGTCAAGGTCGAGCGTTGCCCAGACGAACAGCGCGATCAGCGTGAGCCACGCAGACGCCGCGACGGCATGGCCGAGCGACAGCCATTTTCCGGCGACGCTTGTTGCAACATACCGTCCCTGCCGCCGCCAGGCGCCGACGAAAGCGAGCGCTGAAAACGCGCCGGCAAGGCCGAGGCCGAGATTAAAGCCGTCCGAGGACTGAAGAAGCCCGACGGGTTCTGCGGTGTCCGTGCCCATGGCGAAAGAGATGCGCTTCACCGCGCCATTGTCGCCCCGATAAACGAACAGGCGGTCGCGCGAGCGGTCGGTCCACAAATCCTCCGCCAGCGGATAATAGCGCCTGGCGTCCTCACCAGAATTGACAACGAGCGAGCCGTCATCCTTCGCGGCGATCTTGATCTCCGAGCCGAGCGCTGCGATTTTCTCGAACCTCGATTGCACGCGGCGGTTGGGCGCATAAACGCCCGCGACCGATCGCGCGGCGGCTTTCATTTTGTCATCCGCGGCAATATGCCAGCGCGAGGGATAGCTGTCGGCGGCGCCGGCGAATTGTTCGATGATTGCCCGGCTGACCAGATCCGGCAGGCGCGGGCGCTCTGCCCCGTTGACAGCGACGAAAACGCCAACGCCGAGCGCCGGAACGATCGTCATGTCCGAGACGAAGCCGCTCAGCGTGCCGCCATGGCCGAACGTCCGTTGGCCGGCGATTTCGGTTTCCATAAAGCCATGGGCAAAGTCTGGCGCGCCGGTGCGGTCGGTGAATACGCGAAGGCGCATCTGGGTGAACGCCTGCGGCGACAGGAGGCGCTGGGCGCCCTGCGATTTGCCGACAACGCCGTCATTCAGGAAAAACTGCAGCCAGCGCGCCGCGTCATTGGCGTCAAACGCGACGGCGCCGGCCGCATAAAGCGGCTCCAGCGCATCATGCGCCATCGCCGCCGGCGCGCCGCCTTCAAGCTTGTGCGGCGCGGCAAGGCGCGCATCAAGCGCCGGATCGTTGAGCGGCGTTGGCGCGATCGACGCCGGATCATGCTCGATCGTCGAGACCAAGCCGACCGGCGCCAAAATCCTGGTGCGGACGAAGTCGTCGAAAGGCATGCCCGAAACATCGGCGACAATCTGGGCGGCAAGATCAGTTCCCCAGTTGGAATAGGATGTCCGCTCGCCCGGCGGCGCAACGCGCGCTGGCGCCGTATGGCTTAGCGCTTCTTCGATGCTTCGGCCTTTGCCCGACTGGAAGAAATCGCCGAGCGTATCTTCAAAGCCCGGCCGGTGCGCCATCAGATCGTTGAGGGTGATGGGCTTGCCGAACTTCTTTTTGACCCTGACGGTTTTCAGATAGGTGTTGACGTCGGCGGAAAGATCGATCCTGCCTTGGTCGACCAACATCATCACCGCGGTCCAGACGAAGGTCTTTGAAATCGAGGCGATGCGAAACAGCGTTTCCGCGGTCGCCTTCTCGCCGGTTTCGATGGAGCTGACGCCATAGGCCTTGACGAAAATCGCGTCTTTGGTTGCGACCGCGACCATCATGCCGGGCGGATACTGGTCGGCCATCGCCGCCGCCGCGTAGCCGTCAAGAAAAGGTTCGATCGACGATGGATCTGACAAGGTCGCGCGCCCGGCGGCGCCGGCGTGGATCATCCGTTCGGGCGACGGCGCGGTTTGCGCACGCGCCGACGCCGCGAGTGCGAGCGTCGCGCAGCAAAGCGCCAACACCCGAAAGAAAAGCGATCCGGTCATGCGCCCTCCTGCTGACCTTCGCAGTAGCGGGCCAATGAAGCCCGCCCGGCAGCTTAGCGCAACTGGAACGCCCTGTCCGGCCCGCTGCGTGTATATCGCCGCGAAAACTCGCGCAGCGCGGGAATATGGGCCGTTTTTTAGTTCACCGGGAGTGTCAGCAGACACAATTCGGCTTTGCGCGCGCGCTTTTGGTGGTACAGTGTTTGACGTGGTGGTGGATGCGCGGACGCTGGTTCTTGCGTCGCGGAATTGTGGGGACGGTCATGGGCTCAATTTCGAAATGTTTGCACTTCGGGGGCGCTCTATTGGCGGCTGTCGCAGCGGCGGCGACTCCGGCTCAAGCGCGCAACCGGGTTGCAGATGGCGGTAATGTTTCCGCCTGCGATTTCGACGGGACCTTCGGCGCACTCCCCACCGACAGCGCCGTATCAATACCGATTGGCGTCTATGACTCAACCTGCGCATCGACGCCGACGCAAGGGTTCTCGCTCAACATCGGCGGGACGCTGTACAATTAGATGTTCGTGAACGAAAACGGCATTGTCAGTTTCGGCGCGCCAATCACCGCTTCCCCGGCGACGCCATTGTCCAATCTGACGACGCCCGCCTTCGCGCCGTTCTTTGCCGATGGAATGATTGCGGACGCGGTCTCGCTCAAGTATGGCTGGACCGATTCAAGCGTCGGATTCCCAAATTCGATCTGGCTGACCTGGGACAGTTTCCTCCCGCAAGGCGATCCGACGGCGACGCCGAATATTTTTCAAATGGGAATCGTTGATCTCGGGTCCGGCGATTTCGATCTCATCTTCAATTACGAATCAATCAACTGGGACTCGCCGACGACCGGCGCGCAAGCGGGCGTCGCCGATGGGCTGGGCGCGGCGTTCCTGCTTGCCGGCGCAGGCGTCTCCGGCGCCTATTTTGGCACCGAAGACATATCGAGCGGATCTGGCGTTTGCTCGGCGCCCAATCCGTCGACTGCGCTTGCCTGCAACAACACGAATGATCTGACGCAGGCGGTTGGCGCAATTGATGACAATGGCGATCCGTCCAATGGTTATTTTCTGTTCAAGTTCCGCAACGGCGTGCTCACCAATGCGCCGGTCAACGAGATTCCTCTGCCACCGGCAGCAGGACTGTTCCTGCTCGGCGCAGCCGTGCTTGGTCGCCGGAAGTTTTTCTCGCTGCGGTAAATTCCGGTGAGCATTGGCTCAGCGGTCAATTCGCCAATCCGTCCATCCATTGTTTCGAACGTTTGACGAAAAAGTGTTCATCGCCAAGCTGTTCGCGCAATCGTTCATATCCGGCGCGCGCAAGTATGCGCGCACGTACGATTTGTCCCTGCGCAGCCAAACACCGGCTTTCGAATTCGTCGGCGGCGCCGAAGCGCCAATTTGTCGCCTGGTAGTGCGCAGGCATCGCTTGTCGCGCCCGTTTAAGTTGGGTGAGGCCTTCTGATGTCAAATGTAAACCGCAATCGGCCCGCGCCAAATTCATGAGCACCGGGCCATACAGTCTGTGCTGATTGTCCTTTGCAATCTTTGCCGCCGCTGAAAATGACTCAAGAGCCTTGGCATAGTCGCCTAGCTCATTGTCGATTTCGCCGAGCGTATTAAGATAAAAAGCGAAATCCGGATGGTCTCGTCGCCCTTGCGAGGTTTCCGCAGCGATCACCTTCAGAATATCGTTTCTGGAATTGGCCATTACGCCGGCCTCAAATTCATATCGCGCAAGATTGTTTAGGGCAATGATCGATAGGGAATGACTGGCGCCAAGATCAGCGCTTAGTCGCTCATAGACGCTTTTTGCAATCTTGCGCGCAGCAGCGATCTCACCCGAAAGATAATACACATAGGCAAGATCATTATCGATTGAGGTGACAAGGTAATGATTTTCTCCGAGTGCTTGGCTAGAAATCTCCTCCGCAACCAGTAGCGCGTTCTTTGCATCGGAATAATTGCTTGATTCAGCATACGCGCCGCCAAGTCCCTTTAGCGCTTCGGCCATTTCCTTGCTCTTGCCCAGCCCATGTATTTCGAGAAGGCCGCGCGCGCGTTGATAATAGGGCTGCGCTTCTTCCGGCGTGTCCTTGTAGAGCGTTGTCTCGCCCATCCCGGTCAGCGCGGTTGCGTAATCGACGCGCCATTTTCCGGCGGCGACGTCGGCGTCGGCTTCCGCGACGAGTTTTGAATAGATCTTTTTCGCGGCGTCGAGATCGCCTTTTTCAAATTCTGCTCTCGCGAGCGCGTTCTCCGTCGCGAAAACATCGTCGGGGTCGGCCTTGATCGCGGTGCGTTTGTCCCGCGCGAAACTGAGAATTCTGACCGCGTCCGGATAAAGCCCAAGCCCGGTATAAACGCGGCCCATCGTGTACATGAGGCTCGCTTGCACATCCGGCTCGTCGGCGAGGCCCGTTTCGATTGTCTTGACGCCCTTGTCGAGAATTTCCTTCGCCGTCACCTCGCGGCCGCGCGCTTCGCCGGGATCGACGACCTCGAACAGCGAGACCATGAACTCCGCCGTGCGCGAGGCTTTCATCGCTTCGCGCGTGGCGCGCTGTTCGTTTTTGACGGCCTTGTCCCACTGAAAGACGGCGATCGCGGCAATGCCCGCAAAGCCGAGCGCGACGGTGGAGACGCCGGCGAGC
>JBGSVH010000261.1:0-2496 GCA_041753055.1 Parvularculaceae bacterium
AGCGTGCGCGCCATCAGGCGTCAAGCGACGCCATGCGCTTCGCCGAGCCGCAAAGTCACGCCGCGCATGACGACATCGTTCGCACCTTGTCGGAAGTAGAAGAAGCGTTGCACGCGCAGCGCGAGGCCATTCAGGCGGAGACGCGCACGCTTCTTGATTCCTTTGCGCGCAGGTTCAGCGACCGGATTGACGCGCTCGCGACGTCCGTCGAACAGCGCTCCATGCAGCGCCTTGCCGATAGCGCCTCCCTGCAACCGGGCCACGACACCCAATTAATCGAACAGATCGCACGGCGCCTCGACGATCACCGGGGCGAGGTCGGGGAAGCGCTGAACGAACTTGCGCGGCGCATTGATGCGGTCGGAGCCAAAAGCGAGACATCGGCGCTGCGCGAGGAAATGACGCGCTTGCGGCTGTCGCTGACCAGCGCCGGCTCACCTTCAGCGCCGACCGCGCCGGCGGTGCAATTATCCGACATCGTGCGCAATGCGCTGGCGCCGGGCGCTTATGAATTCAATGCCGTCCTTTCGAACAATCGCCGCGCCGATTGCCTTATCCGGCTGGCGCGGCCGCCAGGACCGATCGCGATTGACGCCCATTTTCCCGTGGAGGCGTTTCACGCGCTGCACGGAAGCGAAGGCAAGGCGGCTGAAAACGAATTCCGGCGGCTCGCCCTGCGCCACATTGTCGGTATTGCCGAGCGGCTGATCGCACCCGGCTTCACCGCCGATTCAGCGATGCTGTTCCTGCCGTCCGAGAGCATGACCGCCGAAATCCACGCCCGCTTTCCCGACGTCGTACAGGACAGTTATCGCGCCCGCGTCTGGATCGTTTCACCGACAACCTTGATGGCGACGCTGCATACGATGAGCGCCTTCCTGCGGGATGCGCCAGCGCGCGAGCCGGTTGACGGCGCGGCAAGACGCGCGCTCGCCGAAGTCGAGCGCTTGAGCGAAAGGATCGCGGCGCTGGAAATCGACGCCGGACGCAAGAGCGCCGACCCGCTCGATATCCTGTCGCCAAGCGAACAGACCGGCTGGCGCGGCGAGCAGGACAAGCCGCCGCGCCGGATTCTTCAGCCGGCGGCCGACAATGATAGCGGCGATCTCATCGCTGATGACGAGGCGGGACAAGACGTTGTCGCAAAAGCGCCCACCGATGACGGGCCGCAACGCACCGCAAGCCCGCCTTTTCCGTTGCGGTGACGGGCTTTACGTCGCGTCGCCTGTTTGATCTGCTTCGCCTTTAAGCGCGGCGGCCGTTGTTTCAATCAGTTTCAATTCGTCGATTTCAGTATCGACGCCCGGCAATTCAAATTCCGCAAAGCGCCGCGCCCGCGGCAGCACACGCCGTTCAAATCCGCCGGCAACGTCATTGAATTTGTCGACCGACTTCGTCAGCGATCGGCCAAGATCTCCGAGATGGCCGGCCATGACGCGCAGGCTGTCATAGAGATCCTTCGCCATTTTTGCGACCGTGCGCGCGTTCTCGGTGGTCTTTTCCTGCCGCCAGTTGAACGACGCCGACTTCAGCATGGCGACAAGCGTCGTCGGGGTGGCAATGAGGATGCGCCGCTCGAACGCGTCCTGAAAAAGCTGCGGGCGCACTTCGCTCGCCGCCGCGAAGTAATTCTCACCCGGAATGAACATGACAACGACATCAAGCGATTCCCGAAGGCTCGCCGCATAGTCGCGCGCCGACAGTGTTTTGACATGCGCCCAGATATCGTCGGCGTGACGCGACAGGTGCCGCGCGCGCACATCATCCTCAGTCGCTTCAACCGCATCAAGATAGGCGTTGATCGAAACTTTTGAGTCGATGGCGATCTTCCGTCCGCCGGGCAGATTGACAACCATATCAGGCTGCAATCGCCGCTCGCCGTCGTCATGCGAGGTCTGTTCGACAAAATCGACATAGGCGGCCATGCCTGCGGTTTCGACGACATTGCGCAATTGTTCTTCGCCCCAGCGGCCACGGACTTTCGAACCGGCGCGCAGCGCGGTTGAAAGTTTTTGCGCTTCCATGCGGACATCATTGGCGGACTTTGCGAGATCCCCCATCCGGCCGATCAGTTCGCCGCGCGATTTTTGCTGCTCGGCGCGAAGCTCTTTCAGGCCTTCTTCATAGCGGCCAAGCGTTTCGGCCATCGGGCGGATGATTTCATCGAGCGCCTTGCGCTTTTCATTGGCTTCGACCGCCGCCGCTTCGCGGTGGCGCTCGAACGACTCCGTCGCGCGAACGAGAAAGGCTTTGTGTGCGTCATCAAGCATGGTCGACGCCGCCGCGCGAAAGTCGACATCCATGCGCGCTTTCAGTTCTTCAAGCGACCGCTCCCGTTCGGCAAGGCGCGCCTGCGACGCGGCCATGGCGGACTGGAGCCGATTGCGCTCGTCGGACATCTCTTTCAGATCCTGCCGGATCTTCTCAGCCTCGCTGGCGCGGGTTTCCGCGCCGGCGAGCGCCGCCCGCGTCCGCTCAAGTTCGGCGCGCAGCCGC
>JBGSVH010000262.1:0-4856 GCA_041753055.1 Parvularculaceae bacterium
CGCCGGCGCGCGCGGCGGCGGCGGACGCTGAATTCTTGTCGCGCGCGCCTGCTTCCGCATCGGCAATCGCATAGCTGTCAAAAAGGCCCGATTGTATGATCGCCCGTTGAAAAAGACCGCGCGCCAGCGGCGATACGACGAGGCTCGCCACATTCTGGCCGCCGGCGCTTTCGCCGAAGATCGTAACAAGATCAGGATCGCCGCCAAACGCCGCGATGTTTTCCTTGACCCATCGCAACGCCGCAATGAGATCGAGCGCGCCGAAATTCGCCGAGGCGTCTTCCGGGGTTTCGGCGCTGGCGCGAATTGCTTCGTGGGCGAACCATCCAAGCGGACCGAGCCGATATTGCACGGTGACGACGATGACGTTCTCGTTGGCGGCAAGTTGGTCGGGAACATAAAGCCTCGAAGAACCCGACACGTTGTTGCCGCCATGGATCCAGACCATGACGGGGAGCTTTATTCCCGGCCTGGCGGCGGCGGGCGCGTAGATATCGACGTAAAGGCAGTCTTCAGCGCCTTGCAGCGTTCCGAATGCGCCGCCAGTGCTGGCGTTGAAGACGTTGGTCACTTGCACGCAGCCGGAGGCGAAGCTGGTCGCCTCACGCCGGCCGGACCAGGGCGCCGGCGGACGCGGCGCGCGCCATCTGAGATCGCCAACGGGCGGCGCGGCGAAAGGAAGTCCGCGCCAGATATTGACGCCATTGGCGCCGGCAAAACCGATTGCCTCACCTTGCGCGGTCATACGAATGGCGTTGTCTGACGGCGACGGCGGCGTTTCGCGCTGCGGTTCAGCACCGCAAGCCGCCAAAGCCAGCGCTGCGGCAACGGCCGCCATGAATTTCGTAATCATCAACGTCTCCTGCCGGCGCAGGCGGCATCGTGAGCGATCTATCGGGGAATTCAACAGGCGCGGTCAGCGGTCGGCGTTGATCTTTTCGTCGAGGCGCTGGTTCATCGCCCGCAGCGCCGCCGCGGCGGCGGCGAAGTCGGCCTTGCTCATGCCGGCGATCATCTCGCGGATGACTGCGAGCTCGCGCTGCTGGAGATCGACGCAAAGAGCGATCCCGGCTGGCGTCAGCGAATAGAGTTTCGAGCGCTTGTGGCGCGGGTTGTCGTCGCTGCGGACAAACCCGCGCTCGACGAGGCTGTCGAGCACCGGCTGGATCGACTGGCGGGTCACCGGCTTGCGCCGCGCCATCTCCGGCGCCGTCGCTTCGCCCTCAATGAAGAGATCGCGCATGACGCCGCGCTGGGCGCCGCTGACGTCGAGGTCGGCAAAGACCGTTTCAGCGATGGCGGTGAGGCGGAAGAAAGCCTTGGGCACCTCGTTGATGGTCGCAAGGACATCGCTTTCAGGGCCGGGGTCGGGGTCATACATGACAATCACCCTGTCAAAAAGACAGACGCCTTGTCAATTGAAAATTGACGTCGCCCGCCCGGATCATCAGATCTCGTCCAGGAGATAGGGCCTAGGCCAGAGCCTTCAAGGCGCTGAACGAAATCATTTTCCGCTGCGCTTCGTCCCACAGCGCGAGGCGCGCGCAGCGCAGGCTGTCGAGCATCGTCATCTTCGGCAGCGCCAGCAAATCCTTGCTGGAGCGGTAGCATTCCGGCAGGCGGTAATTGGGAATGCCGCTGGCGAGGTGATGGATGTGATGCAGGCCGATATTGCCGGTCAGCCAGCGCAGCGGCTTTGGCAGATGATAATGCGAGGAGCCGTAGATCGCCGCTTCCGCATAGGTCCATTCCGGCTTTCGCGCCCAATAGGCGTTTTCATACTGATGCTGGACGAAGAAGAGCCAGGTGCCGGTCCACGCCGCAATGGTGACGGTCGGCAGAATGACGATAGCGGCGACGCCAGCGCCAAAAGCGATCGCGAGGCCGCCATAGACGCCGACCAGCGCAAGATTGAGCGCCACAACGCTCTTCCAGATCTGCGACACGCGAAGGCCGGTATAAGTCTTGGCGAATGGCGGCGCCGACGCCAGCGGCAGGCGCTGCAGCAGGAAGAAATAAATCGGCGCGCCGATGACGATGAGAACGACCGGATGGCGGTAGGCGCGATACATGATGCGCTCAAGTTTCGGCAGCGCGCAATATTCCTCAATCGTCAGCGTGTCGACAGCGCCGATGCCGCGGCGGTCGAGATCGCCTGACCCGGCATGATGGCGATTGTGCGAATCGCGCCAGAATCCATAGGGCGTAAACGTCAGTATGCTGAGCATGAACCCGAGCGCATCATTGAAACGGCGGTTCTTGAAATAACTGCCATGCCCGCAATCATGCTGAATGGTGAAAATCTTGACGAGGACGCCGCCGGCGAGCGGCGACAACAGCAGCGACAGGCCCCAACGGCCATTGCTTGCAAGCGCAATCATGCCGGCGATCAGGCCGAAATAGAGGGCGAGCGACATCACGGCCTGCGCAAGGCTGCGTTTCAGATCCGCGCCCTGAAATTTCTTGCAATGCTCGACAATCCGGCGGAGCGCGTCGAGGCGCGCCGCGTTCGCATCGGCGGATATTTTTCTGATGGCGGTCGCAGCATTGCCCGCTGCGGCAGTAAGCGAATTCGACAAAGGGGCCCCGCTGGCTTTGATTACACTAACAGCCGGACGCCCCGAGCGTCCCGCCTGACGGATATTTCAGCGCTGAATCTTTAAGGAGAATTGAAGCAATCCCGCAAGCGGGCGCATTCATTATTTGCGCTACCTCCCGATAAAGTCATGCTGCACCGCCGAAATATGGCATCACCGAAAAGATGTCCTTGTCGCCGCGCCCGCATAGATTGACGAGAACGATTTGTTCGCGCGGCATTGACGCCGCCTTGTCGACCGCGCGCGCCAGCGCGTGCGCGGGTTCGAGCGCCGGGATGATCCCCTCGAGGCGCGAGCAAAGCCCAAACATTTCTAGCGCTTCCTCATCGGTCGCCGAAAGGTAGGTCGCCCGGCCGATGTCATGCAGCCAGGAGTGTTCGGGGCCGATGCCGGGATAGTCGAGGCCCGCCGAGATCGAATGGCCTTCGAGGATCTGGCCGTCATCGTCCTGCAGCAGATAGGTGCGGTTGCCGTGCAGGACGCCAGGCCGCCCACCCGACAGCGAAGCGGCGTGATCGGGCGTATTGAGCCCCTTGCCCGCCGCCTCGACGCCGATGATCTCGACGCCGTCATCGTCCAGAAACGGGTGGAACAGTCCGATGGCGTTGGAGCCGCCGCCAATACAGGCCATGACGACGTCGGGAAGCCTGCCTTCCGCTTCCAGCATCTGCGCCCGCGCTTCGGTTCCGATCACCGACTGAAAGTCGCGGACCAGCATCGGATAGGGGTGCGGCCCCGCCGCCGTACCGATCAGATAATAGGTGTCGGCGACATTGGTGACCCAGTCGCGCAGGGCCTCGTTCATGGCGTCCTTCAAGGTCGCGCGCCCTGACGTCACCGGCACGACCTCCGCGCCCAGAAGCTTCATCCGGAAGACATTGGGCTTTTGCCGCTCGACATCGGTCGCGCCCATATAAACGACGCAGGGAAGGCTGAAGCGCGCGCACACGGTCGCGGTTGCAACCCCGTGCTGGCCGGCGCCCGTTTCGGCGATGATGCGCGTCTTGCCCATGCGCCGCGCCAAGAGGATCTGGCCCATGCAATTGTTGATCTTGTGGGCGCCGGTGTGGTTGAGCTCGTCGCGCTTGAAATAAATCTTCGCGCCTTTGCCCTTTCCCGCCTTGGCGCGAACGTGTTCGGTCAGCCGTTCGGCGAAATAGAGCGGCGACGGGCGTCCGACATAATGCGTCAGATAATAGTCCAGTTCCTCGCGGAATTTCGGGTCGTTTTTCGCACGATCATATTCCTCGGCGAGATCGAGAACGAGCGGCGTCAGCGTCTCGGCGACAAACCGTCCGCCGAAAATCCCGAATCGCCCTTCGGCGTCAGGCCCGGTGCGGTATGAATTGGGTTTTGGCGTTGTCATGGCGGAAAACCGATAACGGCAAATTCCGGCGACGCAATACGTCGCCGCCAGAAACGATTGGCGCTGTCCTATCGGCGCGGGGCGACCAGCACCAGCACTCCCGCCAGCGCGGAAAAAGCTGCGCCCGCGAGAAAAGGCGCGTCAGGGCCGATGCGATCCCACAATACGCCCGCGACGAGACTGGCAATCAGCAAGGTGACGCCGGTCGCCAGACTGAAGAGGCCGAAGGCCGCGCCGCGCAGGTCCGCCGGCGCCGCGTCGGCGACGAGTTTAGCCAGCAGCCCCTCCGTCAACGCCATGTGAACGCCCCAAAGGCCGATGCCGGCAAAGACGCCGACGAGCCCTGGCCACAAAGCGAGCGCGAGATCAGCGCCCACCAGCGCCGCAAGTCCGGCCAGAAGGATCGCGCGCGGCGCGAGCCGATCCGATAAAGCGCCAGCGGGATAGGCGCCGAGCATGTAAAACAAATTCATTGCTGCGAGCGCCAGCGGCGCCAGCGCGAGCGGCAGACCTTCGGCATGGGCTTTGAGCACCAGAAACGCCTCGCTGAACCGCGCCAGCGTAAAGGCGACGCCGATGGCGACGACTATCCAGAATGCGGTCTTAAACTTTGAAATGTCGGCGAGCCGCACCGGCGGCGCCGTCGGCCATCCTTCGACTGGACGATCCGACACCAAAAAGATGACGCAAGCGACGGCAAGAAACGCTGGAACCGTTGCGACCCAGAACACGGCGCGCATGTCGTTGGAGAACAGCACCATCAAGGCGGCCGCGAGCAACGGCCCGGCAAAGGCCCCGGCAGAATCGAGCGCTTGGCGCAGACCATAGGCCCGCCCGCGGATTTCCGGCGGCGTCACATCGGCGATTAGCGCATCGCGCGGCGCGCCGCGCAC
>JBGSVH010000263.1:0-11016 GCA_041753055.1 Parvularculaceae bacterium
CGGCGCGGGCGCCTATGCAGAGCACGATGCGCGAACGCTCGCCGAATTGCGCAAGGCGGTGACATCGCCAGGCGGCACGACGCAAGCAGCGCTGAAAGTTCTTGACGGCGACAGCGCTGCCCTTCGCGCGCTGATCCGGAAAGCCGCCGAAGCTGCCCGCGATCGCGCAGCGGAGATGACGAGGTAGGTTCCGAACGCAATCTGAGAGTCGGAAAATCGCCGAAAGCGGACGCGGAGTTTAGAAGCCGTCCGGCTTGTCCAAGTGTTTTAGGTCGCCGATTTCAGCCAGGATGCGAACGCACGGATTTGCTTTTCGCGAGGATGATCCGGACGCCGGACCACGTAGAAGTGATAGCCGGGCAAGCTGAGATCGAATGCCCTTACGAGCGTGCCTGCGGCGAGTTCCTTAGCCACCAGCACGTCACTGAACAGCCCAACACCCTGCCCGCCGATTACCGCTTCGATTGCGTGCGATTCCTCGCGAAAGCTCAGATGCTGCATGTTCTTGTATTCGGGCACATCGGACCACTTGCGCCGCGCCGCGTTTAGCCACCGCCGCCACGTCGGCGGATCGCGGTCGCCCGGCGCCCAATACGCGTGGATGAGCAGATGCTTCGCGAGATCGGCCGGCCGCTTCAGTCGCGCCGGCGCGAGCAGTTTTGGATTGTAGACGGGCCAGAACGTGTCGGCCAGCAGCACCTCGGCGACGCCTTCCGGATCGCCGGTTCGGCTGGTGGCATAGCGAATGGCGACATCGCTGTCGCCGGCGTCAAGGTCCATCACGCTGTCTGTTCCAATCACCTCCAGAGGCACACTGGCGCGCAGCTTCCGCCAGGCAGGCAACCGAGGGACAAGCCAGCGGCTGGCGAAGGCGTTCGTGGCCGTCACGCGCAAAGGGAGTTCCTCACTAAGACGTCTGACGGCGACGATCGCGCCTTCAAACGTTTCAAGACCGCTGCGAATGGCCGGGAACATACGCGCGCCGGCGTCGGTCAACGTCAACGGCCGCGGTCGACGGCGAAACAGCGCGCAGCCGCAATAGCGTTCGAGCAGTTTGATCTGATGGCTAATCGCGGTCGGCGTCACGCCCAGCTCTAACGCGGCCTTCTTGAAGCTCATGTGGCGAGCGGCGGCGTCGAACGCACGCAATTCCACAAGTGGGGGCAACGACTTCATGGGACCAGTGTAGCTGAATCTAATTCATCCGCAGCTGAAAAATTCGCGTTTGCGCTGCGGCAAAGTTTGCCGGAGACATTGGCGGCAGTTTTGGGGAGCAGGAGCGTTATGGGACCGACCTCGTTCGTTGCGGAAGCCGCGGCCAAGCTTGCAACCGGCTTCAAGGGACAAGTTCTACTGCCCGCGGACATCGGCTACGAGGAAGCGCGGAAAGTTCACAATGGCCTGGTCGATAAGCGACCGGCCCTGATCGGGCGATGCCACGGCGTCTCCGATGTCGTCGCCGCACTCGATCTTGCCCGCAAACTAGGCCTTGAAGTCGCGGTTCGCGGCGGCGGTCACAATGTAGCTGGTCGGGCGACCATCGATGGCGGGGTAATGATTGACCTGTCGCCGATGAAGGGCGTCGTTGTCGACCCAACGGGAAAAACCGCACGTGCGCAAGGCGGCGCGACGTGGGCCGATCTCAACCCCGCAACACAAAAGCACAATCTCGCCGTCACCGGCGGCGTGGTTTCCACAACCGGCATCGGCGGGCTCACGCTCGGCGGTGGGATCGGCTGGCTGATGGGCAAGCATAGTCTGGCCCTCGACAATCTCCGCGCCGTCGAACTCGTCACCGCGGATGGCAAAGTCTTGCAGGTCGGCAAGCAATCGGAGCCAGATCTTTTCTGGGCCCTTCGCGGCGGCGGCGGAAATTTCGGCATCGCGACCAGCTTTGACTATGATCTGCACCCGGTGGGCCCCACCGTCGTTGGCGGCCCGATTGTTCACCCGATTGCGCACGCACGCGACACGTTGAAATTCTTTCGAAACACAACGCAATCTCTAGCCGACGAACACATCCTGTTCGCAGCCCTGACACACGCGCCCGACGGCTCCGGCGCGCCGGTCGCCGCGTTAGTCACTTGTCATTGCGGCCCGCCTGCGGAGGCAGAGAGAGCGGTGCAGTCGCTGAAGCAATTCGGAACTCCGTTGTTGGATGGGGTCGGGTCGATTGCCTATGACCAGCTCAATACCATCCTCGACGCCAGTTTTCCGAAGGGCGCTCTCAACTATTGGAAGTCGAATTTCCTGACCGAACTCAGCGATGCTGCAATCGAGACCATGGTCGATTGTTTCGCGCGCTGTCCAACTCCGATGGGCCAGTTTCTTATCGAGCATTTGCATGGCGCGGTCACGCGAGTCGGCGTCAGCGAAACGGCGTTCCCGCACCGGAAAGAAGGTTTCAACTTCCTGATCCTGGCCCAATGGACCAATCCTGCGGACACGAGCGCCTGCATCGAATGGGCGCGTGAAACGGCCAAGCTGATGCGACCGTTCTTCGCCGCGGGACGCTATGTCAATTATCTGGACGACGACGAAACCGGCGATCCGGTTGCGGCTGCGTACGGGCCGAATTACCGGCGGCTCCAGCAGATCAAGGCCAAATACGACCCGACGAATGTCTTTCGCATGAATCAGAATATCCGGCCGCTGGCGTGATGCGCGCAAGTGTTTGCGGACGGTTGAACTTCGTCACTGGAGAATACCACTTCAAACGAGGATTGTGGCGCTTAAGCTGGGTGTCCGAATAGGGGTCGGAAACTGCCGGTGCAAATGACGATCAACCCCATCCGCACGTGATTTGGATTGCCCGAGCGAGTAACATTTATAACCCACCCACTCCGAAGGAGGATGTCTGATGTTGAAAGCCAAAGCACTATTGATTGCGGGTTTGAGCGGACTGCTCTTTGCTTGCAGCGAAAATGGGGGGTCGGACAAGCCGGCCGCGGACAGCGTCGCTGCACACGAGCAGGCCATACGCAAAATCAACGAGCAGTGGCTCGCGCTGATTCGCGATTACGACGCCGTTGCAGTGTCCGGGCTATACGCCGCGGATGGAGCCATGATGGCGCCTGGCTCTCCCATTGCGCAGGGCCAACCAGCGCTGGAGAAGGCCTGGAGCGGGCTGATGCAGATGCCGGGGTTCGGGCTCACGTTCCAAGCCGATCAGATCGTCGTCGCTTCGGGCGGAGACATGGCGCTAGACCGAGGCGCCTATCAGTTGTCGCTAGACGGTCCGAACGGAGCGACAAAGGACATCGGAAAATATGTCGTGGTCTGGCGTAATGTCGACGGTCAGTGGAAGATCGCAGCAGACATATTCAACAGCGATGGCGCCCCGCCTAACTAGAGCAAGTTTCGCGCATTCTGGCGCGCGAAATTTGCTCAAGATCTATGAATTAGGGCGTTTTCTGCGATCAACCGGATTCCACTTGATCGGAAAACGCCCTGGTTGAAGGGCCAGACCCTAGAGAAGGTTTCCCGAAACAAGAGTCGGAAAATCTGTTCGAGTTATTTGTTTGTCGCGCGTTTTTTCCGAAAACCGGTATCCACTTTTAGGGAACGCGCTCTAGCATTTTTTTTGGCCCGTTTCTCGGTCGGACAAATGGTCGCCGTGGAAAGAGCGCGAAGAAGGCGAACCGCTCGGATACGCGCCAGAGCAAAACGACATCTGGATCAACAGGCTTTAAACCAAATCTGTCTGCCGGCGGATGTCCGTATTGGGCCGAACCCGGCCGTTCGCAAATTTATCGCACCGACCCAGAAAATCACGCCGGCAGTTTCACCACCGCGCGCAATCCGCCCATTGGCGATTGCGACAACGTAATATCGCCGCCGTGACTGCGGACGACCTCGCGGACGACGGAGAGGCCGAGACCGACGCCGCCTTCGTGATGGCTGCGCGCTTCGTCGAGGCGAAGGAACGGTTTGAAAACGTCGCGGCGTTTGTCTTCGGGAATGCCCGGCCCGTCGTCGTCGACGATGATTTCGACATTGGGCCCGCGCCGGGAGGCAGTGATTGCGACTTTTCCAGCGTACTTAAGACTGTTGCCGACAAGATTGGCGATAGCGCGCTTCAGCGCGTGGCGCCGGCCTTCGAAAGTCAGGTCGCCCGAGGTTTCCGCGGTGACGCGCGCATCGCCGGCGTCTTCGGCGACTTCGCGGACAAGATCGCCGATATCAAAGGCTTCAGGCTCGCCGGAAGATGAAATGTCCGATGCAAATTCAAGATAGGACTCAATCATCTTCTCCATTTCGACGACGTCGCGTTTTAATTCGTCAGCGTCAGCGTTTTCCGGCAGCATGGCGAGCGCGAGCTTCATTCGCGTCAGCGGTGTTCTGAGATCATGGCTGACGCCGGCGAGCATCGTCGTGCGCTGGTCTAGGTGGCGCTTGATGCGTTCTCGCATGGCGATGAACGCTCTGCCGGCGCGCCGCACTTCGGTTGCGCCGGCCGGACGGTAGTCCGGCATGTCGCGGCCGCGCCCGAACGCTTCGGCCGCCGCCGCAAGCCGCAGGATCGACCGCACCTGATTGCGCAAAAAGACAATGGCGATCGAGCCAAGCAGCAAGGATGTGCCGATCAGCCAGAAAACGAATACTGGACCGGTCGTCGCAAAGACCCGGTCGCGAAACGGCAGGAAAACCAGGTAGCCGTCGTCGGTCTGTACGCGGATCTCAACATAAAATGGCCAGCTCTTGGTATCGAACCAGAACGGCCGGGTCAGTTCCTCGCCTAACTGGCGGCTCAAAGTTGCGTTGTAGAGATTGAAGGGCGACAGCTTGTTACGCTCGGGTATTGTTTTTCCGGGTTCAAAGCGCGTGGAGATGTGGAGATTCTCGAACGCCATCATTTCAATTCGGCGCCGCTCTTCTTGCGTCGGCGCCTCGGTATAAAGGCGCGTCAGAAGTGAGATCTGGTCAGCGACATTCGCCGACTGATTGGCGGTTACGGTGTCCCAATGGCGGTCGAAGAAGACATAAGTGATCACCGACTGCATCAGGAAGATCGGCAGGATGACGATCAGCGCGACGCGGCCATAAAGGCTCTTCGGCATGAAACGCTTCAGCATCAGTCGGGGATCAACATATAGCCGACGCCCCTGACGGTCTGAAGATAGATCGGCGTCCTCGGATCGTCTTCGATTTTCTTGCGGATGCGGGTGATCTGCACGTCAATTGACCGCTCCATTGGCGTCGAAGTCTGTTCGGCGAGCGCCAGCCGGGATATTGCCTCGCCGGGTTTTGCGGCGAGGACGCGCATCAAGGCAAGTTCCCCGGCCGTCAGTTTGATCAGCTCGCCATTACGCCGTAGTTCGCCGCGTCCCGGTTCGAAGGTCGTGTCGCCAAAAGTCAGCGTCTGGCGGTCACGCGCAATCGGCCGCGACCGGCGCAGAAGGGCGCCAATGCGCAACAACAGCTCGCGCGGTTCAAAAGGTTTTGACAGATAATCGTCGGCCCCGCGCTCAAGCCCCTCAATCCGGTCCTCCGGCAGCCCGCGCGCGGTGAGGAGGAGGATCGGCACATTCGACGTCGCGCGAATTTTTTCGGTCAAGTCAAATCCCGACAGGCCCGGCATCATCACATCGAGAATGAGAAGATCGAATTCAACCCCGCCGAGGAGATCGCGCGCTTCGGCGCCATTCCTCGCGGTCGAAACGCGAAGTCCGTTTTCCGACAGGTAGCGTTTCAGGAGCGTGCGGATGCGGTCGTCGTCGTCGACGACGAGGATATGCGCGGACTGCTCTTCAATTGCTGTTGACATGCCGCCAGTCTTTGAAATCAGTCTTTGAATCAGCCGGGAGCGCGGCGCAAGAGGCGCACCGCGTCGCGTGTATAGGTCGCGCCGGTGACAACCGTCAAAAGCGCCGCGATCCAGAACAGGGCCTGCGCCGCCGGGGCCAGCACTGGGCCGGCAATCCCTCCCGGCGCGGCGGCGACGAGAAGCCCGACCGCGAGCAGCTGGGCGGAGGTCTTTGCCTTGGCGAGCCCGGTCACCGGCAATGTGGCCCCCGAAGGCCCAAGCGCCTCGCGCAGCCCGCCGATGAGTATCTCGCGCAGCAGGATTGCCAGCGCCGCGACAACGCCCGCGTCGTGAATAACGCCGTTGCGAATCAAAAGGACGAGCGCGGCTGCGATCAGCAATTTATCCGCGAGCGGATCAAGCGCTGCCCCGAGCGCCGAAACCTCGCCGCGCGACCGTGCAAGACGGCCGTCGAGAAAATCAGTCGCCGCCGCGATCGCAAAAAACACAAAGGCGGCTTGGAGCGCCCAGGCCGCATTGACGAAAAACATCAAGGTAAATGGCGCAATCAGAACTATCCGCGAAATCGTCAGAAAATTGGCCATTCAGTCCTTGTCCTTCGTCGAATTCCGCCGCTGAAGGCGGCCGTCAATTCGTTGGCTATTGCGTACGAAATCCTTTACGAATGAAAGGACGGCGCATGATAGGCGAGTCGGCTATCCGTCCCTACGTTCGCCCAAGCCAGTTCCGCGTCCCGCGGCCGGCTTCTTTGCGTACAGCGACCAGCCTTTCTTGGATTTACCCGACCTTCGCACGAACGGCGCCGCGCCGTCGCGCCGTCATTTAATGAAAAAGGCTCCCGACAATGATCAAATTTCGCGCGAAAACCGTCAAGCCCGCAATGCCTGACGCCCCGAAGCAGGAAAAAGCCCCTGTCACGGCAAAGCAACCGGATACGCCAACGCCGCCCGCAGCAGACTCCAAGACGAACTAGCCGGACGCGCAAGTTTCGTCCAGTTCAACCCGTAAAGGATTTCCAGCATGTCCAAGGAAAAAAACCGCGGCAATCGCGAAACCAAAAAACCAAAGAAGACCAAGGATAAATCGGTCGCATCAACCAAGCATCCGCAGCAGTCGGCGGTCAACGAAGTGTTCGGGCGCAAGGGCGCGTTGCCAAAGGCTGGACAGAAGTAAGGCGTGGGCCGGCGCGACGCCGGCCCTGACGCCTTAATCAACCCCTGCTATTGGATTTATTGGATTTGCCCCAAAGGTTTTCCCACCACTTATCCTTTTTGGGGGGCGGGAACGACTGGCCATCTTCTTTCATCTTGACGCGAATGTCGTCGATGTCCCACCCGGTCAGTGTGGCGAGCGTCTGAGCTTCCTGTTCGTATCGCTTGGGAAGGCCCGCGCGATATTCCGTCGCCGCTTCGCATTTTGCATCGCCCTTGTAGGGGTGACGCAGGACATATCGCCCCTGGAAGTTCTCGCGTTCGCCGGTCGTCTTGAACATCAGGTCTTCCGGGAAGTGCGCGGCGTCATAGCTGACATGCAGACGCGTGACGAATACGTCCTGGGAGCCACCAGATGGAATTGGACGGCGAGGCATCGGTTTGATGCTATCGCCGCCATCGGTCCAGTAAACGCCTAGCTCGCGCAGTTCGTCGCTTGACATCGGATCGGCGGCGCACGGATCGCACCAGTTCATGTCCCACGCATATTCAAGGAAGACGGCGTTTTCCGACTCGCGTTGGACTTGTTCGGCGAACATCGATTTGTAGAAGTCGCCGAACTCGTCCTTGACATAGGTCGGTACGTTCATTCCGGTCGGCAATTTGACGGTGCGGTAATTGGTGGTTTCAACCCGGCCGTTGCGGGTCAGCGCAAACACGAAGAGTTCCTGCTTGCCGTCAGCATTCACCGTGCCGAGCCGGATCGGCAGCATGAATTTCGGCGATTCAAACGCGATTTGCAGCGGGCGGAGATAGTGAAGGCCGGTCTTTGCCTGTTCTTCGAGATTGATCTTGGCGACAAAAAACTTCGTGCCCTGTTTGATGTAGCTGCCAAGCGTCGATTCAGCGCCGTCCGGCAATTTGTAGCCGTTCTGTTTCAGCCAGCCGGCAAGGCCGCCAGACTCCTTTGCTGAAAGAATCTGAATATCGTACTCGCCAACCGTGTACTCGGCCTCAACGGTAACGCCGAAGGCGTCGTCGCCGCGTCGTCTATCCATTGCGGCGCCTGCTGCTGACGGCGCCGCTTTCGCCGCCATCTCATAAACGCGCTGTTCACAGGGGTCCTCGTCGAAGTACTCGACAAGGCGCGGCGACGTATAGGCGTCGAGGTGATCGATGATGGCGTTGTCGGTGACGTGGATCTGGCCTTCTTCAAGGACGACAGGCACCGGCACGACCAATGCGAACTCCTTGAGTTTGCCCTGATAGTCGTTCGACATGGTGATGACGGTGCGCTCGCCATCGCGCATGATCGCGACTTTTGACGCCTTGTTGAAAAGCTTGGTATCGGCTTTGGCGACATAAAAGCCGCAAAAAGCGACCGCGCCGCCGGCGGCCGTGATCGCCGCAATCGCAGACGCCGCTGCAATCATGGTTTTCTTCAGTGATCGTTTCATGAAAATTCCCTCCTGATGATTATTCTGCGGGCGCCGCCGCGGGTTTTTTGATCGGGTTCAGTCTTGGCGGGTCGCTCCACCGATAGGCGCGCGCGCTGTCGAAGCGCTCGATCAACGGTCGCGCGATACAGGCGAGGGCGAGGGCGTAGAAAATGCCGTCCGCCCGGTAGAAGTGATAAATGAAAACATAGGACAGCAGCGCCGTTGCGGCAGCAAACAGCGCGCGCGCCGCCAATCCGTCCGGCGTTGTCTTCGGATCAGATATCATGAAGAAGGCGAAGAGGATCAGCGCTCCATTTTGCAGCCGCAGCATCGGTATCGACAATGGATCGCCGAGCCATAGCGCGCGTGCAACGATCAGCGTCGCAAATGTTCCAAGAAAGATAAGCGGCGTATCAAGCCGGGAGACGCGATAGGTGACAAAAAATCCGGCGCCGGCGATGATCGCCGCAAGCCAGATCGCCGTTCCCCATTGTCCAGGCGTCGTCCATGCCGCGCCGGAAAACAGTGTCACCGCGACAATCCCGATATTGGCCGGATTGAAAATATGCTTTCCATTGGCGCGTAAGAGGAATTTCGATGATATCGCAATAAATGCCGCCGCCATCAGCGGATATGCCGTGTTGGCGCGCAGCAACAAGGTCAGCGACAGGACGGTGATCAGCGCGCTTTTTGCTTCGAAGCGGACCGCAAAAATTGCCGACAGCGCCCATTGCGTCGCCAGCGCCGTTGCAAAAATCGCGGCGATGTCGACGCCTTCAATGGAAAACGCGCGCCCGGCGATTCCAAAGATGAGCAGCGATCCGAGCGCCATAATCTGAAAAATTCGCGGATCGGGAAGGCTCGCCCTTAACGGCGCAATGCGCGCGGTATGTTGGTCCTTGGCCGCCAGTTTCCTGCTCCCACGGGACTTTTCGTCACCCTAACCCGGAGCGCATCAGAGCGAAAGAACGCGGCGGAATAACGGCGATCAATTGAAGCTTTAGGGGCGCTTGCGTCACGCGGTGCCGTATATCCGGTCGCCGGCGTCGCCGAGGCCGGGAAGGATGTACCCCTTTTCGTTGAGCTGACGGTCGATCGCCGCCGTAAAAACCGGCACGTCGGGGTGCGCGGCCTGTAACGCGGCGACCCCTCGGGCGCCGCCAGCAGGCACATGAATTTGAGACGCCTGGCGCCCGCGTCCTTCAGAAGGGTCAGCGCCGCGCCGCCGGAATTGCCGGTCGCGAGCATCGGGTCAACGACGATGACCTCGCGCTCGCCAATGGCTTCCGGAAGCTTCAGATAATACTGCACCGGTTTCAGCGTTTGGTGATCGCGATAAAGGCCGATGTGACCGACGCGCGCATCGGGAATAAGATCGAGCATGCCTTCGAGCAGGCCGTTGCCGGCGCGCAAAATCGAAACGAAGGAAATCCGCCGTCCTTCAAGCCACGGGAATGATCCGCGTTCGAGCGGCGTTTCAATCTCGCGCGCGCCAAGCTCCAGATCCTTGGTGACTTCATAGGCGATCAGGAATGAAATCTCGCGCAGCGTCTGGCGGAAGAGGGCGTTGTTGGTCGACTTCTCCCGCATCAAGGTGAGCTTGTGCTGGACCAGTGGGTGGGAAACGATGGTGACTGTCATCCATGAAGTTTGCTGTGTAAAGCGGCGCGCTGCAAGCAATTGACCTCGCGGCGGCGGCGCGGCAGCATCAGATCTTGCCGCATGATGGGGACGATCAAAGTCAAATGGCCGCTGCTGATCTTTCCGGCTGGGACCGCCGCTTTGCCGAACTGGCCTTCATGGAGGCGAAGAAGAGCGCCGATACTGGCGGTCTGCCGATCGGCTCGGTGCTGGCCAAGGGCGACCGGCTGATCGCGTCGGGCCACAATCAGCGCGTCCAGAAGGGTGATCCGATCGCCCATGGCGAAATGGACTGCCTGCGCAAGGCGGGCCGCCAGACCAGCTATAAGGGCATGACCCTTTATACGTCGCTGTCCCCCTGCATGATGTGTTCGGGAACCATCGTGCAGTTCAAAATCCCGCGCGTCATCATTAATGATACGAAGAATTTTGGCGGCAACGAGGAGTTTCTGCGCTCCCGGGGCGTTGAGGTCATCGAACTTCAGCACGCTGACTCAATGGCGCTGATGGGCCGGTTCATCGCCGAAAACCCGGATTTGTGGAACGAGGATATCGGCGAATAGGTGCGGCGAAAGCGCCCGAACAGGTTAACGCGCCGATCTTCATTGACATTTAACCGGGACGCCCCCATATGCCGCTCAACGTCTGCGGCCCGAACGGGTTGCATGATGAGGGCGGCGTGAAGCGCTGCGGGGATAAATCCCGACATTGAGCCCTCTTCTTCAGACTAAAATCCCCCTTACGCCCTGAGTCACGCGGGTCGTTTTCACCCGGGCCTTATCGGCCGCTTGACGCCTGTTTGGCGTCGGGCCGATGCCGCTCAACGCATTGGAACTTTTGTTTTGACTACCTTTAACACCCTTAACCTCGCCGAGCCGATCGCCAAGGCCGTCGCCGCTGAAGGCTATACGACGCCGACCCCGATCCAGGCCCAGGCGATCCCGCCCGTTCTTCAAGGCCGCGACCTCCTTGGCATCGCCCAGACCGGCACCGGCAAGACGGCGGCGTTCGCGCTGCC
>JBGSVH010000264.1:0-13102 GCA_041753055.1 Parvularculaceae bacterium
CGGCGCGCCGCGTCATCCGATCGCCGAGCAGCGCATGGTGTGCCGCCTGCCCGACGGCGGCTCCCTATTCGTGCGCGTCCTTGATCAGTCGGTTGACGGCGTTTCGGTTGAATCACCGCGCAAGCCCGCCGTCGGATCGGCCATTCATATCGGCCGCCAGCGCGCCATTGTTCTCAGGCACACGTCACGGGGATTTGTCGCAGTCTTTGAACGCGCCGACGCCGTCGCCAACCAGGCGTCTCAGACGATGCCAAAATTGCGTGCGGTCTAGCCGGCGTAAAGCCTTCCCGTCTTACGAAGACGCTGGCGCGACGACATAAGAGCGCAAATTGTCCATTACCGAGCGCGCATCGAACGCCTGCGGATTGTCCGCGGGCTTTGACCCTTTGTGCATGGTGATGAAGGCGATCGCCGTATAGCGCGTATATTCGCGCATCGATACGTCGTCATAGGGCGAGCCCCAGCCCCAGCCATAAGCATAGTAGGGGAACGCGCAGCAATAAGGTCCGTATCCATAATAATAGCGGCCGTAGAAAGCGGGGTTCGGCGCCGCCGAATAGCGCTTGTTCGCTTCGGTGTCCTGCTCGCTGACAATGAAATAATCAAAACCGTTCTCGACCGTCAGCTCGGCGGCGCGGTAAAGCAGGAAGGTTTCGACCGCTTCGCGCGTCGTTGACGAATTGCCGCGAAAGACGATCCGGAACCTGTTGTCTTCGATCTTCTGGTCCGTAAACCCGTAAGGGTTATTTCCCGTCGCCGGCCCGTAAGGCGTTGAAGTTGCGCACGCGGCAAGCAGCATGGCGACCGCTGCGGCGAAAATTGCCTTCATCATGATCAAAACTCCTCAAACTGCCCCGGCCCTGGTGAGACACCCGCTCCCGCCGACTATACAGGGTGATACCCTTGCTGACAAAGGCGCCCGCCTCATTCTGGAGAATGCGCCGCAGGAAGCGCCAGACCCGCTGGAATTGACCGGATATGGAGATCGCGTTGAGGAAAGGGGATTTCAACGCCCATATCGTGGAGCCGGTCCCAGATCGCCAGCATAACCTCGCTGGTGACATTGGCGACGCCGCTCGCCGGGTCATTGATCCAGAACCGCAGATCGAAATTTACCGAGCTGTCGCCAAATTCAACGAGATTGCATCTTGGGCTTGGCGACTTCAGTACCCTCGCAACGCCGACAGCCGTTTCCTCGGCCGCCTTGGCGATCGCCCTGAGATCGCGCGTTGAATAAGAAACGCCAAACTGCGCATGCAGGCGAACCGTGCGGTCGGAGTGCGACCAGTTGATCACCCCCTCCTCGATAAACCGGTCGTTTGGCATCAGGTGCGATTTGCCGTCACGGGTGCGGATTGTCACGTAACGCGCATTCATTTCCGCAACCCAGCCAAAGGTCGTCCCGACTTCAACGATGTCGCCCGGTTTGATCGACTTGTCGGCGATCAGCGTAAAGCCCGCGAAGAAATTCGAGATTGTCCGCTGCAGGCCAAGGCCAATGCCGAGACCGACGGCGCCGCCGAAAATGGCGAGCGCGGTGAAATTGAAGCCGACCATTTGCAAGGCGATGAGAAACGCCGCGACTGGCAGCAGGAGATCCAAAAGCTTGATCAACAGCGCCTGAAGCGATGGCGTTAATTCATCAACCGTCGAAATCTGGCTCTTCAGGAAGCGGCCGACGACACTGGAAATCCAGAACAGCGCCGTAAAAATGAAAATGACGCGAACGAGGTCGAGCGCTGAAAAAGTTGTTGAGACGCCGGTGGCGCCCGTGCCGAGCGGGATCGACGCGCCGTCGAGCAGCCGCATTGCGTCGTCCAGAAGGTTGGTGGCATCGAGCGCCGCAATAGGCCAGGCGACAAAAAAGGCGACCCGCGACCAGAACGCCGACCGGATGATCAAGGTGACAAGGCGGATGACGATCCAGGCGGCGAGAAGACTGACGCCCGCGTCGATGAGACCATGTGAATAATCGGACGCGGCCAACGCCAGCGAGGCGCCCTGCCAGATCAGATAGAGCGCGATCGGCGTCGCAATGTGAGCAAACGCATTTGCAGCGCGGCGCAAAGCCCCATAGGGCGCCCGCGGCGCGACTTGCGCGACAATCAGCTTTCTGATTTGCGGTCCGAAGATCGTCGCCGGCACGAGGGCGACCAGAATGATCGCCAGCTGGATCAACGTGTTGACCGAGGCGAGCTGGCTTTGCGCCCACAGAGCGGCATGCCACAGCTTGTCGATAATCCCGCGAATGCCGATCAGCTCGCCGATCGCCGACCCTTCGCCGCCGGCCGGCGTTTCCGCCGCGGTCCTGGCGAGAAAGGGCCAGTCTATCTGCTGTGATTGCATCAGCGCGCCGGGTAATTTGCCTGCGATTGTCTTAGCAAGCGCCGACGGCGGTTGCAATCACGACGGAGGACAGCGACGTTATTCCGTATACGATTTTATTCAGCCGGCGCTAATGGCGCAGAACGGAAATCCCGCGCGCTGCCGGGCAGGGCGCCACGCATGACCGCAGCCGCATTCTCGCGGCGGCCGGCGATGAACCGGCCCAACGCCTGGGCGCCGCCTGCAAGGATCGCTACCGGCGCCAGCCATGGGCGCCATTTCAATGCAAAAAGAATGCGTGAGCGCGTCATGTGATAATCCGCCAACGGCGAGCGATCGGACGCTTCGCCCGGTCCGGCCTTCCGGCTCTTCGATGCAACGCCATAGCGATGATAGACGATCGCGCCCGGGGCCCAGACAGGCCGGTTCGCCGGACCGCCCGCCAAGGCCCAATCCACCTCTTCATAATAGAGAAAGTAGCGTTCATCGAGATAGCCGGCTCTGGCCAGGTAATCGCGCCGCAACGCGATCGCGGCGCCAAGCGGATAGGAAAGTTGCGCCTCAACGACTTTGCGGTCTGGCGCTTCTGCGACGCGCGATCCTTCGCCAAGGTTGCGGCCGACAATAAGGAGCGGATCAATCCTGGCCCCGCCAAGCGCTTGCGCGAGGTGCGGCCCGTCAAAGCCGACAACCGTGGCGCCACAAAGCCCGGCGCGATCGTCAGAAAGGCGCGCTGCGAAAGCGGCAAGCGCGCCTTCAGCCAGAACTGCATCCGGATTGAGCAGGAGGAATCTGTCGACGCCCGGCAAGGCGGCCAGCGCCCGCAGTCCGACATTGCTGCCAAAGGCGAAACCGCCATTGCGCGGCGAGCGGATCAGCCTCAATGAGCCGGGCTTCAAATTTTCGATTGCGGCGAATACGGGCGCGGCGCCGTCGAGCGGTTCCGGCGGCGCGACGGGCGTGTGAACGGCTTTTCCATGGATAATGCGATCGACCTCATCGCCGGATCCATCAGGCGAGGCGTTGTCGACAATGATCGCGACAGCGCCGCCATCACCAAGGAAACTCAGCGCCGCGTCGACCGCAAGCGGCCCGCAATTGTAATTGACGATGACGGCGCCAAAACGGCTCTGCGGCTTCATGACGGCGCCTCGACGCCCAGCAGAACCGTCGCGGCGTGTGGCGAAAGCGCCTGTGAGAAATCGGCCAGAAAGCGCTGATGCAGATCGAACTGCGGCGCTTCGCCATTGATGGTTGAAACCCGCACCAGCGCGCCGTCGAGCGGCCGCGAAACGCCCTTGCGCAACCGCTGCAGCCCGGTGTCGCTGGCTTTCGTCGTGAACCCCGCGCCATCGCGCAGCCAGTAAGTCACCGCCTCACGGCGGGCGGGACTTTGCGTATCGAGATTGATCAGCGGCACATCGCGGCCATCGATCACCAGACGCGATTGCGAGCGGGCGCGTATTTCAAAGCCTTGCGCGGTGTAACATTTCTCCGGACGATGCAGGCGAACGGAATCGCCAAGCGGCGGACCGAAAGCTGCGACCAGCGTGACAATCCGCCCTAGGTCGTCCTGATAGGCGCGATAGGCGACGGACTCACCCGGCTGAAGCTCAGTTTCCGGCGGCAAGACAGCCTGCGACAGCGCGATCCGCCGCCATCCGGCGAAGTGGTCTGGCATCATCGCCTCAAGATCCGGCGGCGGCGAAGGTCGAAAATACGCCGGACGCAGCGACGCGGTTGCAAAGCCGGTTAACGTCATCAGCAGCGCGATGAACGCCATGCGAAATCGATGCGGGCTCATCGCTGCCCCCCTGCCCGGCGCACAAAGGCGAGCAGCGCCACTGCATCAATCAGGAAAACAAGGCCGAGCGCGGCCGCGAACATCAAGAGCCCGGCGCCCTCATGAAGGAACCCTTGCCCGGCGTCGTAACCGAGAAAATAGGTGATCAGCACGAGCGCTGTCACCCGCAGGATATTGGCGGCGATGGCGATCGGGACAAGCGTTGCGAGCACGATCGCGTTGACGCGCCAGTCCTGATGTTTGACGGCGTAGAGATATACGGCGCCGACCGCCGTCAGCGCGACGAGGGAGTTGAGGCCGGAACAGGCGTCAGCGACCAGGAGCTGATAAGGCCCCGCCGAAATGACCGCGCCCGCATGCGCGACCGGAAGGCCGACTGCATAAAGCCCGTTACTGACAATTTCAGAAACAATCGCTTTTAACGGCGCGGTCAAAGCGTCAAGCGCCCATCCCGGCCAGATGATGAGATAGACAGTCAGCAAGAGCGGGAACCACAGGCGCCTTGCGCCGCGCCAGCCCAGCAGCGCGACGGCGGCGCCGGAAGCGACAAACATTTGCGACGCAGACTGAAAGAGAACGGTTTCAGTCACGCCGCCGGCGGCGACAAGGACAAGACCGGTCGCGAGCAGCAGAAATCCGGCAGCGAGTTCGCCAGCGTTTCGTCTCAGGTCAAATTCTTCGGCGAAAAGCCGCGCGCCCGCCGCGCCGAGCGCAATCGCCATGATGATCAGAGCATGGGCGTTTTCGTCCCGGCGCCAGGGGCCCTGCGCAAATTCCAACCACACTGGTAAATAAAGTGCGAGCGCGCCGGCGGCGAGCAGCGCGGGCAGCAACCAACGGGCAAGCCCTTGCAGTTCTGGCTGAGCGTTTGTTGTCAGCGACGGCATCGCCGTCTCCCTAACCGGCGAGCGCAGCGCCGATGATCGCGGCGTCGACCTGGCGAAGCGCGGCGTTGAGCTCTTTCAGTTCGACGAGGCGATCGCGGTCGCGCCGCGTCACCACGAAAACCTTTCCAGCAGCGGCCCAGACCGACTGCGCGTCAACGACGTCGCCAAACGGCGCCGTCATCACGATGACGACATCAAAGGCGCATTTGAGGTAGTCGAGTGTCAGCGGGAGCGTCGCGCCAGACAAGTGCTCATGGCCATTCGGCGTCCGCGCGCCGGCTGTCAGAATGCTTAGGTTGGCAATGATGGTCGGCTTGATCGCCTGGCGAATATCGCAATCGCCAACAAGCGTTTCGCGCAGGCCGGGACCCGCAGTGACGGCGAAGTAGGACGACAGCCGCGCCGATCGCAGATCGGCGTCAACGAGAAGCACGCGCTTGCCAAGCTGTGCAAAGGACGCCGCCATATTGAGCGCAAGGTGATCGGCTTCGCGGCTCGAACCGTTGGCGGCGATGGCGAAGAGATCGAGTTTGTCGCTGTCCTTGGATGTCAGCAGGCGCGTCCGAAGGACGCGAAACTGTTCCGCTTCCTTTGACGCCGGCCGCCGCACAATAATCGCGTTCGGCGGAAGTCGGCCCTCGCCGTCGCCCTCGCGGATAAATCCGTTCTGAACGCCGATCGCCGTCTCGACATCGTCTTTTGTCAACAAGCCAAGCGTTGAGGCGGCCTTGGCGAAGGGCGCGTTGGTTTGCCGCTGTATCTCCGCGATGCGCGCCATCGCTTCGTCATTGAGTTTACCAAGGCGCATCAAGGTCGCGCCGAGTCGGCGTTCGCGCTCGACCCGCGCCTGCACGACTGCGGGCGCTGCGGGCTTGGCGGCGGCCTTGCCGGATCTGGCGGATGAATGGCGGCGGGCGGCGGTCATGCGGCAAACCTCAACTTAAAGTGCTTGCGGCGGCGTTGCGGTTTGGCCGCGGTAATCTCACAGACAAGGTGCGTCCGGAAGTTTCGCTGCACCACGTCGACCGTTCGAACGCGGCCCTCCATCAATTCGACAAAGACGGCGACGCCAGAACCGAGCGCAACACCGGCGAAGGCGCCGAGAAGAGCGATCAGCCAGGATGGAGGGGTCGCCGGATCGGCGGGCGGCGTCGCGCGCGACAACAAAAACACATCGAGCGTGTCAACGCGCGCCTGCAGCGATTCCTGCAGCGACCGCGTTGTCACTAGATTGAACGTGTCCTGGCTCGCGGTGACCCGGTCCTCGAGCAGATCATAGGTCTCCCGGGTTTTCTGCATGCCGGAGACCGTCGCCTTCAGGATGGCGGCCTGCTTTTCAAGAGCGGCGACGCGGTTTGACGAATAATCGGCCCGGTCACGGACCGACTGCAGGATATTACGTTCAAGCGCGGCTTTCTCATTCGCGGTTTCAATATAGTCCGGATATCTTTCGCCGTAGCGTTCGCCGATCCGCGTCAGGGTCGCGGCGACGGCGGCAAGACGCGCCTGCGCCTGACGTCCCGGCAGCGCGTCTTCCGGCAAAGGAAAATTGACCAGCCCGCTCGTCGGCGTCGCTTCCGCCTGACGCAGGAGCGATTGCGCTTCAGCATCATCGGCGCGCGCTTCGGCAAGGCGCGTCGTCAGGGCCGCGAGTTCAATGTCCGACGCTTCAACCTTCTGCGATCCCATTGGCAGGATGCCGGAAGCTTCCCGATAAAGCGCCAGTTCGTTCTGGGCGCTGGCGACATTTTCGGCGAGCGCCTGCGTCTCGTCGGAAAAGTTCGCCGCCTTGCGGGCGAAGCGGCGCTGCTTTTGGTCGAGCACCGTCGACATATAGGCGGAGGCGAAGGCGTTGGCGACGCGCGCCGCTTGCGCCGGATCTTCAGCGCGAAACCCAAGCTCGAGCGTGCTTCCGATATCATTTGCAGTAACGGTGAGATCGCGCAACAGCTGATCGGCGGCCCAAAGCCGCGCGTCATTGCCCGCGACCAGTTCGCCGCCGGTTTCTTTGCGCCAGCGCTCCTCGTAATCGGCAAGCGCTATGAACCCTTCATCGGAAAGCCGGTTGATAACCTCAAGCGCGACCGTCCGGCTCGACGCGACGGCCGCTTGTTGCCCCAGATATTCGGCTACGCGCAAGCGCGGTTCGACAAGGCCCGTCAGCGAATTTCGCTGGATTGAATCGACCTGCACCAGCGCGCGCGACATGTATTTTGTCGGCAGGATGATCGCCAGCGCAAGGCCGACCACAAGACCGACAACGATCGTCCACAAGACGATCAGCCTTCTGGCCTTGAGTACGCTGATGAGATCAAGGACGCCCATTTTATTTCGCCTTTTGCGGCGGCGGCGCCGCGGTTGGGCGGTAATAAGCAATGTCGTTTTCTTTGCGGAGACGCGCCATCAGGTCTTCGCTGCGCTTGCCAGCCGCTTCTTCAAGAAGAAACCGGCGCGCCAGCGGCGGCCATTCGGCAGCCTCCGAACTGTCAGGCCGGATGGCGGTGATCTTCATGATCTGGGTTGTTTCGTCGCCCTTGATGACGATATTGTCGCGCGCGCCGTAACGCGCCAGCTGTTCACGGATCGGCGCGGGGAATGCAGCGCCCGATTGTACCGCGCCGGCCAGCGTGTAACGGGCGCCAGCCTTGGTCAGCACATCGGTCAAGCGCGAAAAATCCGCTTCGTGATCGAACAGCGGCGTCAGCGCTTTCTCGTTGAAATTTTTTGTTTCGAGCGAAAGCACCGAGAATTCATAGATCTTGCGCTCGGCGAACATGGATGGATTGGCGCGGACAAAGTCGTCAATTTCCTCGCGGGTCGGTTCCGCCGGCTGACTGGCCAGGGCAAGATAATAGTCGGCGAGCGCCTGATCTTGCGCGGCATACATGCGCGCCATGGTTTCAGGCTTGCGGTGAAGGTCCGCCGCGCGGGCCGCCTTGGCGAGAAGCGTTCGGTTGAGAAGACTTTCAAGCGCGGCGCGTTCGGACGCGGGATCCGACGGCGACAGCCCAAGCCGGCCCATTTCGAGGCGCAACTCGGTCAACGTAATTTCGCGGGCGCCAACCTTGGCGACAACTTGCGTTTTCCCGCTCGCGACGGTCTTGTCGCCGGATTGCGGCGCGGCGCCCACGGCGGATGACGCGCAAAAACAGGCGGCGAAAACCGAAAGCAGAATTCTGCTACGCATCAACATCGTCCCTCACTTGACAAACAGCAGCGCGGTCATCCGCTTGGCCCGCCACCAGCGAATTCTCGCCAGCACCGAGGCCGCCGCCATCCGGTCGTGCGCCGACTTTAGATCGGCGCTGGTCATCACCCGCAACAGGTGCGGCGCCGTCGACAGCGCCGTTGCTGCGGCAAGGCCCATCCACGCAATGGCGCGAACAAGGCCCCGTCGTTCGAAGCCCGCCCAGCGCTCGGCGACGATCCTGTCCCACTTACGGATCAATTCGCTCCAGTCCCGTCGCGCCGGGTGGCTGACTATTGATTTATCGTTAAATGCTAAATGAAACCCTAGCGCGGCGCCGCGGCGGCACCAGTCGACATCTTCTGATAAACCATTTGTAAACGGACCGATGGCGGCAGCCGCTTCACGGCGCGCGAAAAGATTGGCCGTCGCGGAGAATTTTTTCTTTTCAACGTAATTGCGCTGGCGGAAGGCGAATACCCGTTCAAACGCCTCAACGGGGGTCGGGTTTGTGTCATTTTCGACGGTGACGATAATGCGTCCGCCGCAGAGCGGCGCGTCCTCAAGGCCTTCAAGGCCGCGCTCAAGCCAGTCCGGCGCAGCAACACAATCAGCGTCAATGAACGCAATTGCCGCGCCCGTTGCCCGCGCGAGCGCCGCATTACGGGCGGGCGCTGCGCCGCGTTCTTGCGCCTCGACGAACTCGACATCCGGATAGTCAGCAATGAGGCGGCCCAAACCACCCGGTGCGCCATTATCGGCGACAATGATCTGGTAGCGCGATCGCGGCAGTGTCTGCCGCTCAAGGCTTTCCAGACATTTTTCCAGCAACGCCAGCTGGTTGAAATGCGGAATGACAATGCTGACCTCGGGAGCAGCGGCAACCATTATGATCGCACAGCGGGCCGCGGCGCCGTCCCCGAGTTTGAGATCGCAGGCCGCTTTCTTGCCGCCCGGGCGGTGCGCGGTTCGAACGCCTTTGCGTAGGCGCGCAGCAACACAGGAGCCGAATGCGCCCAGCTGAACTGCCGGACAATGCGTTCGCGCCCGATGGCGCCCATGTCGCTGCGTAATTTCGGTTCGCCAAGCAGCATATCGATTTTCATCGCGAAGTCCGCGACATTGTCGGGCCGCGCGTAAAGCGATGCGCCGCCGGCCGACCGGCGGCCTTCAGTCAAGTCAAACTGAACGATCGGCTTTCCAAGCGCCATATATTCAAGAATCTTGTTCATCGTTGACTTGTCGTTCATGGCGCAGCAGCGGTCGGCGTTGACGCAAATGTCGGAGGTATTGAGGACACTCAGAAAAACGTCGTCAGACGTGCGCCCATAAAACGTGAAATAGTCAGAAACGCCCCTGGCGCTCGCGAGCGCCTTGATGGCGGGAAGCTCAGGTCCATCGCCAATGATCGCAAAGTGCGCATCCTTGCGCTCGAGCTGGTTGACGAGGTGCGAGACCGCGCCGACAAGCAGATCAAGCCCTTCCTGCTTTCCGATGACCCCGACATAGCCGACGAGATACTTGGCGTCGCCCTTGAGCAGAGGATCGCCAGACGCGATGACGACGCGGTCGAGGCGCGGCCCGGAGCGCACGACAAAAACCCGTTCCGGCCTCATGCGGCCGCGTTCGATGGCGATGTCGCGATACGATTCGTTGGTCGCTATCGAAATATCGGCGAGCGCGAAGGTCAGTCGCTCAAGCACCAGCAGCGCTTTGTGAAGCAGGCCCTTACGCCCGAATTTCGTTTCAAACAGTTCCGGGCATAGATCGTGATGATCGAAAATGAACCGCACGCCGAAAAAGAGCTTGAAGAATGCGGCGACAATGAAAATCAGATCCGGCGGATTGCAGGCGTGGATAACATCAAAGCCCCGCTCGCGCCGCACGCGAAGGGCAAGACGGAACTGGCCGGCGAGCGCGCTTGCATATTCGCGTAGATAGCCGAAACGCGAGTTTCCCGCTTCGTGAAGATAGTGGCGATAAATGTGAACACCGTCGATTTCCTCGTAGTCTTTGGTATAGCCTTTCAGCTTCGGCGAGATCACGCTAACGCTGTAGCCAGCGGCGGCAAGCGTCGTTGCTTCCGCCCAGACGCGGCGGTCAAACGGCACCGGCAGGTTTTCGACAATGATGAGAACTTTTCGGTCCGCCGCGTTTACCATGACGCCGCCGCTCCCATCGGGCGCAGCGCGCTCATCATCATTAAAGCGACAACCGCGGGCGCAAGTGCGGCCCGTCGGTCAGAACCGGCGAAAAAACGCAAAAGGGCTCCAGCCACTTTTTAATCCCGAGTTAATCGAGCCCCCTCACTATCCGGGTGGGATTAAACCATTGGATGATTTCCGTTCTCTGAACGGACTGCAAAGAAATGCGAACGGCGCTGCGATTAACCGGGAATTCACGTTTGACGCTCGCCGCAGCGATGACAGTGGCGATGGCGGCGCTGTCGCCTGCGCAGGCGGGAACTGCGATCTTCGATGCGTCAACACCTTATGCGCCGGGACCGATGACCGCGCTTTCGACCGCTGGCGATAACGCCGGGCAGTTTGTCGCGCTCGGGCAGTGGATGTCGCTGTTGTTTGCGCAGCCCTTTGGCGTTTCGAAGACCGACACGGTGTCGATCTTCACGCTGGCGCCGCCAACCGGAACGGCGACATTGAGCATCAGCTTCGGCCGCTTCAATAATGGGTCGCCGATTTTTGCGGACACCAAGAATGTCAATGCTGGCGGCACGCTGACTGTCGGCAATCTGTTCCAGAAGGGCTGTTCGGCGCTTGGCGGCTGCGATTTCATCTTGATCACCGGGACAAAAGCGAAAGGCGGCGCGACTGGCGCGACGGTCGACTATGTCAGCGTTAACGGCGCGCCGACCGACGTCACGGCCCCGACGCCGGAACCATCGGTGTGGGCGATGATGCTGCTCGGGTTCGCCGGGATCGCCTGGCGCTTGAAGGCGCGGCGGCGTTATTCGGTTTCTTCGGCGAAGGGCGCGCTGGCGATGTGCAACAGGTAGAACGAGCCGGCGATCAGAAGCAAGACGGCGCCGACGCCGCCGCCATTATTGCCGAGCCAGTTCGACACGGCGCAATCAAGCGAGATCAGCATATAGGGCGCAAGCGGAGGATTTTCGCTTTTGTAGCGATAAAAGAAAATCCCTGCTGTCGCGATGAACAGCGTGACCGCCATCAGATCGTAAAGCGTTTCCATGCCGGAAAAGCTTTGGCGAAAAAAGCTTAACGGGGGACTACCGTTCGCCCCGCATTTTTACTGACCGGCGCGCGATGCATCCCTGATTGCGCGGAATTCGTTGCCATCTCGCCAGTTCGGCCAGTCGCTTGAATTAGCGATGCGCGCGCCGACTTCATAAAGAATGTTCATCGATTGCGCCATCCCGGTCAGGTCCCAGTCATCGGTATATTCATCAGTAGGCTGATGATAACGATGCGCCGTATAGTCCTCGCCCGCGGCGCGCCCGGCGGTCTCGCCGCCGTCAACGAAATCGATGCCGGCGTCGGCGTAGAGCATCGGCACGCCTTTCTTGGCGAGGCTGATATGGTCGGAGCGGTAGAAATACCCCTTTTCCGGCTCTGCATCGGGACGGAGATATTTGCCGTTCTCGTCGGCGACCGCCTTCAGCACATCCTGCAATTCCGACGCATCATAGCCAACAACAATGATGTCCTTGGCCGGCGGCGACGGCAGGACGCCGTCGATATTGACGCCGCCGACAATGTCCTTCAGCGGCACAGGCGGATTTTCGCCCATATAGGCGGAGCCGAGGAGGCCGGATTCTTCCGCCGTCACCGCCGCAAACAGGATCGATCGGCGCGGGCGCGGACCACTGGCGAATTTTTCAGCGATCGCCAGGATCGACGCGACGCCCGTCGCATTGTCGACCGCGCCATTATAGATCTTGTCTTCGCCTTCGACGTCCGGATTGACGCCAAGGTGATCCCAGTGCCCCATGTAGAGCATGTATTCATCGGGCGCCTCGCTGCCGCGCAGGACGCCGATGACATTGGCGTCGCTGGAGCGCTTGATTGTCTGCTCGATTTTCGCCGAGGCCTTAAGGCCGGTCATCGCAACCGCCTTGAAGCCGCGGGTCTTGGCCGCGTCCATCTGTTAATCGAGATCAAGCCCCGCCGAGGCGAGCAGCGCGCGCGCCACGTCTTTCTGGAGCCAGCCTTCGAGCGCGACCCGGCCCATGCCGTCGTCGTTACGCTTCAGGTCGATCTGCGGTCCGGTGTTTGACCCTTCAACCACATTCCAGCCATAGGCGGCCGGCGCGGTGTCGTGAACGATCAGCGCCGCCGCCGCGCCCTGACGCGCCGCTTCTTCATATTTGTAGGTCCAGCGCCCGTAATAAGTCATGGCGTTGCCGGTGAAGAGCGCCGGATCTTTCGTCGCAAAGCCCGGATCATTGACGAGAATGATAACGGTCTTGCCCTTGACGTCGATGCCTTCGTAATCGTTCCACTGATATTCCGGGGCGACGATGCCGTAGCCGACAAAGACAACGTCGCTGTCGTCGAACGCGACTTCTGGCCGGACGCGCTTGGTGAACCACACCGCTTCGGTTTTATAGGCAATGTCGCGGACCTCGCCATTGGCGTCGACGCGCAGATAGGACGTCGCCGGATCGACGGTCGTTTCAACCATATCGGCGTTCTGGAAATAAGACCCGTTCAGGGGCTCTAGCCCGATGCGCTTGTATTCCGCCGCAATATAGTTTCGCGCCTTCTCGCCGCCGGGGGTCGTCGGCGCGCGGCCCTCGAACTCGTCAGAGGCGAGGATCTTGATGTGGCGGGCGATGCTATCCGGGGTGATGGCGCCGTCAGATGCAGGGGCGGCAGCCCCCATCGGCGCTGCGGCGGCGGTGACGGCAGCGTCGACCGGCGG
>JBGSVH010000265.1:0-24547 GCA_041753055.1 Parvularculaceae bacterium
GACGCCGGCCCCGGCGAAAGGCGCGGTGCGCGCCGTTCTGTCCGCCGCGCGTCCCGAACCGGCAAGCCATGCGCCGCAACCAGCAACGCAACTCGACCGGATCAAAGCGTATCGCCGCGCCAGGCCGAAAGTCGACGCGGCTTGATCGCTGGCCCCGCTGGCGATAGAGCCCGCCTTCATGGCTGAACCGCGCCTCAAATCAGAAATTCGCGCCGCCGCGCTGATCCGCCGGGCGCAGGGCGAAGGCGCTTTTGCGGTGGTTGCGCGGCGCGGCGATGCGGACGCCGGATCGATCGCCGTCAAGGTTTATCAGGGCGGCGGCCTTGCGCGGCTTTACGTCGAAGCGCGCGACGATGTCGGCAACGCGGTCTGGCTCCAGCCGTTTGGCGAGGGCGGCGCTGCTGCTGCAGAAGCCGAAATCGACGCCTATCTCGACAAGGAAAAGCGCTTTGATTCCGACCTTTGGATCATCGAGATCGAGGACCGCGCCGGCCGTTCGTTCACGGATTGATCAAGTCTCAATCGAGAAAAGCCGGGGCGCGCGGCAGATTGTCGAAATCCGCCCTCTCATGCTGGATGATGACGCGCGCGCCGCTGGCCTTCGCCAGTTCTTCGAACTTGTCCATTGAGGCGAGGGTGTCATCGACGCTGGTGTTGAAGGTCGGAACCAGCCGGCGCGCGCGCGAGTCCGCCTGATGGTAAAGGTCGCCGGACAGAAGGATCGGACCGGAATGTTTCAGCGTGACCAGCAACACCGAATGTCCCGGCGTATGACCCGGCATTGAGATGATGATCGCTGACCCGTCGCCGAATACATCATAGCTGTCGGTGAAGGTGATTTTCTTCGCCGCTTCGAGATCACCGTAATTGGCGAAAGCCTGCGTGTCGCTTCTTGCTTCATGCCGGAACATGTAGCCGCGCTCGGCCTCGTTGACGATGAAACTCGAACCCTTGAACAGATTGCCATTGCCGAGATGGTCGAAATGCGAGTGCGAAATCGAGAAAAATTCAACGACTTCCGGCGGCACGCCAATGCGCTCAAGCTGCCCTTTCAAGGTCTTCGGTACGGTCAGCGCGAACGCATCCTCGACGACGCCGTCCGGCGCATCGTGGATCGCGTCGGGAAGGCCTGCATCCCAGACGAGATCGCCTGACGGGTGCCGGATCAGAAAACACGGATCGACCAGCGACCGCTTCTGCCCGTCAAAGCCGCCGCTGCGGTCGAACATGCCCATATCGGACACGTCGACATGTCCACAATCGAGAACATAGAGGCGGATTTCATCGACCTTCGGCTCAATTGGCGCGGCCTTTTCCGGCGCCTGCGGCGTCTCCGGCGCCTTCGAACAGGCGCCGACGGCGGCTAGCGACGCAAAAGCGGCGGCGAGGATGGAAAGTCGCATCGAAGTATCCTTGTTTCAGGCTGAACCGGCGGGCGGGCGCGAGCATAACGATCCGGCGGCGGGACTCAATTGCCGCTATCGTTTGCCGCGATCGGTCCGGCGGGCTTGCGCTCCCGGCGGCCCGCCGCTATATCGCCGCTTCCTTCCGGATCTGAAGACGTTTCTTGCGGCTTTTAAGACCGGTCGGCGTACGTTGGCGCGGGGTGGAGCAGTCCGGTAGCTCGTCAGGCTCATAACCTGAAGGTCGTTGGTTCAAATCCAGCCCCCGCACCCAACATTCCCCGGTCTTTGCAATCGCTACGGCCGCCAGCGCGCAGCACTTCACAGCGATCGCCGCCGATCATCGGCGGCGGCAGCGGAAATTAACCTTTCTGCAGTAGGGATTCCTCGAAGAACTGGCTTGTCCCTTGCTTTCAGAAGGCGTCATTGACCTTAAAGAGCAAAACAGATGAACAAGCCTCTGGACCGTGAACTAACTGGAATTCCGGGGACTTTGCTGATGTCAAAAGAATTAACCATCGTCGTGCCGGCCTATAATGAGGCCGCCGCGATCGGCCAGACGATTGAGGCGCTCACCGCCGTTCTCGCCAAGGCGAATATCGACGGCGAAATTGTCATCGTCGATGACGGCTCGACCGATGGCACTGGCGATGCGGCGGAAAAGGCGGGGGTGCGGGTGATCCGCCTGCCGGAAAATTCCGGCTACGGCTTTGCGCTGAAAACTGGCATCGCCGAGACCAATTCGAAATTCGTGGCGATCATCGACGCCGACGGCACCTATCCGGCCGACAAGCTGCCCGACATGCTCGCGCTTTGCCAGAACGCCGACATGGTGGTCGGCGACCGCGGCGCGGCGATGAAGAATGTACAGTGGATCCGCCGCCCGCCGAAATGGATCTTGAACACGCTGGCCAACATGCTGGCGGACCGGAAAATCCCGGACCTGAATTCGGGCCTGCGCGTTTTCAAGCGCTCTTCGCTGGAGCGGTTTGTGCCATTGTTGCCGGACGGGTTCTCGTTCACGACAACGATCACCCTGTCGATGCTGTGTTCGAAATTGCGGGTGATCTATACGCCGATCACCTACGCCAAGCGGGTCGGCCAGTCATCGATGCGTCCAACGGCGTTTTTCACCTTTATCCTCCTAGTACTGAGGATTATCGTGTTTTTCCAACCGCTGCGCGTTTTCATGCCGCTTGGCGCCGTTCTCTTCCTGTTTGGCGCGGTGAAATTCGCCTATGACATCACCAAGATGAATTTGTCGGAAAGCGCGATCTTCGGGCTGCTCGCAGCGCTGCTGGTGTGGTCGCTCGGCCTTATCGCCGACATGATTTCGCGGTTGCATCTGCGGCCTCGACTACACGGCGAATAAAATGGCGGATGCGGCGAAAGCGCGGGCGAAAACAAAAAGCCGGGCGACCGGCTTTATTCGCATTGGCGTTTCGCTGGCGATCCTGGCGGCAATCCTCACCTTCGCGCCGCTGGACGAACTGGTCGCGCGCATGCGCACGGTTTCGCCTGTTTTGTGGATTGGCGTCCTTTGCGGCTTTATCGCCGGGCATATGCTCGCCGCCGCCAAATGGCGGTGGATGATCGGCGGCGCGGTTTCCTATCCGCGGGCGCTGCGCGCGCATTTTTCGGGGCTCGCCGCCAATCTGGCGCTGCCGGGCGTTGCCGGCGGCGACATCGTTCGCGCCGGTCTGGTGATGAAGGGATCGGGCCGCAAAACAGCGCTCGCGGTCGGCTCGCTCGCCGACCGGCTGATCGACACTGCCGCGCTCATTGTCATTTCAGCCATCGGCGCCGCCTGGCTTGGCGCGCGCGCGGGCGTTCATCCGGCCAGCCTCGCGATCATTGCGGCGCTGACCATTGGCGCGGGTGTTGCGGCGATCGTCTTTATCGGGCCGGTGGCGGAGCTGATGCGCAAACTGGCGCCGCAACAGGGCAAAGCCGGCGCGCTGATTAACGATGTCGCCAATGCTCTGGAAGAAATGTCGGCGCGGCGCGGCGCGCTTGTTGGCTGCGCCTCTCTGTCGATCGGGGTTCAATTCGCTTTCGCGCTGATGAACGGCGTGATCGCGCGCAATATCGGCGCGGAAACGTCGCTCGCCGCGTGGGTCTTCGCCTGGCCGCTGGCCAAACTCGTCTCCACCTTGCCGATCAGCTTTGGCGGGCTCGGCGTGCGTGAGGCGAGCATTGCTGGACTGATGACGCCGATGGGGTATTCCGCCGCCGGCGTCGTCGCCGCGTCGCTGGTCTGGCAGTCAATCCAGTTTGCAACCGGCGGTCTTGGCGCACTCGCGCATGTGCTGACCCAGCGGGGCAAAGAAGCAACGGCGGGGGCAAGCCATGGATGACGCGCGCATGACAGCTGAAATCAACAAGACCGGAAATAACCAACGCCCGAAAATCGCTATTCTCGGCGGCGGCCCGGCAGGACTTGGCGCCGCCTGGCGTCTTGCAAAAGCCGACAAAGCCGCTGTGACGCTGTTTGAAGCGGGCCCGCGTCTTGGCGGCAACGCCGGCAGTTTTGACGCCGACGGCGTTCATTGCGATTTCGGCAGCCACCGTCTTCACCCGGCGTCGGACCCGGAAATCCTCGACGACATCAAATTGCTGCTCGGCGACGATCTCTTGCTGCGGCCCCGACACGGACGTATCCGCCTTAAAAGCTCGTGGATTCATTTCCCGCTGAAGCCGGTCGATCTGGCGACGAAATTACCGCCACTGTTTGCGGCGTCGCTGTTTTTTGACGCAGCGACCGCGAAACTGCGCGCGCCGCGGGTTGAGCGCGAGACTTTCGGCTCGGTCCTGCTTAGCGGCCTTGGGCGCGCCATGTGCGAGAGTTTCTATTTTCCTTACATGAAAAAGCTCTGGGGCCTTGGTCCGGACAATCTGGCGCCGACGCTCGCCAAGCGCCGCGTCTCGGGCAGTTCCCTGCCGAAACTGATGCGCAAGATTTTCGCCGCGCTGCCCGGATTAAAGTCGCCGACGACCGGCAAGTTCTATTATCCGCGCGGCGGTTTTGGCGTCATTTCCGACCGCATCGCCGCCGCCGCCGAAAGCGCCGGCGCAACGCTTGAGCTCAACAGCCGGGTTGAAGGCGTCGAGATCGTCGACAATGAAGTTCGCGCCGTCATTGTGCAGTCGGGCGAGAAGAAACAACACCACGCCGTTGACGCCGTATGGTCGACCTTGCCGCTGACCGTGCTGGTGAGGGCGGCGGGCGATGCGGCGCCAGAACATGTCAGGCGGGCCGCGAACGCCATCCGTTTTCGCGGCATGATTCTCGTTTATATTGTTCTCGATACTGACCAGTATACGGAATTCGACGCGCATTATTTCCCGGAATTGTCGATCCCGATATCGCGCCTGTCGGAGCCGAAGAACTATTCAGCCGCAAGCGAGCCGAAAGGCCGCACGATCCTGTGCGCCGAACTGCCGAGCGATCCCGGCGATCAGTACTGGTCGATGGACGACGACGCGCTCGGCGCCGCGCTCTATCAATGGCTTGGCGATTGCGGCCTGCCGCAACAGGCGAAGGTCGTTCGCTCGTTCGCGCGCCGCCTGCCTTACGCCTACCCTGTCTATGACCGCGATTATGAAGGCAATTTCAAATTGCTCGACGACTGGCTCGCCGGCGTCAAGGGCTTGTTGACATTCGGCCGTCAGGGGCTTTTCGCCCATGACAATACGCACCATGCGCTGGCGATGGCTTATGGCGCTGCGGACTGCCTCAATGGCCGCGACTTTGACGCGGAGAAGTGGGCGCGATATCGCGCCGAATTTCTGACCCACGTTGTTGAGGATTGACGCCGTGCCGGATGCGGTCACTTCAGTGTCGATATTGACCTATCATTCGATTTCGGATGAGCCGGGGCCGACCAGCATTACGGCTGCAACCTTTGACGCACAGATGGGCGCGATCGCTGAACTTGGCGTTGATGTCGTCAGCCTTGATCAGGTCGAATGCTGGCGGCGCGGCGAGATCGCCTTCGGCCGGCGGTCCGTCGCCATCACTTTTGACGACGCCTTCCGCGATTTCGCCGATGCGGCGTTTCCAGTTCTCTCGCGCCATGGCTTTGCCTCGTGCGTTTTTGCGCCGACATCGGTTGTTGGCGGGATCGAAAACTGGATCGGGGCCAACCATCCCCCGCGCGCCCTGATGGACTGGAGCGCCATCCGCCAATTATCCGCAGCGGGTGTCGCCTTCGGCTCACATACGCGCACGCATGTCGATCTGACGACGCTGGAAGGCGGCGAACTTGACGCCGAACTGTCGGCGAGCCGGCGCACGCTTGAAGACAAACTCGGAAAACCGGCGCCGCACTTCGCGCCGCCTTACGGTCGCAGCAATCCGCAGAGCAGGGAAGCGATCGCGCGCCATTATTCATTGTCGGTCGGGGTGCGGCTTGCTGATGCGAACCGGCAATCGCCGATCCACGACCTACCGCGCATCGAGATGCACTATTATCGCGACCCAGGCCGCTGGCGCGCCTTTCTCGAACGGCGCGGCGGCGGCTATTTCCAGACGCGGCGCGTTGTGCGGGGCCTGCGGGAAGCCGCCGAAGGCGCGGCGCGCCGGCTCGTTCAACAGGAGCGGTAATGGCCAACGCCAGTTCAGACAGTTTCGCCCTGCGCCTAGCGCGCAAACTACTGCCACAAAAAACGCGCACCGCGGTTGTTGAGGCGCAGCGCAAATACGGGTTGCAATGGCCGCGCACCGGTCACGTCAAATTCGGTGACCTTCGCCGCCTGACGCCGGTCAGCAAGATTTTCGGCATGGACCGGGGGCGCCCGATCGACCGCTATTACATCGAGAAATTCCTTGAAACCAACAAGGCGGACATCAAGGGCCGGGCGCTTGAGCTTGGCGATGCGACCTATATCAACCGCTACGGCGCCGGCGTTACTCAAACCGACGTGCTGCACGTTGTCGCGGGAAATCCCGACGCAACCATCATCGCCGATCTGACCGACGCCGTTCACATCCCCTCGGACGCCTTTGACTGCATCATCTTCACGCAGGCGCTGCAGATGATTTACGACATGAAGGCGGCGATGGCGACCTTGTACCGGATATTGAAACCGGGCGGCGTCCTGCTGATGACGACACACGGCACCAGCAAAATAGCGCGCCGCCTCGGCCGCGACGACTGGGGCGAATATTGGCGCTTGACCGCGCAAGGGGTCCAAGCGCTGGTCAAGGATGTGGCGCCACAAGGCGAAATCAAACTGCAAAGTTACGGCAATGTCCTGTCGGCCGCCGCGTTTCTCTATGGGTTGGCGGTGGAAGACCTGAAGGACAGCGAATTAGAGGCGACGGATGACGATTTTGAAGTGATCCTTGGCGCGCGTATTCGCAAGCCCGATGCGGCAGGCGGGTGACCGTGTCATGACCACGGGACGTTTCCGCACCATCACGCTTCTCGACACGTCGGTCTCCTCGACCAATGTCGGCGATGAGATCATCATGGAAGCGGTCAAAAACCAGCTGGCGCCGGTGCTGGCGGACGACTATGTCAACCGCGTCGCCAGTCACGAGACGATGTCGGCGAAAAGCCGCGGCATGATCGCCAGATCCGATTATGCGATCGCCGGCGGCAGCAATCTGTTGAGCTCGCACGCCGGATTGCGGTCGGTGTGGAAATTGTCGCCGCTCGACGCCAGGCTTGGCCGGAAATTCGTGATGATGGGGGTTGGCTGGTATCACGATCAGGGCGCGCCCGATCCCTATACCGCCTGGCTTTTCACGTCGCTGTTCGCGCGTGACAAGCTGCATTCGGTGCGCGACGGCTATTCGAAAGCAAAGCTCGAGGCGCTGGGCTTTCCAAATGTCGTCAACACCGGCTGCCCCACCTTGTGGGAATTGCCGACGACGATCAATGACGGACCGCCAAAGCAAAAGGCGCAAGCCGTTGTCACGACCTTGAACACTTACATGAAGGACCGCGATGCGGACGCGGCGCTTCTGGATCTTTTGAAACGCAAATATCAGCGCGTTTACGCCTGGGTGCAGACCTACACCGATCAGGACTATCTGAGGGGCCTGTTTCCCGATGTCGACCTGATTGCGCCGAACCTTGCCGCCTATGATGCAGTGCTGTCATCGGCCCGCGATCTCGATTATGTCGGCAACCGGCTGCATGCGGGCATTCGCGCGCTGCAAAAAGGCCGCCGCAGCATCATTATCGAGATTGACAACAGGGCGCGTGAAATGGGCCGCGACTTCAGACTGCCGACCGTCCCGCGCGGCGACTTCGGCGCGCTTGAAGCGATGATCGATCAGCCGCAGGCGCTGAAAATCACGCTGCCGCGAGAAGAAATCGCCCGCTGGCTGGAACAGTGGCGGTAACAACGCCGTAAGGGTCATTGTGGATTTTGACGTCGTATTGCAAAGGCGCCCGGCATGAACGGACCGGCGGAATCGGTGCGCGGGAATGGCCGCAGGCGCTTCACCCTCGGGCGTCTGATTGACGATTTCATTATCCTGGCGTCGGGACAGTTCCTGTCGAAGATCTTCGGGTTTGTCGCTTTCGCTTGGCTGGCGCGACAACTGAAGGTCGAAGATTACGGCGCGGTTGAAACCGCGGTCGGGATGGCGGCGATTGGCGCGATTGCGCTTGAAATGGGCACCGGCGCCGTTGGCGTCCGGCGCATTGCGCAAAGCGGCGCCAGTCCTGCGCAGGTTCTCGGCTCGGTGATTGCCGGGCGATTGTGCCTAGCGATCTTCGTCGCGCCGGTGCTGGCGCTTTTTTACAGTGTGATGACCAGGGCCGGGACGCCCGACATCCTGTTCTGGCTGTTTGCGGCGAGCCTTTTCGCCATACCGTTCAATCACAACTGGTTTTTCCAGTCGCAGGAAAAAATGGGCGTCGCCGGTTTTGGCCAGACGCTGAAAATGGCGGTGTTCCTGGTCGCGGTGTTTTTTCTCGCGCCGCAGAAAAACGGCGTTGCCTATGTTGCAGCGGCCGAGTTTGTCGCCGCGTTGGCGATGGCGGCGTGGTTTTCCATCTTCGCCTATCGCCTTATCCGCCCGGCGCATCCACACTACAGTCTTGCCGGCGGCGGACTTTTGCTGCGGGAAAGCGCGCAGCTTGGCGGCGCCTCTTTCGTCAACGCGCTGGCGCAATACCTGCCGATCCTCGTTGTCGCTGCTGCTGCAAACAATGTTGAAACGGCCGAGTTCGGCGCCGCGCAGCGCCTGATCCTGTCGCTGATGACGTTCAGCTATGTCTATTACTTCAATCTCTTCCCCCTGATGGCGCGGCGGATGGTTGACGACCCGCCCGCGCTCGCCCGCATTGTCTCGGCCTCGGTGCGGGTGACGAGCTGGGCCGGCGTCCTTGTCGCCGCCATGCTGTGGGCGCTGGCGCCCTTGATTATGCGGATCGTCTTCGGCGCCGAGTTCGCGGGCGCCGGCCGGGAATTCGGCATCCTCGCCTGGAGCGGCGCGATTATTCTTGCGTCGGGCAACGCAAGATGGCTGCTGGTCGCCAGCAAGCGGCAGGGTTCTTTGCTGGCGGCCCATGTCGTCAACGCTAGCTGCGTTGTCGGCCTCAGTTTCATTCTGGCGCCGCATTACGGCGGGGCGGGCGCGGCGCTCGCCTGCAATGTCGGCGCGCTCGGCCTGTGGACGGTCGCGCATCTGCGGACAAGGGGCCTCGACGTGCGGCCCGATCTTGCCGGAATTTTGCCTGCGCTCGCCGCGGCGCTGGCGGTGATTTTGGCGTTAACCTTTTTCGAGCTGGAATCCTGGGCGAGAATGGCCGCCGCCGCGGCCATTCTCGCCGCCGGGATGGCGCTTGACCGCAAGCTGCCCGGCGCGGTTAAGGCGCTGGTTGACGCCAAGTCTGCGACATGATGCTGCACGCGCCGGCCTCTTTCGGCGGTGCAGGATTTGCTTGACGAATTTGTGCTGAATTCCTTCTGATTCAGCGATTTCAGGGGATGCCCATGGCGACCATTTCAAGATCGGAAAACGGCAAGCCGGACGCGGCCGCAATCCTGTCAAAGGGCGCTTATTACATTCTCGACCGCTGCGCCTCGCATGAGGACGTCTACCCGGTGGTCTGCGAGGCTTTTTACCACGGCGTTGAAGAGCTGGCCAGCGCTGACGCGGCGCGTCTTGTCCGCCGCGACGGGCTCGCGCTGCTCCACAAACATTTCCCGACCGAAAAAGTGCTGCTGCTCGAAGAGCATGTCCGGCGCGCGCTCAAGGATACGCTGCTCTACTGGAGCTATCGCGTCGGCAGGGAAGATCTTGGCCTCGCCGATCCTTTTTATGTCGACCATCTGATCGTCATCCGGATTCATTTCCCTTACGAAGTCGCCAAACACGCAAAAAAAGCGGAACAGCCTGACGCGGCGCGCGCCGACTTTGCCGACCATGCAATCTCCGCGCTTCGCAATCCGCGCATCATCGCCAATCAGCTGTCGCGCGCCATCCGCCGGCCGCGCGGCAATTCATCCTATGACCCAGACCAGTTTCACGGGGCGCTGACCAAGCCGGCGCGCTCGCATGGGGCGCATATCGACACCTGGTATGGTCACTCTTTCGACGGCATCAATCTGTGGTGGTCAATCGACGGCGTCACCGTCGACAACACCGTCATCCTTTATCCGGAGATGTTCGCGCGTCCGGTCGACTATGATGAAAAGAGCATGTATCTGGCGCGCGGCCAGCAGGTGTCAGAGCCGCACAATGTCGATCTGAAGCCCGGCCAGCTGCTGCTCTTCAATCCGGAAATGCTGCATTCGACACAGGTCAACGTCTCCGACCGCACGCGCGTGGCGCTGACGACGCGCGTCAATCCGCACAAGCCGAAATTCAACGACGAAGCGCCGTTCAATTTCGAGCACTGGCACAATTCGCGCGACCTTCAAAAGCGCCGCTTCAAGGCGCTGGATGTCTTTCCCGCCGGGCTCCATCGCGGCGCGCCCTCCTATCAGGAACGGCCGCGGCTGGAACGCCAGTCGACCGAAATTTTGACTCTTGCCCATTCGATGGCGGAGGGACCTGCTTGCCGCGCCGGCGATTTGAAGCCCGGCGTCAAGATCGCTGTCGATTTCAGCGACGCCAAAATCATCCTGTGGCGCGATAAGGCGGGCGGGATCAAGGCCTATTCGCGCCTTTGCCCGCATGTCGGGGTCGATCTTGCCGATGGCTGGCACGACAATGACGTCGTTCATTGCCCGGGCCATGGCCTGCGATTCGCCTGGGAAGATGGCCATTCCAACTGCGACTCATTTAAGCTGCGCGCCTATCACGCGGAAGAACGCGATGGCGGCGTTTATGTTACAAGGGCCGCCAGGCAGGAAACCGCGCAATCGGAACTTGCTTCTGGAGCATGACGGTTTGGCGACTAAAAACGACGGCCCCTACAGCACGACCCTGCGCCGGCTGCACCTGGCGTTCATCTTGTTTGTTGTAGTACTCGCCGCCTCGGGCTTTGCGATCTATTTCCGCAAACCTCTAGGGTTGCAGGCGTTAAAGGCGACGCTGCTCAATTTTCACGCAATTGTCGCTTACGGGTTTCTTCTCATTCTTGGCGTCCGCGTGTTCTTCGGTTTGCGTGGCGCCGCCGCTGACCGGTTCACGCATGTTTTCCCCCGGCGGCGCGATCTGCGCCGGCTGGTCGCCGCCGAACAAAACGACCGCAGCCGTCTTCACTTCGCCGGAAGGTCGCCGCTCGCCCGGACGATAGCTGCTGCGCTCTACCTGGTGATTGCGTCAAACGCCGCGTCCGGCCTTGTCCGGGCCGGCACCGACCTTCACTTTCCACCGGTTGGGCCCTTTGTTGACGCTTATCTTTCCGTCGAAGGCGCTGTTGCCGGGGAGAAAGAACGCCTTGAAAAGGAGCGCGCCAAGGAAGTGCGGCGCATGAAACTGTTTGTCGGCAAGATCCATATTTATGGCGCGTTCGTCATTGTCGGCGTCGCCCTTGTGCATGCGACGGGCGTGCTCACGACGGAATGGTCGGCGCCGCGTGATCCAAAGGCGCGCGGACGCGCTTTGCTGATGCTGCTGGGGCCGAGGCGGGTGCGGCGGTGAGCGCCCTAAAAATAGCGCTGATCAACACCTTTTATCCGCCCTACAATTTTGGCGGCGATGGCGTTTATGTGCGGCGGTTTGCGCATGCACTGGCGCGGCGGGGCTGCGAGGTTCACGTTCTCCATGACACCGAGACTTTCAAGGCGATGTCATCGGCGCCGGCGTCATCGCTTGAGCCCCTTGACGAGCCGCCGGGGGTCACGGTCCACCGGCTCGCAAGTCCGCTTGGTCCGCTCGCCAGTCTGTTGACGCACCAGACGGGGCGGCCGCTCGCACATCAAAAATCGCTGCGCGCGTTTTTCCAGCAGGAATTTGACGTGACGCATTTTCACAATGTGTCGCTGGTCGGCGGTCCGGGCATCCTGTCGATGGGATCGGGCGTGCGTCTTTATACGGCGCACGAGCACTGGCTGGTTTGTCCAACGCATATTCTCTGGCGGCACAACAAGGAATTATGCGATGCGCGCGAGTGTTTCAAATGCCAGATCGCGCATCGCCGGCCGCCGCAATTGTGGCGCAACACCGACTATCTCATCCGACAGGCGGCGCACATTGACGCCTTCATCGCTCTTAGCCGGTCAAGCGCCGACAATCACCGGCGCTTTGGCTTTCCGTATGAGATGACGGTCCTGCCGTCGTTCCTGCCCGACGCAGAGTCCGCGCCGGCGACAGATGGCTCCCGCGATCGGTCGCGGCCCTATGCGCTGTTCGTCGGACGGCTGGAAATCATCAAGGGGCTGCAGGACCTTATCCCGGCGTTTGGCGCCGCCCCTGATATCGACCTCCTGGTTGTCGGCGACGGCGATTATGGCGGCGAGCTGAAACGCCTCGCCGGCGACGCCCCGACGATCCGGTTTCTCGGCCGCCTGCCGCCGGAAGAGATAAGCGCACTTTATGCGGGCGCCGCCGCCGTCATCTTGCCGTCCGTCTGTTACGAGGTGTTTCCGCTGGTTGCGCTGGAGGCGTTTCGCGCCGGCGCGCCGATTGTCGCAAGGAACCTTGGCCCGTTTCCGGAAATCATCGAGCGGAGCGGGGCCGGCGTCCTTTTCGATGACCCCGCCGGGGCGATCGCTGCGGTCGCCGGATTTGCGGCGGACAAGGCAAGGCGCGCCGACTATGGAGCCCGTGCAAAAGCGGCATTCGCCGCCAACTGGAGCGAGAATGTCGCGCTCAGCGCCTATTTTAACCTTATTGCCGCCAAGGCTGCCGGCAAGGGCCTCAGCAGGATCGCAGGAAAAGCGCGAAAGTCTGCGCCGCTTACGCCCAATTTGCGCTAGGATGGCACAACGCTTGCTGCTTAACGCGCATGGTTGACGAGGGAGACCGCCATGAAGGTCGGACATAAAATCGAAGCGAACAACGCAGGCTGGTCATTCGGCGGCGAGGTGGCGGACACTTTCGTCGACCACATTCGCCAGTCAGTGCCGATGTATGAAGAAGGGCACGATCTCGTCTGCCAGTTCAGCGATTATTTCGTGACCAATGACAGCACCTGCTATGAAATCGGCGTGTCGACAGGCGAGTTGATGAAAAAGCTCGCGCTTCACAATCAAGGCAAGCCCAAGGCGCGCTGGATCGGCATCGATACGGAAAAGCCGATGATCGACAAGGCGAAAAAACATTGCGCTGGCGTCGACAATATCGAGCTTTATGTCGACGACGTCCGCACTTTTGACTTCGAGCCGGCCGATCTCATTGTTTCCTATTACACGATGCAGTTCACGCCTCCGCGCCATCGCCAGGAAATTTTCGACAAGATCTACAAATCACTGAATTGGGGCGGCGCCTTTATCATGTTTGAAAAAGTGCGCGGTCCGGATGCGCGTTTTCAGGATATCTGCGCGTCGCTCTATAATGACTTCAAAGTGCGCCAGGGTTTTTCTTCGGATGAGATCCTTTCCAAGACGCGCAGCCTGAAAGGCGTCCTTGAGCCGTTTTCGACCGAGGGGAATATGGGCCTTCTAAAGCGCGCCGGGTTTTCCGACATGATGTCGATCTGCAAATATATCTGCTTTGAAGGTTTTCTCGCGATCAAATAGTCGCCTTGAGTTGAGGATGCGGAAATGAGCGCTGAATCGCCACCAGCAGGGGCTGGGCCCTTGTCCATCAGCGTTATTGTGCCCGCCTATAATGCCGCGCATTATCTTGAGGTTTCCCTGCCGCCCTTGATCGCGATGCGCGAGCGCGGCGAGATTGTCGAAGTGCTGGTGGTCGATGATTGCTCGCCTGAAAAGAGCAATGTCGAGACGGCTGAGCGCCTTGGCGCCACGGTCATCAAGATGGCCCGCAATAGCGGGCCGGGCGCGGCGCGAAATCATGCCGCGACGATCGCGCGCGGCGACATCTTGTGGCTGGTCGACGCCGATGTCGTTGCGCATGACGATGCGGCGGCGATCCTTGCGACCGCCTTTGGCGATCCGAAAATCGCGGCGGTCTTTGGATCCTACGACCGCAACCCGCCGGCGGACAATTTCGCCTCGCAATACAAGAACCTTGTCCATCGCTATTACCACCAGCGCGGGCGCGAGGAGTCCGATACCTTCTGGTCGGGCTGCGGCGCGATCCGCAAGTCGGTCTATCGTGATCTTGGCGGTTTTGACGGCGCCCGTTACGGCCGGCCGTCGATTGAAGACATCGAATTCGGATTTCGCATGCGCAAGGCAGGCTGGTCGATCCGGCTTTCACACGATCTGCTCTGCACGCATCTGAAACGCTGGACGCTGGCGGAAGTCGTCCGCACCGATATTTTCCAACGCGCGGTTCCATGGTCGCATTTGATCCTTTCCGGCCGCGGCATGGACAATGATCTCAACGTTTCCAGTGGCGAAAAACTGAAAGCCGGCGTCGCCGGTCTTTGTGTGCTCGGCTGGCTTGCCGCGCTCGCACCCGGGCTGTGGCCGGTCGCCCCACTAGTCGCGCTGGCGCTGACGGCGGCGGTCGTTTTCCTGAACCGCGATCTTCTCGGGTTCTTCAAAGGCAACCGCGGCGTCATTTTTGCGCTTCGGGCGGCGGCCTATCATCAGTTCTATTATATTTACAGCGCCGTGACGTTCACGGTTTGCGCCGTCAAATACCATTTCGGCGGCAAGAAGGATGTCATCGTCAGGCGCGTTGCCGACCGCAAAGCGGCCACCTGACCTGATGCTGACCGAACGGGCGATTGCGGGGCCGAAGACAGCCTGTGCGCCGCGCCCGATTCAATCTAGCGTCCCCCGGGTATGCCCGATCCCGTCGAGGAACGCGATGACCACTGAAGTCAATCACGAGACCGAACCGCCATTGCCGGCAAACTCCCGCGCGGTGCGCCGGCGCCAATTGCTGCTGGCATTGGTCTTTGTCGCCAGCGCCGCTTTTTACTGGCATGGTATTGGACCGCCCGGCGATGCGGAGCGTTACGCGCAGGCGGCGTTCCGCTGGCTTGAGGAGGGCCCCAATCTCGGCGTCAATCACTGGGCGCTGCGGCATCTGTTCGTCATTCCGATGGCGGCGTCATTCGCGGTCTTCGGCCCAGGCGAATTGGCGGCCTCGCTCCCGAATATTCTCTACGCCGCCGGACTGGTTGCAATCACTTATGTTTATACACGCCGCTACGCCGGCGAAATGGAAGGTCTTGCAACGGCGGGACTGATCGCCATCTCGGCGTTTTTTGTGGCGCGGCCAATGGAGATTGGCGTCTATGGCGCCGAAGTCTTTTTCGCCACGCTGGCCTGCTGGTTTTTTGTCGCCGCCCAGGTTGAACGTCACCGCGTGGCTTATCTTGTCGCCGCCGGCGTCGCGGCCGGGCTCGCCTGGACGCTGCGTGAACAGACGATCTACCTCATCGTCTCGTTTGGTCTGCTGACCCTGATCGACCGCCGGCAGATGCTGATTTCCATTGCGGCGCTGGCGCTCGGCTTTGGCTCGATACTGGCGCTCGAATTGGCGATCTACACAATCGCCGCCGGTGATCCGTTCTATCGGTACAAGACCGATCTTCATCACCGCGTTACCGGATGGGCGACGCTGAATGAAGCCGACGAGACTTTCATGAAAAAGTTCATCCGGCCGTTCAAGGATGTCTCGACCGATCCGATTACAACGCCGCTGTTTGGGCTGGCGATCATCAGCAGTCTCGTCTTCGGCAAGCAGCTGACGGCGGGCTGGCCGATGAAGCGGCGTGTGCTTTTTACCTTCGGGTTCATCGCCGTGGTTTCCGCCGCCGTTTCCGCCTTTGGATTTGATCTCGCGCTGCCGCGCTATTATCCGATTTTTCCGTATCTGATTGCACTGATCCTCGGTTCTGCGGTTGTCGCAGCGCACCGAAAATTTGGGCAGTGGGCGGCGATTGCCTTTCTCGCGCTGATCCTCGGCCTCAATGTCGTGACAGAGGATTTCAGCAGCTATGAGGAATATCAAGAAGCGCGTTATCTGGCGCGGTTGTCGGAAAACATCGGTGAGACAGTCTACACCGATCGGCAGACGGCAAGCCGCGCGCGCTACCAGCTTCGATTGAAGGGCGTTGCGCCCGCGGCGATTTCACCGCGCTTCAAGAGCGCCAAATCGGTTCCGGCCGGCGTGCTTTTTTACAAGTCTTACCGAACCCCCGATATCGACCCGACCTGGTGCGCGCTCGATATCGCCGATGTCCGGCCGGTCAACCTGACGCATTATGCGATCCGCGAATCCGGCCTCGCCAAATACCTCGGCGCCAAAGTGCAACGGATTGTCGCGCGTCCGGCGCCGGTGATGCTGGTCAGGGTGCTCGACGCGCCTGCGTCGATCGATCCGGTGACGGGACGCCCGTGCCTTGGGCTCAAATGAAAAGCGGCGCGCCGAAGCGCGCCGCTCAATCAGAATTCTGTTGTCGAAAATCAGGCGGCGGCGCTTGATTTTGCCTTCTCGCGCTCGGCCTTGACTTCGACGGCCTTGTCTTTTTCCTCGACCGTGAAGTCTTCATGATAGGACCGCTCGACATTGACGTTCCAGATGTCGTGCGTCTCGCCGAGAATATTCCGCGCCGCCAGCATCGCCGTAAGCATTGAATGGTCCTGATTATTGTAACGGTGCATGCCGTTGCGGCCGACCGTCTGGAAATTCTCAAGACCCATGATCCAGGTCTGAACAGTGTCCAGCGCCTCGCGATATTCGCCGTCATAAACCGGATAGGCTTTGGGCTGACGGATGACGGTGCCGTCGACGACCGTCGACTGCTTGGCGAGGCCGAGATATTCAAGCTCGCGCGACGCCTGTTTGATCAGGTCTTCGTTTGAACTTGTCCACAGCCCATCGCCTTCGTGGCAGAAAAATTCAAGCCCGATCGACGCCTTGTTCGGGTCGGGCACCATTTCGGGCGACCACGACCTGAAATTCTGAATGCGGCCGACGCCAACTTCCGGCGAGTGGATATAAATCCAGTTGTCGGGGAAGGGATCGGGATGGTCGAGGATCAACGTCACGATCAGGAAGTCGCGATATTTGAGACGCTCGGCGGCGCGCACGACATGCGGCGGCGGCGGCGGATCGAAGGCGTGGATGAGGTCTTTGATCGCCATTGAGTTGATGAAGTGATCGGCGCGAAGCCGGTAATTTCGCACACGCTCGCCGGAATAGTCGGCGACTTCGATGGCCTCGACGCGATTGCCACTGCGAATGACCTTGGTCACGGCGCTTTGCATTCGAACCTGGCCGCCCTGCGCGCGCACCTTGTCGCGGAAGCGCTCCCACATCTGTCCCGGCCCGAGGCGCGGATATTCGAATTCCTCGATCAGGCTGGTTGTGTCGTTGGCGCCGGTCAATGCGTTCAACACCGCCTTCGTCAGAGACAGGTTCTTGATGCGCTGCGCCGCCCAATCGGCTCTGATTTCGGTGCAGGGAATTCCCCAGACTTTCTCGGTGTAGGATTTGAAGAAGTGCTGGAACAGGCGGCGCCCAAAGCGGTTTGTCACCCATTGCTCAAAGTTTTCTTCTTCCTTGAACGGGCTGACCTGCCATTTGAAATAGCTGAGCATGATCTGCATCGCTTCAACTGGGCCCATATTCGAGAGCGCGTTGAAGATCTTCAGCGGATAGTCGTAATATTTGCCGCGATAAAAAATCCGGCTCATGCGCGGGCGCAAGATGAAGTCGTCGCCGCCAACCTCGTGCCACAGCGCCTCAACTTCCTTCACCTTGGTGAAGAAGCGGTGGCCGCCGATGTCGAAACGAAAACCCTTATACATTGCCGTGCGCGAAATGCCGCCGACCTGGTCCGAGGCCTCCAGCACAACCGCTTTGTGGTCCTGGCTGTGTTTTTGAAGCTCGTAGGCGGCGGTCAAACCGGCGGGGCCGCCGCCGACAACGGCGACGGAATTGTGGCCAGCGTCTTCGACCGGGAGAATGGAGGCGTTGGCGGTGGTATTTGTCATCTGCTTCCTGAACGGGTTGACCGGCGCGATGCGGTCATCGGCGGCTGATTCTTCAATTCGCTTCGCCGGAGTAACCTTGTCGGTCGCGCCGGAGAGTTTGGCTACAAACCATTCGATGGTCTGATCAAGACCATCGAGCAGCGTCGTTGAAGGCAGCCAGTCAAGTTCCCTTTCAGCTTTGCTGATATTTGGACGGCGGATCTTCGGATCATCAGCCGGCAGCTCCCTCAACACGATTTCCGAGGAAGATGACGTACGATCCTTAATTATTCTTGCAAGTTCGAAGACCGTGTGTTCGACGGGGTTACCAAGGTTAATGGGCCCGAGCCGGCCGCCTTCCGCGTTCATCAGGCGGATGAGACCGTCAACCAGATCGTCGATGTAGCAAAATGATCGCGTCTGGCTGCCCGCGCCATAAACGGTCATCGGCTGATTTCTTAGCGCCTGCGCCAGGAAATTCGGAATGCAGCGCCCGTCTTCGGGGCTCATCCGCGGACCATAGGTGTTGAATATCCGCGCCACGCGGATCTCGACTTCATATTGGCGATGGTAATCGTAAAACAGCGTTTCGGCGGCGCGTTTGCCTTCATCATAACAGGCGCGCGGACCCGAGCAGTTGACGAGGCCGACATATTCTTCCGGTTGCGGGTGAATATCGGGGTCGCCATAGACTTCGCTGGTCGAGGCCTGGAGCACGCGCGCGCCAGATTTCCGTGCATAATCAAGAACATTGATGGCGCCGATGACGCTGGTCTTGAGCGTGCCGATGGCGTCGCGCTGGTACTGCGGCGGCGACGCCGGGCAGGCCATGTTATAAATCTGGTCGTAGTCGCCTTCCGGAACGCCCTCGCGGACATCGCCGAGAACAAAAGAAAAGCGGGGCGACTTCATCGCCTCGGTCAAATTGCTCTTGAAACCAGTGTCAAGATTGTCGAGGCACGTGACCTTGTGGCCCTGCGCCAAGAGGCGGTCAGTGAGGTGTGACCCGATGAACCCGGCGCCGCCGGTAACCAGGATACGCAAGCTTTTCTGCACTCGAACCCCCAGATTGATTCTGTCTGGGACACGCAACTGCAAATCCCGGACCGAACCCGTACGCGCTTTCGCAGGCGCACAATATATGACTTACAACTAGTTAATCCACATGACCAGCGATCCCCAAGTTGTATCGGCGTGGGCCGACTTCTCCCAAAACGGGAATGTCCTGCGCGTCAAAGTCGCGCAAACCCTATAGTTGCCCAATCGGCTCTGCTGTGATGAAGGTCGCACCCGGATGGCGATGCGCAAAATGTCTAACCAAAATATCACCGACTGGCGGTTCAGCGTCGCCCCGATGATGGACGGCACCGACCGCCATTGCCGGCATTTTCATCGTCTGCTTTCCCGGCATGCGCGCCTTTATACCGAGATGATTGTCACCGAGGCGGTCTTGCGCGGCGACCGCGACCGGCTTTTGGGTTTTGACGCGGGTGAGCACCCGGTTGCGCTGCAACTCGGCGGCTCGGACGCGACGTCCCTCGCGGCAGTAGCGCGGATCGGCGAGGGCTTTGGTTATGACGAGGTCAATCTGAATGTCGGCTGCCCCTCCGACCGGGTTCAGTCGGGAGCGTTCGGCGCCTGCTTGATGAAAACGCCGATGCTGGTCGCCGATTGCGTCGCGGCGATGCGCGCGGCGGTCAAAATTCCCGTCACCGTCAAATGCCGGATCGGCGTCGATGATCAAGACCCCGAAGAAAGCCTCTTCACGCTCGTCGATCATGTCGCGAAGACCGGCTGCGATATTTTCATCGTGCATGCGCGCAAGGCGTGGCTCGATGGGCTCAGTCCAAAAGACAACCGCGAAATCCCGCCACTCGATTACGCGCTCGTCCGCAGACTGAAAGCCGAAAGGCCGCAGCTGACAATTGTCCTTAATGGCGGCATTGAGACGATCGATGCGGCCGCCGCGCATCTTGAAGGCGTTGACGGCGTCATGCTCGGCAGAGCCGCTTATGGCGAGCCGGCGATCCTCGCCGATGTTGACCGGAAGATTTTCGGCGACGCGGCGCCGGCGCCGGCGCTCGACGCTGTCGTCCGCGAGATGTCGGCTTACGTCAAACACATGGCGGCGCGGGGAACGTCGCCGCATCATGTCGTGCGTCACATGCTTGGCCTTTACCATGGCCGGCCGGGCGCAAGGGCGTGGCGGCGCCTGTTGTCGGAAAGGGGCGCTGCAACGCCCGCCGATATTCTCGATCGTGCAGTTGAAGCGGTCAGCGAAAAGGCGCCGGCCCTTGTCTGAGATTTTTGATCCGCTTTATATCGCCGCTGTTCTCGCCGCCGGGGTCGCCGCAGGATTTGCCGGCGGCCTTTTCGGGATTGGCGGCGGGGTTGTCACGGTGCCGGCGCTTTACGCGCTGTTTCGCGCCAGCGGGGCCGGCGATGACGCAAGCCTTAAAACCGCGATCGGCACCTCGCTGGCGGTGATTGTCGTCACCTCGCTACGCTCGCTCGCCGAACATCGTCGCGCTGGCGCTGTTGATGCCGATATCCTGAGATCCTGGTCGCCGTGGATTGCGATCGGCTCGGGATCGGCAGGTTTCCTGTCGCGCCATATTCCGGTTGAAGCGCTGGCGTCCATTTTTGCCGGCGGCGCGTTGCTGATCGCGGCGCAGCGGCTTTTCATCCGCAAGCGGAACGGCGCGTCGGGCATGGATCTGTCGCACAAGGCGGTGCACATCCCGGTCGGGATCGGCACCGGATTGTTTTCCGGTCTGATGGGCCTTGGCGGCGGCGCTGTCGGCGTCATGGTGATGCGCTGGGCGGGACGCTCGATCCATCAGGCGGTGGCGACAGCGTCAGGGTTCGGCGTTGCCGTCGCGGTTCCGGGCGTCATCGGGTTTCTGATTGCGGGTCTTGGCGCAGAAGGGCGCCCGCCAGCGTCAATCGGCTTTGTCGAACTGCCCGCCTTTGCCGCGATGGCGGTCGCTGGCGGGTTTGCAGCGCCCTTCGGCGCGCGGCTTGCGCACCGGGTCAGGGGCGAGCTGTTGTCGATCCTGTTTGGCGCTTATATCGCCTGCGCAGCGATGGCGATGATCATCGACGTCTTTGGATGAGCCTTACTGGACGCGCGCGACCTTGTAGCCTTTGGTCGCCAGGAGATCGACGACGCTGCCCGCGCCAATCAGGTGACCGGCGCCGACGGCGATGAAATAATCCTGGTCGCCCGCCATCATCTTTTCAATTTCGCCGGCCCAGTTGCTGTTGCGGTTAGTGATCAGTATACGGAAAGAATCCGGCGCCTTGACGCGCATGTCGGCGAGCGTTTCCTTTTCCAGCGTTGCAGTATCGCCAGTCCGCCACGCCGTGAGCACACGCTCGGCGTATTTGTCGAAATCGTCGAACTGCTCGATCGAGGCGTCGAAATCCGCAAGAATTTCCTCTTCGTCGAGGCTTGCAAGCGCGCGCACCTGATATTCCGCCGATTCAAGGTGATCGACCGTGTCGCCTTCCTCCTTGGCGCGCGCAAGAACGGTTTCCTCCGCGCCGCTGTCGGCTTCAAAGCCTTCCTTCTGCATCACCGCGACGGAAAGCGCGACCATCGCCAGCCATGGCTTTAACTGTTCGAAATTCGACATCGGCAGGCCGTAACGCGCGGCGATCTTTGAAAAATGCGCGGCGCGGTCAGGGCCAAGCGTTGACGACAAGGTGACGCCCGGCGGATTGACGCCAAGTTCGGCGACGACTTTCGCCATGCTCGCCTGCGCAGCAAGGCTCTTGGTGTCGACTTCGGTGAGGGTCACCGGCGTTTGGGCCATCGCATCGTCAAAGGCCTTGGTCGTCCACTTCGATCCCTTGGGCAGGATATGAAAGGTGCCGAAAAGATAGATGGTCGAGTTCTCGTCGCTGACCGCCCACATGGCCGGCCCCGTACCAGCATTCACCGGTGTTTTGGCGTCGGCGTTTTTCTGGCCGCAGGCGGCGACAAGGAGAAGACCGGCGAGGGCGACGGCTGTGACGGAAACGGCTTTCTTCTGCATCATCTGCGCCTCAAAGTTTCTGGTTGTAGGCGCCGACTTCGTCATGCTCGCGCAGCACCGCGTCAATCTCATCGAACATCGCGCGCATGTTTGCTTCCGAGGTCGGGCTTTCAACAACGACGACGAGTTCGGGTTTGTTCGACGAGGCGCGTACAAGGCCCCAGGTGCCGTCTTCGGCGGTAATCCTGACGCCATTGACGGTGACGACGTCTCTGATTTTCTGGCCGATGATCTTGCCGCCCTCTTTGGCGCGCTGCTCGATCTTTTTGACGATCTGGTCGACGACGCCGTATTTCGTCTCGTCGGCGCAATGCGGCGACATTGTCGGCGACTGCCAGGTTTTCGGCAGCGATTTCCGCATATCGCTGAGTTTCATCCCCGGCGCGCGGTCGAGCATCTGCAACAGCGCCGTCGCGGCAACGAGCCCGTCATCATAGCCGCGCCCGATCGGCTTGTTGAAGAAGAAGTGCCCGGATTTTTCAAACCCGGCGAGGGCGCCGAGTTCATGGCTCTTGCGCTTGATATAGGAATGCCCGGTCTTCCAGTAAACGGTGCTGGCGCCGTTTTTGATCAGCACCGGATCGGTGACGAAGAGCCCCGTCGATTTGACGTCGACGACAAATTGCGCGTTTTTGTGGATCGCCGACAGGTCGCGCGCGATCAGCACGCCAATCTTGTCAGCAAAAATTTCCTCGCCCTCGTCGTCGACAACGCCGCAGCGGTCGCCGTCGCCGTCAAAGCCGAGCGCCAGATCCGCGCCGTGTTCCCTTACCGCCGCCTGCATCGCATGCAGCATTTCGAGATCTTCCGGGTTCGGATTGTATTTCGGAAACGTGTGGTCAAGCTCGGCGTCCATCGGGATCACCTCAACGCCGAGCCGCGCCAGCGCTTCTGGCGCATAAGCGCCCGCCGTGCCATTGCCGCAGGCGGCGACGACTTTGAGCTTCCTTTTGATCTTTCCGGCCATTGCGATGTCGTCGATATATTGGTCGCGCAGACCCGGTATCCATTTATAGGCGCCGCCGGCATGGGCGTGGCCCTCGCCGCCCAGAACGATCTCCTTGAGGCGGCCCATTTCGTCGGGGCCGAACGTCAGCGGGCGGTCATAGCCCATCTTGACACCGGTCCAGCCGTTTTCATTGTGGCTCGCCGTCACCATCGCCACGGCCGGAATATCAAGCGCGAATTGCGCGAAATAGGCGACCGGCGATAACGCAAGACCGATGTCGTTGACCTCGATCCCGGCGGTCATCAGCCCGACGGTCAGCGCCTGCTTGATCGAGGTTGAATAGCTGCGGAAATCATGGCCGACGACGATGCGCGGCGGCTTTCCGGCCTCGCGGATCAAGGTTCCAAGGCCGAGCCCCAGCGCCTGAATGCCGAGGAGGTTGATTTCCGGCCCATAAAGCCAGCGCGCGTCATATTCGCGAAAGCCCGTCGGCTTCACCAGCGGCGTCACCTCATAGGCGAGCGTGTTGGGTTTCATGTCGGCGCGCGGGGTCGGCAATGCGTCGGTCATCTCGTCACTCTTTCAACGGGTCTTGCTGCGGCGCAGAATAGGGATGTTCCCCTTTCATGCAACCGCCGCGGAGGCAACCGCGTCAGGGTTAAGATAGCGCAAAAACCGGGGCCGTGGCGGCGCCGGCGCGCCTTGTGCGAAAGGCGGACAGTGCGGATTGTTTCCGGCTTCTGTCTCTTCAGGTTTCCCGGATTCATGCAGGGTCCAGCAGATTTGTCCGTATTTTCCGGCGATTGAAACGGGGCGCAACAGCCGCGCGCGCCGGCCGTCATTCGAGTTTTTTCAGCGGTTCGCAATCTGCTTTCCTTTTGCGCGCGTCGCGCGCCATGGGCGCATTGGCCGATGTTGCAGTATAAGGCCCCCGTGCGGGTGTAGGATAAGTTTTTTTTCCGCTTACGGATCAATGGACTGGAACGTTCTTCCCGCAACAGGCGAAAAGCGCTTTGCGCCGCGATTGCCGGGGCGGGGCGGATGATCCTTTGGACCGCGCTGATCGCCGATCCCCGCGCGCGAAGGCAAGGCCGCCCGGCCGGTGAGTGAGCGCTCACATCAGTCTTAACCCTTTGGTAAAATTACAACCGTAGATTGTTTTTGTGCTTAAGGACACGCATATAGGGCGAGGCCTGTCGCGGCAGGCGCGTGAAGACGCAGAGTGCCTCGAAGCGGCGCGGCAGGCGGCGGCGCAATTGCTGGCGCGGCGTATCGGCAAGATCGTCATCAGCGCCGGCGAGGACCTTTCGGGCCCCGGCTATCTCAGAAATTCAAAGCGTGTCGCGGTCAAGCGGGTCGGCGTCATCGCCTTGAGGCATGGCGGGACAGTCGACTGCATGGTCGAGGATTTCAGTGTCGCCGGGTTCCGGCTCGAACTTTTCGCCGAAGCGGCGCTGCCGCCGGTGTTTATCCTCATCGTGCCGGCGCTACGCCGCAGATTCATTGTTGCAAGACGATGGGTGAATGGCCTCGCGATCGGGGTGGAAATCCGTAGACGGATGGATTTGCCGGCGGGCGCTGCGCCGGCGCCGACAAAGGACGGTGAACGATGAAAGATGACGACAGGGATAAAGCGCGCCGCGCTCGCGGTTATTGCCTCTGGCGCCGGCTGGCGCGCCGGTTCGCCGGCGATCGTGGCGGCGCGACCGCGCTTGAATACGCGCTGCTGATCGGGATGA
>JBGSVH010000266.1:0-23523 GCA_041753055.1 Parvularculaceae bacterium
CCGCCTCATCGGCATGGGCTCGGCCTTTGACACCTTCGCTGAAGTCCTCGCCGCAACGACGCAGGTCGGCATGGACGCCGTCATCAATTTCGGCGGCGGCAATACCATCACCCTCCTCGGCGTCGACAAGAACAATCTTCACACCAACGACTTTCTGTTTGGCTAGAGGCTGAAAAGAAGTTCGACAACGAAACGGAACTGCCCGCATGCAAATGCGGGCGGTTGCCGTTCGGGTGAATGTTGCAGAGACTTTTCCCGCCTTTCGGGAAATCGAACTACTCCGTTGATTCAAAATGGAAATAAAAATCCATCCTACACCTAGCTGGCGGCCTTAGACTGCTAAGGCGTCAAGCGGCATGTGGCTGCTGACGCGAGATCCTGACGAAATCAAACTCAGGGTCGGGTCGCATCAGTTTGGAGTTAGCCATGAGTATCTCGCCGCGCCTCGGACTTTCCTACATCCAGCCGCAACAGGCGCAAAAACACGTCAGCGCAAATGACTCGTTCCGCCGCCTCGACACGCTTGTTCAGATGAGCGGCAAGTCGGCAAGTCTTTCTGTAGAGCCAGCGGCGCCGGCTGAGGGCGACGCGTATATCCTCCCCGCTTCGCCGAGCGGCGCAAACTGGGCCGCGATGACAGGCGGCTCGGTCGCCGCGTATCAGGATGGCCAATGGATCGAATTTCACGCGCGCGCAGGCTGGCGCTGCTACGTCGAAGACGCGGCGGCTTTTTTCGCATTCAACGGCGCTGAGTGGATTGAAGAGGCCTCGTCCGGATTGGCGGCAAGTGTTCCCTCGCTCGGGATCAACACCGCGGCTGATGCGACCAACAGATTTGCTGTCAAGGCTGACGCCCAACTGCTCAGTCATGATGACGTCACGCCAGGAACTGGCGATGCGCGGCAATTCATCAGCAAAAGCGCTGAAACAAAGACGGCGAGCGTCGTATTCCAGAATAATTTTTCGGGTCGCGCGGAGTTCGGCCTTTCCGGTGATGACGACTTCAGGTTGAAAGTCAGCGCCGATGGCGCCGCGTGGAAAGATGCGCTGGTGATCGACAATTCGAGTGGCTATGTCGGCGTTGGCGGGGCGCCGTTGGCGCAATTCCATCTTTTCGGAATTGCCGGAAGCAATCCTGCCGAAGGCGACTTTCATATTCAAAAGGAGGACGGATATGCGGTCTTCCTGCTGACGGAATATTCGAGCGCGACTGCCTATAATTCCGGATTCTCCGTACAACGGCGGGCCAGGGGTACAGCGGCGGCGCCGGCTGCGGTGCAAAGCGGCGACTGGCTCGGCGGATTTTCCTTCCGAGGCTATAGTCCTGCCGGAATTTTTGAACAGCGCGCGCTGATCAACGCGCTTGTCGATGCGGCGCCAAGCGGCGCTTCGGTGCCGAGCGCGTTGGTTTTTCAAACCGGGACGTCGGCGCTCACCGAACGGATGCGGATCACGTCTGGCGGCGACGTCGGGATAGGCGCGGCTTCTCCAACGACCAAACTGGATGTCGACGGCCCGGTTCGCGTCAAAAGCTATGTGAAGACCTCACTGCCTTCGGCGGCCGGATCCGGCGCCGGTGCAATCGTCTATGTTTCGAATGAGGCCGGGGGGGCGGTGATCGCGTTTTCGGATGGGTCCAACTGGCGGCGGGTGACCGATCGTGCGGTTGTGAGTTAGGCAGTAAAAAATGCAACGAAAACAGTTACCTATTTATGTTTTTGCAGGTAAAGGGCAAGACCCGCGTCTGCCGCGCGGTGACCCCGCTCTGTTGCCAGAACGTGTGGTCTTTCAATAGCCTATCGGGCAAGTAGGCGCGAACGATCAAATTTGCTCAGACAGTCTTAGGACACTCTTGATATTCAATGGGCGCCGGCGGACGCGTCAGATGCGCCTCGCCAAGCGGGATCTGGCTTCGTGAAGCGGGAACTGAAATTGACGGTAGACATGCGCGCAGGCGTCGAGGCGGCCCGTCCGCTCGTCGTGCGCGCCGCATTGTTCAGCGCAGCGGTCAATCTCTTGATGCTGACCGGCCCGATTTACATGCTGCAACTCTATGATCGCGTGCTCTCAAGCCGCAGCATGCCGACGCTTCTGGTTCTGACCCTTCTCATCATCGGTCTTTATGGGGCGATGGGCGTTCTCGACTTCGTCAGATCGGCGCTTGTGGCGCGCGCCGCCGCCAGGTTCGATGCAAGAGTTAGCGACGCCGCTTTTAACGCGGCGGTTGAAGGCGCCCGTCATTCGGGCGGTCAAGCGGGCGATGCGCCCTTGAAAGATTTAAGAACTATCCGTCAGGCAGTAGGGTCCTCCGCGATCACTGCGTTTTTTGACGCGCCTTTTTCGCCGTTCTATTTGTTGCTTGTCTTCATGTTGCACTGGCTGCTCGGCCTCACGGCGTTGGTTGGCGCCGGCGCCTTGATTGTTCTCGCGGTATTCAACGAACGCGCCTCGCGCAAGGCGTTGGCGGTGGCGCTCGAATCCGGTTCCGCCGGCGAACAGGCGATCTCCGCTATTCTCAGAAACGCAGCGGCGACGGATGCAATGGGGATGCGCGGCGCCTTGCAGACGACTTGGCGCGGTCATGCGGAAAAATCGCAGATGTCGAACGCCGACGCTGGCGACGTGATCAATTCCTACGGCGCGGCAAGCAAGGCTGGCCGCATGTTGCTGCAATCGCTGATATTGGGCGTTGGCGCCATGCTCGTGATCGGACAGCAGACGACCCCGGGCGTCATGATCGGCGCTTCCATCATCACGGGCAGGGCGCTCGCGCCGGTCGAGCAGGCGATCGGCCAATGGCGTCTGATTGGCGCCGCCATCGCGGCCTGGAAACGGTTGCAGGAATTCCTCGCCGCAGCGCCGCAGTCGTCAGAAAAAATCTCGCTGCCAACGCCAAAAGGGCATTTGAAGGTTGACAGGCTCTATGTGCAGCCAGCGCTAGCCAAAAAACCGATCGTCAAGGCCGTTAGCATCGAGGTGAAGCCGGGGGAAGCGCTCGGCATCATTGGTCCGTCTGGCGCGGGAAAATCGACACTGGCGCGTGCGATCGTCGGTGTTGAACGCGTTATTTCTGGCGAAGTAAGGCTCGACGGCGCAGACCTCCTTAGCTGGAATCGCGACGAAGTCGGGCGGCATATCGGGTATTTGCCGCAGGAGACAGAGCTCTTCAAAGGAACAATCGCGCAGAACATCGCCCGCTTTTCCGAAAATGCGACCGATGCGGAAATTGTCGCCGCCGCCCAGGCAGCCGGCGCCATGCAAGTTGTGCTGTCGCTTCCGGACGGATTTGAAACTGAGGTCGGCGAACGCGGTCAGCGCCTATCGGTTGGACAACGACAACGTGTAGGTCTTGCCCGCGCTCTATTCCGCGACCCGGTTTTGATTGTTCTTGATGAACCGAACGCCAATCTGGACGTCGAAGGCGATGTTGCGCTGTCAAATGCGATCCTTGCCCTGAAGGAGCGAAATGCAGCAGTCGTTGTCGTTGCACACCGTCCAAGCGCCATCGCCCATGTCGACAGGTTGCTGATGCTGGTCGAAGGGGAACCGCGCGCCTATGGACCGCGCGACGAAGTCTTGATGAAGATTGCGCCCAATGTTTCCTCAATGGGCGCTGGCGCTGTGTCGAACGTCCGCAAGGTCGCCGACGGTGATGCAAACGCCAATCCGGGTCGTTCAAATGGATGAGGGTGATGACGGCGCGAAGCGCTTCACGCGGCTAGGCCGGAATTATGCAGCGGCCGTCTTTGGCGGTTTGCTGCTCTGGTCAATTGTGGCGCCTATCAACAGCGCAGTCATCGCACCCGGTCAGTTGGCGGTCGAAAGCAGCCGCAAAACCATTCAACACCTCGAAGGCGGGGTCATTCGCAAAATCCACGTGAAGGATGCACAGGAGGTCAAAGCTGGCGATCTGCTGATTGAGCTCGATGACACGGTGACGAGAGCAAATGTCGACCTCTTGACCGCACAGCTGGAGGAGGCGGTCGCGCGGCATGCGCGCCTGCTCGCTGAGCGTGACGGGCTTGCTGAAATACCCGATGATTCACTGGCCTTCAGGTCGGCGCCGCCGGGACTTGACTACAGCACCAATCTCGATGGTCAGCGCCGGCTGTTGCAGGCGCGCGAAGCAACAAAGAAAACACAAATTGCGCTGCTTAAAGAACGTATGGTGCAGCAAACCAAGCGGATCGAAGGATATGCCACGCAGATCAAGTCATTGCGGGAGCAGGCGCGGCTTATCGGTGAAGAGCTGGAGGGCGTAAAAAAGCTGAATGCGGAAGGGTTTGCGCCGACTACTCGCGTACGCGAACTGGAGCGTGCAAAAGAATCGATCGCCGGACAAAAAGGGCAACTGGTCGCCGCGAGCGCCGAAGCGGAAAGCGAGATTTCAGAAGCTGAACTGGAAATCGAGCGGCTGAAACAGCAATCACGCGAAGATGCAATCAAGGAAGCGCAGGATCTTGAGGTGCAGATTTCCGGGCTGACAGAGCGGCGCACCGGCGCGCTCGACGCCCTGAAACGGTCCGAAATCCGGGCGCCGGATGATGGTGTCGTGCTCGGCCTCACCTATCACACTGTTGGCGGGGTCATCAGCCCCGGGTTTCCCGTGATGGAAATCGTGCCAAAGGATGACGCCCTGATGGTCGCGGCGAAGATTTCGACGCGGGATGTCGACAAGGTGCGCGCCGGGCAGGAAGCAGTTATCCGCTTTACCGCCTTCAATGCGCGCGTCACGCCGGAAGCGATCGGGTCGGTTCGTCAGGTCTCCGCCGACAACCTCGTCGACAAGAATACCGGCGCGCCGTATTTTCTCGTCATCATTGATCTTCCGCCAGCGTCGGAATTGAACAAGATGCTTGGCGGGCAGAAATTGTTGCCCGGCATGCCGGCGGAAAGCTTCATCCAGACCGGATCGCGTCCTGCGATTAGTTATTTGCTGAAACCGCTGACCGACGCCTTCTCACGGGCGATGCGAGAGGATTGAGATGCGGGTGCTCTTTCTGCACGATAATTTTCCGGCGCAGTTCGGCCCGATCGGAAATTATCTTGCACACAAGGGATGGGATGTCACCTTCGGGACGCAGCGGGAAGGCGCCAGATCGCCGCTGATCAAGGTATTCAACTACAAGCCGCATCGCGAAGTTACCAAAGGCGTGCACCCCTATTCGGGAGCGTTTGAAAAGGCGGCGATTAACGGACAGGCGGCAGCGCGCGCCTGTCTTGCGCTGAAAGCCAAAGGATATACGCCCGATGTGATGATGGCGCATTCGGGCTGGGGTCCGGGCATGTATCTCAAGGATATTTGGCCAGACGCGCGTTATATTGGCTACTTTGAATGGTACTATCAGCCTGTCGGCCCCGATGTCGCCTTCATGAAAGACGAAAGCGCGCCGTCTGAAGATCAGCTGATGAGAACGCGCGGCCGAAACGCGCCCATACTGCTTGACATCGCAGCCTGTGATTTTGGGCTCATTCCGACGCAATACCAGAAGAGTCAGTTTCCTGCGGTGATCGCGGACAAGCTCAAAGTTCTGCACGATGGCGTCGATGTAGAGACTTACGCGCCAAGGCCTGGCGCAAAGCTGGCGCTCCCCGGACTTGATTTGTCGCATGCCAGCGAGATCGTCACCTATGTGGCCCGCGGGATGGAGCCCTATCGGGGTTTTCCTCAATTCATGGCGGCGGCGGCCGAAGTCCTGAAGCGGCGACCGGAAGCGCATATCGTCGTCGTCGGTGAGGATCGTGTTGCCTATGGCAAACAACTGGAGGCGGGCGACAGCTGGAAGAAACGGATACTCAGTCAGCACAGTTTCGACGAAACGCGATTGCATTTCACTGGTCTCATTTCGCGCGAACACTACCTTTCTGTATTGCAGGTATCTTCCGTACACGTCTATTTGACCGTCCCGTTTGTTCTTTCCTGGTCGATGATGGAAGCGATGAGCGCAGGCTGCCTTATCGTCGGCTCCGACACCGAACCCGTTAGGGAGCTGATTGAAGACGGCGCGAACGGATTGCTGGTTGACTTCTACAATGTCCAGGCGATCACCCGGGCGATAATCAGGGTGCTGGAAGATCCGGAAAAATACAACGGAATACGCGCCGCGGCGCGGCGGACAATCGTCGATCGATACAGGGCGCAGGAAATCTACGCGCAAAAAGAGCGGATGTTCGCGGGCGGATGAAGCTAGTCTTTAAGTCGCCACTCCGGGCGAACGAAATGGCATGTGTAGCCTTCCGGATATTTGTCGAGGTAGTCCTGGTGGAAATCTTCCGCGTCCCACCACTGTCCGGCGGGTGTAATCTCCGTCACTACCTTGCCTGGCCAAATGCCCGACGCATCAATTTCAGCGACGATTTTTTCGGCTTCACTCTTCTGAGATGCGTTCACATAAAAGATTGCCGAGCGATACTGCGATCCAACGTCGTTGCCCTGACGGTCTGACGTAGAGGGGTCATGGATCTGGAAAAAGAACTCCAGCAGATTGCGATAAGATGTCTTGGTCGGATCGAAGGTGATGCGGATTGATTCCGCATGGCCGGTCGCGCCGGTTTTCACCTGCTTGTACTCCGGATCGGCGAGGGCGCCGCCGGTGTAGCCGACTTCGGTTGCAACAACGCCAGGGAGCTTGCGGAAAAGATCTTCCATCCCCCAGAAGCAGCCGCCTGCCAAAATTGCAGTTTCCCGATCAGCCATCGATCACTCCTAATGCCCTGCGCCAAATTCGCGTCCCGCGAGGAACCGCTCAGCTTCCAGCGCCGCCATGCAGCCCATGCCCGCAGCCGTCACCGCCTGGCGGTAAATGTCGTCGGTGACGTCGCCGGCGGCATAGACGCCAGGAATTTTTGTGGCGACCGATCCTGCTTCCGTGACGAGGTAGCCATTGTCTTTCATTAGCAGCTTTCCGACAAACAGTTCTGTCGCCGGTTTGTGGCCGATGGCTATGAAGACACCTTCCGTTTTGAGTTCCTTTGTCGCGCCGGTCTTCACGTTTTTGATGCGCACCCGATCGACGCCGGGCGGGTTTTCCTGCCCGAGAATTTCATCGATCTGGTGGTCCCAAATGATCTCGACATTCGGTTTTGCGAAAAGGCGATCCTGCAAAATCCTCTCAGCGCGAAATGTGTCGCGGCGATGGACGACGGTTACGGACTTCGCAAGGCCGGAAAGGTAAAGCGCTTCTTCGACGGCAGTATTACCCCCGCCGACAACGACGACATCCTTGCCGCGATAGAAAAACCCGTCACAGGTCGCGCAGGCCGAAACGCCAAATCCCTGAAATTTTTTCTCGGATGGAAGGCCGAGCCATTTCGCCTGTGCGCCGGTTGCAATGATCAGCGCGTCGGTTTCGTAAGCCTCGCCGCTATCGCCCTTCAACCGAATTGGTCGCGCGCCGAGATCGACATCGACAATGAGGTCGGCAACAAATTCCGCGCCGACATGCTCAGCCTGTTTTTGCATCTGTTCCATCAGCCAGGGGCCCTGGATCACGTCAGCAAAGCCCGGGTAGTTCTCGACGTCCGTGGTGATTGTCATCTGCCCGCCCGGCTGCAGCCCATGGACAACAACAGGCTTCAGCCCCGCGCGGGCGGCATAGATGGCGGCAGTCAGGCCAGCGGCGCCGGACCCAAGGATGAGCAGTTTGGTGCGCATTCCGTCCTCTTTGGTTGCTGGCGATATGGCCGCTTACCCCTTGAAGAGCAAGGCGGCGAACGACCGTTCACGGGCGGTTGAAGTCAGTCGGGAAAAATGGTAACAGATGTTACTAATTTCAAGGAGAGGCCCATGACCCGAAAATGGATCACTGCGTCGCGCGCTGAAGGCGAGGCCTCAAGGCAGGCCCATGCCGACATGCCGGCCGGGACCTATGAGCGGGAGATCTCGAAGGAAGGTTTTTTCGGGCCCGCAGCATTCTTCCATCACAAACGGCCGCCGACCGGCTGGTCGAATTTCGAAGGGCCTTTGCGGCCGCGCGCCTTCGCCCTCGCGGCCATGAACGGCGCGCCAGAAAGCCCTTGGTCCGCGCCGAGGGTTCTCCACAATAACGCGACGGAAATCAGGTTCTGGAAGCTGAACGCCGCCATGTCTGCGCTGGCCCGCAATGGCGACGGCGACCAGATTCTGTTCATTCATGCGGGTGATGGGGACCTCTTTTGCGATTATGGCCATTTCGACTACGAAGCTGGCGATTACATCATGTTGCCGCGCGGCACGATGTGGCGCCTGTCGCCGAGGTCGCCAGCGAGTGTTCTTATGATCGAGGCGACGAACTCGCACTTTACCCTGCCGGATAAGGGCATGATGGGCAATCACGCGATCTTCGATCCGGCGTTGTTCGAAGCGCCAAAACTCAATGCGCAATTCAAGGCGCATCAGGCCGACGACCGCGAGACGCGCGTCGAGATCAAGAAGCGCGGCGAGGTCTCCGTCGCAACCTATCCCTACAATCCGCTCGACGCAGTAGGCTGGCACGGCGAGCTGTCGCCGGTGAAGATCAATGTGAAGCACATCCGTCCGTTGATGAGCCATCGCTACCACGTGCCGCCGTCGGCGCACACAACGTTCGTCGCCGACCGCTTCGTCATCTGCACCTTCGCGCCACGGCCATTCGAGAGTGATCCCGGCGCGCTGAAAGTGCCGTTCTTCCACAATAATGACGATTACGATGAAGTGCTGTTCTATCACGCCGGCGATTTCTTCAGCCGCGACAATATCGATGCTGGCATGATGACTTTTCACCCCTCGGGATTCACGCACGGTCCGCATCCCAAGGCGCTAAAAAACATGCTGGTTCAAAAGAAGCCCGCGACGGACGAATACGCGGTGATGATCGACACGCGCGATCCTTTGGAGATCGGCGAGGACGCCGCCGCAGTAGAATTTGCCGGCTATGTCGACAGCTGGAAGTCGCGAGACGCAGCTGAGTGATCGCCAGGACCCAGCATCCAGAGCCGTCAAGCCTTTGTTGCGAATCAATGCAAGCGGCGCTGCAAATTGATTGCAAAACCCATGATGACCCGTTTGAGTGCCCTGACTGTTTGATCGCTTTTAATGAACGGTTCAATCAGTTTGGGCTCATTGTTCATGATGGCGGGACGAGCGTCGTGCTGATAAGATATTGTCCATGGTGCGGTTCGTCGCTGAATTAGGGAATGAATGAATGAAACTCGCTTCAATAAAGCATGGTCGTGACGGACGCCTTGTCATCGTTTCGCAAGATCTGACCCGCTGCACCGACGCCAGCAGAATTGCGCCGACCCTGCAAGCGGCGCTCGATGATTGGGCTCACGCTGAGCCGCATCTGCGTGAGCTTGCGCAGAGCCTCGAAGTTGGAGCAGCGCCGGTTGAACGCTTTCATGAACGCGATTGTGCGTCACCCTTGCCACGCGCGTACCAGTGGGCTGACGGCTCTGCCTACGTCAACCATGTTGAATTGGTTCGAAAGGCGCGCGGCGCGGAAATGCCTGAGAGTTTCTGGACTGAGCCGCTGATGTATCAAGGTGGATCGGATACCTTTCTCGGACCGCGTGACGATATCGTTCTTGCCGAAGACGCGGGCTGGGGTGTCGATATGGAGGCAGAGGTCGCCGTCATTGTCGGTGATGTGCCGATGGGTGTCGGACCAGCGGAGGCGTTGCAATACATTAGACTGGTTATGCTTGTAAACGATGTGTCTCTGCGCGGGCTCATCCCGGCGGAGCTGGGAAAGGGTTTCGGATTTTTCCAGTCAAAGCCATCGTCGGCTTTCAGTCCCTGTGCAATTACACCAGATGCGCTTGGCCCAGACTGGCGGAACGGCAAGCTGTGCCTGCCGCTTCTCGTGACCCTCAACGGCGAACCTTTCGGGCGCGCTGACGCCGGAGTAGATATGACTTTCCATTTCGGCCAGCTGATCGCGCACGCCGCCAAAACGCGGCCGCTCACCGCCGGATCGGTCGTCGGCTCGGGGACCGTTTCGAATAAACTGGATGGCGGTCCGGGCAGGCCCATAGCAGAAGGCGGCGCTGGATATTCCTGCATCGCGGAAATCCGCATGATCGAAACGATCAAAGCTGGATCGGCGATAACGCCCTTCATGAAATTTGGCGATCGCGTCGAGATTGAGATGCTGAATGACAAGGGGCATTCGATCTTTGGACGGATTGACCAAACGCTAAGCCGTTACATGCGCTGATCTGTGCGTGACGGTGGCGCGCAGGGGGCCACTGACTTTTGATCAACGCGAAACATCGGAACCGCGCCAATCATGCCAAGTCTTCGAGCCCGCCTCGTCAATTACTATCTCCGAAAGACCCTGAAACCGTTGCCGCTTGCGGATATTGATGGCCCCGAGCTGCGGAGACTGATTGAGGCGCGCGCCCTTCCATTTTTACCCAAGGGTGTCGCATGTAAAGCTGCGCAGGCGCCGGCGCAGGCGCCGGGCGAATGGCTGCGGCCAGCGACCGTCACGCCGGGCTGCACAATTCTCTATCTTCACGGCGGAGGATATGTATTCGGATCACCGCGGATGTATCGGCCGATTACCTTTGCTCTTGCTCTTGCCGCGAACGCGCCCGTGTTTGCACTTGATTATCGCCTTGCGCCAGAACATCGCTGTCCAGCGGCGATAGAGGATGCATTGGCTGCATGGGACTGGCTTGTCGCGTCGGGCGTGGCGCCAAGCGAAATCTTTGTCGGCGGTGATTCTGCCGGCGGCGGGTTGACGCTTGCTTTGTTGCAGGCGCTTCGTGACCGCGGGCGCGCCTTGCCAGGTGGCGCATTTCTATTTTCGCCTTGGGCGGATCTAGCTTCCCGCGGCGCGTCAATGGTGGAAAACGACGAGCGTGATGCGATGTTCATGGCTGACTCGCTGATTCGCGGCGCGGCGCGATACGCAGGCGATTTAGCCCTCGACGACCCACGCGTGTCCCCGCTTTACGGGCGATTTGACGGACTACCACGGATGGTTATTTTCGCCAGCAGCGACGAAGTGCTGAGAGATGATTCGGTACGTGTCGCCGAGAACGCTCGAAAGGCGGGGGTGTCAGTCGACCTAGTCATTGAAGACGGCCTCGTTCACGTCTGGCCGCTCTTCAAACCGCTGATGCCGGAGAGCGCGCGAACGATTAACGAGACTGCCGCGTTTATCCGCGGATGAAGAGAGGGGCGGAGGCAATGAAGGGCGATGTAGCTAAACTAGCTTTGGCCGTCCTCCTTGATGTGCTCGATTTTACGTTAGGACGCATTCTCGGCGCGGGAACCGTTATCGATCTTGTCTTCGCGGGCATCGCCTTTGTGCTTTGGGGGCCGATTGGCCTTCTTGCTTTGTGGGAAGCGATCGACGTCACCGATCAAGTTGACGGGTTTGTCCCAACGATGACCCTGATTGCATTAAGCCAGATGGGCAAAGGCCGCAAGAAATCGATTGGCGGCGAACCGGGTAAGTAAAAAAGGCCCGCGCCGAGGTCAGCGCGGGCCTGCAGTACGCAATTTGTTACAATCACGTGGATTTCTACCGGCAGTAGTCGCTGCCGCCTCGGTAGCCGCTTGGGCCGCGCCGGCGATAGGAACCGTCGTCCCAATAGCTGTCACCATAGCAGGGGTCCTCATAATAGTAGCGATCCGAATAACGATCATAACCGCGGCGACCATGGTCGCGGGCGCGGCCAAAACAAGTCCCGGCTCGCGAGCAGCCCTCATAGGCGCCAAGCGCGGCGCCGATCAGCGCGCCATAGGCCGCGCCTTTACCCGGACGGCCCGCAAATATTTCTCCGGCAACTGCGCCACCAGCAGCGCCAAGCGCTGCGCCATAGAGTGCGCCTTCGCCAGTCGACTGACATCCGACCGCAGCAAGGCTCATCGCCGCCATTCCAACCAGCATCATTTTCATCGTTACACCCTCCTGCATCACGGGGACCGAATTCGTGAAAACGCAACTGACGGACCCGCCTGCCGTCCTTTCATGAAACATGTTATCCGGGGCGGTCGCGGCGATAATTGGGCGGAATCCGAGCCAAATAAGGCGGCACTGCGGCCAATCATTGCTGGGGCGCTCGCAAACGGTAAATTGCCCGCGAGGCATGAAAACGAGGAGAATCAAGGTGAGCGCAAGGCATGGCAAAGCAATCTATCTGAAATCCTATCCGGCGGGGCTGCCCTCGAAGGAGCACTTCGACACGCGAGTTGTTGAAACGCCGGCGCCTGGCGCAGGCGAAGTTCAATTGCGCACGGTCTGGATGTCGGTTGACCCTTATATGCGCGGACGCATGCGGCCGGATGTCAAAAGCTACATTCCACCCTTCACTTTGACGGAGCCGCTCGATGGCGGAGCGGTCAGCGAAGTAGTTGCCTCGAATAATCCCGGGTTGTCTGTCGGCGATTATGTTGTGGGCTTTCAGGGTGGTTGGAAGGAATACTGGATATCGAATGGCGACGGATTGACGAAGGTCGATCCCGCTCTCGCACCGCTTTCCGCGTATCTTGGCGTGCTCGGCATGCCGGGCCTGACAGCGTGGGCAGGTCTGTCCCAAATTCTTCAGCCCAATCCCGGTGACACTGTATTTGTGTCGGGCGCGGCTGGGGCAGTGGGGTCGCTTGTTTGTCAGCTTGCGAAATTGAAGGGCGCGCGTGTTATCGCCTCAGCCGGGTCGAAAGAAAAGTGCGATTGGCTGCTCAAGGAAGGCGGGGCGGATGTTGCGCTCAATTACAAGGACTACAAGGACGCCGCCGCCCTGACGAAGGCGCTGACGGCAGCGGCGCCAGACGGCGTCAACTGTTACTTTGAAAATGTTGGCGGCATGCACCTCGAAGCGGCGCTGAATTGCATTGCATTTGGAGCCAGAATAGCGCTTTGCGGCATGATTTCCGTCTATAACAACGCCGAGCCGGAACCGGGACCGCCCAATCTCGCGTTTCTGATCGCTCGCAGCGCCAAGATGCAAGGATTTATCGTTTCAATCTATCTGCATCTTGCGCAGCAATTTGCGGCCGAAGTAGCGCCGCTGCTTGCCGCCGGGAAAATCAAATTTCGCGAATCTGTTTATCAAGGCATTGGCGAAGCGCCAGATGCCTTTATTGGACTCTTCCATGGAGAAAACTTCGGCAAGGCGGTTGTGCGCGTTGGACCCGATCGAATTTGAGTAGCCCTGCATCAAACGGGGTTATTCCAGCGGACAGCACAGTGTTCTGGACAGCAGGCATTGCGCTGTTGCTTGCCCTGTGGGCGTTTTCTACGTCGGGTCTCTTTACCGTCGATGAATTTTTCTACCAACAGATGGCGTCGGCTATGGCAGTCGATGGGCGCCTGTCGTTTACCGAAATGCGCCTTGAAAACACGCCGGCGGTCGACATGGTGTTCGCTTTCCCGGCCGATGGGGGGCGTCTGACGCCCCAATATCCATCCGGCTACGCGTTAATTGTCGCGCCCTTTTATTCTGTCCTGGGCGTCAAGGGACTGATGCTCGTCAACACGCTCGCGGCGTTTATCACCTGTGTATTGACCTACGGAATTGCGCGGCGGCTGGGCGCTAGTAAAGCATACGCCCGCGCAGCTGTATCGATTCTCGTTCTTTGCACTTTTGCATCGACCTATTTTGACGCTGTATGGCCTCACATGATTTCAGCCGCCCTCGCGACAGCTGTTATTTATTTAGCGTTCATCGGCGCGCAAGACGAACGAATGACGGTTGTGGTCGCGGCGGGTCTCCTGACCGGGCTTGGGTGTGCAATCCGAATTGACACAATTGTGCTTGCTCCGGCAGTCTTCATATGGGCGAGGTTGGGCGGCGCGTCTCACAGTCGGCGTTATCTGTTGTTTTTTTTGGGCGGCCTGGCCGCCGGGCTCACTTTGCCTTCCGGCCTCAATTTCCTGAAATTTGGAACGCTCAATCCCTTTACCTATCAAAATACAATGCCGCAGAATGATCCGGCCTTGTTTCTTGCGCCGGCGGCGATTGTTACGATTGGCTTGGTGTTCATCTTTTTTGTTGACGTTACCAGGCTGCTACGGTCAGTGGTCCCGCAGGGCCGGAATCGGGTTTTGGTCGCAGTTTTTGCTGCGGGACTGTGTGTGGCGGCGCTGTTGTCAGACAGGATACGAGAGCTGATTGGCGGGTACTACACATTCTTGGTTGATCAGCAGGCTTTTGCATTCGAAGAGCGCTTGTCCGGCGTTTCACGCAATGAGTTTGGCGTACTGATTTTCTTTGGAGTATTGAAGAAAGCGTTGTTGCAAAGCGCGCCGTTCGCGGCGATCGCCGTCTTGCCTGTCATTCGCCTGCTACAAGGCCGCTTGATGTCGGGTGCGCGGCTCTTGCTGTTTGCCGCTGCTGGTTATGTTACACTTTATGCGCTGAACCAGACCGATGCGGGGCTCGCCGTCAATCAGCGCTTTTTCGTTCCGATTTTACCCATCCTGTCTATCCTTGCAGCAATCGAACTTTCACGGATGGCTGCAGCAGGGATTGCACCAGCGCGTATTCGGGGATTTGCGCTGGCGACGGGTTTTACGATCTTGGTGAGTTTGATCATCGCAAATTTGTCGCCATCGAAGGTGACTTACCTCGGCGTTCTCTATGCACCGCTGCTGATTGCTTTGGCGGCGGTGGGATTTGCGTTGGTCTGGGAGCGCCGCGGCACGCGCCGGGCTGCGGTCAACGCCAGTCTGGCGCTCTACTGCGCATTGGGCGCCTCCGCTGCGACCGCGGCTGGCGACCTAACCTGGACGCTGCACTACAGAAGCATTTCGAAAGGTGAATCGGACCGGCTTTCGACTGCCGTGCCGCCTGATGCGCTTGTGCTGACCGACCGGATCATCTTCTGGGGCGACAGGGCGTCCAAGGACCTTTCACTTGCATACTGGTCGGAAGAGCGCCGGGATCAGATATCTGGCGCCATCCTGGCCTTTCTGGCGGCGGACCGGGCTGTCTATGCGCATGGCGCGCGGGTCGTTGGCGGTCTGCGCGAGGCCGGTTGTGACTTTGAGGAAATCCGGTCGAACGCGCCGCTTTCGGGGCAGGAATTGTTTAAAATCACCTCGTGCCGGGCCACAACATCAATGCCCTGAGAATTGGCTTGACCCTCTGGCGGCTCCAGACTATCCACCGGTTTCCCGAAATTCGGGAATGCGCGGGTGTAGCTCAGTTGGTTAGAGTGCCGGCCTGTCACGCCGGAGGTCGCGGGTTCGAGCCCCGTCACTCGCGCCATTTTACTTGAATAGAGTTGGCAGAGTATTTTTGCGACTTCGTCGCATTCCGGTCGCCAATACTTTGCCCGATTAGGCGATCCTCGTTCCTGCGGCTGGGCGGCTCATAAGGCCTGGGTCCAGATCGCAAACAGAATGCAAATCGGCGCAACAAACCGGATCGCTAGGCGCCAAAGATCAAAAACGCGATCGGTCGCGCCGAGTTCTTCCATTGTAACCGAACGAGACAGCACCCAGCCCGCAAAAAGTGCAATGAGCAGCCCGTTCAGAGGGAGCAGAAGCGTTGCAATCGAAAAGTCGAGTATGTCAAAGATCGATTTGTCCGCGAAACCCGGAAGGAACGGCAACAGGCGAACATCGGACCAGATGTTGAATGAAAACGCCGCCGCGAGACCGACAAACCAGGCGCTCGCGCTTGCGAGGATTGCTGCTTGACCGCGTTTAAACCCCTTTCGCTCGAGAAAGGCAACGACAGGTTCGATGGTTGCCACCCCCGTCGTAAATGCCGCAATAAAGAGAAGAACAAAAAACGCGGAGCCAACGAAGTAGCCCGCCGGCATCGCGGCGAATGCAGCGGGCATTGACACGAAAACAAGGCCGGGACCCATCGCGGGGTCAATTCCAAGCGCAAAAGTAATTGGAAAAATTGTCAGTCCGCCTATCAGCGATATCGCCGTATCGGCGATCGCGACTGCTGACGCCACGCGAATGATCGATACATTTTTTGGAAGGTAGGCGCCAAAGGCCATCAAAGCGCCAAGTCCGATACCAAGCGAGAAAAAGGCTTGCCCAGCCGCTGCCGCAAGGCCTTCTCCCGTCAGTTTCGAGAAGTCAGGGCGGAAAAGGAAGGCTACCGCCTGCCCAAAGGCGCCTGTAACGGATGCATATATCGCTAGTCCGATCATGAGAATGAACAGCGCCGGCATCAGGAGATTGGCCATTTTCTCAAGCCCCTCGTTGACGCCGCGAGCAACGACAATTGCGACGAGGGCCATGAAAGCCGAGTGCCCTGCGAGAATACGCACCGGTGACGCGAGCATCTCATCATATCGCGCCTGATAACTGGCGGCGCCAGCGTTCGCAAACCCACCCGATTTGATAAAATCGAATGTGTAGTCAACAACCCAGCCCGCGACGACGCTGTAATAGGCAATGCCGATAAACGGGATGATCAAACTGAGCCAGCCGATCAGCCGCCAGATCGGAAGCGCGCCGGCTTCCTTGCCAAGTGCGCGTGTGGCCTGAGCAGGCGCCCCAACGCCGCGCCGCCCGATGATCAGTTCTGCAATAATGATCGGTACGCCAAAAAGTGCGACCGCCCCTATGTAGACCAGTACAAAAGCGCCGCCGCCATATTGTCCTGCAAGAAATGGAAATCGCCAAAGATTACCAAGCCCAATTGCTAGCCCTGCCGCGACCAGCACAAACGATCCGCCAGACGACCATTGTGTCTGTAGAGGTGTTGTGGACGCTCGTTTCGAAGAATTCGTCATAGTTGGCCTCAGTAATTGATCGCGGGGCTGCCAGCCGGGAAAAATGATCCGGTAAGCACCATTCCATCAGTGGAGGCGCACTCGAGCGAGTGAAGCTGCTTTCGTGGTAGATAAATAACGTCACCGGGCCCCACGGCCGTCCTTTTTGTTTCTGTCCACATAACGCCCTCACCGGAAAGAATAAGTAGCGTTTCCTCGTATAAATGCCGGTGGACCGCAGCACGCGAGCGTGGAATTCCGCCAATAAATTGCGTGACCTCGCGGGCGCCCGTCAATTCCGACGTCAAAACCTGATAAAAACGGTCAGCCATCGGTTCGCGTTCCGTGGCGCTTGCTGATCTGGCGCGCTCAGGAAACGCATCATCAAATCGACCATGAACGCCGGACGCGCAACATTCCGGCGGGCAAACCGTTGCGACGATTTTTGTTTGCGCTGGCGAACTTGACCGAACCAGAAATGCTTCGCCAGCGCGTACCGTGATCGCTGATAGAGCTGGCGCTTCGAATGTCTCGCCCGAAATTTCAATTTCTGCCGCCCCCGTTGCGATAAACAACACGACCTCGGCGGAACCAAAGCTCAAATTTCCGGTTTCAGCCGTGGTTGGAATGAGGAGATAATGGGATAGCTTGTCGGCGCCAAGTGATGGATTGATCGTCGGCAAAACAAGCCAACCAGCCATTAATTCGCCGGCGCCGGGGAGCGGCGTCAGGACAAAGCAGCCGCCGTCGAGATCGGAACGTCCATGCGTCCCGTGTGAGCGTTCAACGTTGATGGCGGCGGCCCAATCGAAATCCGCTTCGTTCACGCCGCCATATGTGTCGCCAAGTGTGTTATGCGACCCGTCGCAATAGGGCGGCGTTTTTGTCCGTTTGCAAGCGCATAGGAGCGTTTCTTCATTGTCGTGTTTCGCCAAAACACGCATCGGCGTCATCCCGGTTCCCTTATGCGACCCGTCGCAATATGGCTGGCGGGCGCTTCGTCCGCAGGCGCACCAGAGGACCAAATCGCTAGTTTTTCCGAATTTCACCAGGCAGGGCTTACGGCCGCCGATTGACGTCTCGCTCATGGGCTGATGGCTCCAGCGAGAAATAGTGATCGGCGATCGATGATCACGCTGCTCTTGATACCGGAGCCGATGCCCATCGCGTTATCAAAATCAGTTGGCGTATCGGCGCCGCAGCGCAAATGGACATGCGTGTCAACAAGGCCCCGGATCAGGAATTTGGCGTTTCCCTCGATTCGCCTCGCCGCGGTCGTCGGCGCGATTTCGTGATCAGCGAGCAGGGTGATTCGATCGTCGTCGATTACGACATACATATGCGGCATCGGAGCGCTGCCTGAGCCATCAATGACGGTAACATCCTCGATGAGGATGGATGTCGCAAGGGCGGGATCTCCGGCAAATATCGCCAAAGCACCAAACAAGCCGCGCAATCGCATCCTTCTTCCCTCTCAGATACAGGGTGAAGACTGCTGGCTTTTGTCGATTGCCGCAAGCGGCGGACGCCGAAACCCCGCCTTCAGCTGGGCTCGCCTTTCCGGCCGCTGCTGCTTTATGGTTGCGCGCTGAACCGGATGGGAGACGCGCCGATGCCTAAACAACCCATGGTGCTTGCGATTGATCAGGGGACGACATCAAGCCGCGGCCTTGTTTTTGACGAAAGCGCCGGAATTGTCGCCGCCGCCCAAGCGGAATTTCGTCAAATTTATCCGCAGCCCGGCTGGGTGGAGCACGATCCCGAGGAAATCTGGAATACGACCGTCAAAACCGCGCGCGAAGCGATTGCCGGCGCTGAGGCAAAAGGCGGAGAGATTGTCGCGATCGGAATCACCAATCAGCGCGAGACGGTTGTCGTCTGGGATCGAACGACGCTGAATCCAATTTACAATGCGATTGTGTGGCAAGACCGTCGCACCGCAGGCGTCTGCGCCGACCTGAAGGAAAAGGGGCGCGAGGCGGTGGTTCGGCAAAAGACCGGATTGCTGCTTGACCCCTATTTTTCAGCAACAAAAATATCCTGGATTCTCGATCACGTATCCGGCGCCCGGTCGCGTGCGGAAAGAGGCGAGCTTGCTTTCGGCACCATCGACAGCTTCCTTCTGGCGCGCCTGACCGGCGGCGCACACCTGACCGACGCCACCAACGCCAGCCGCACCAGCCTTTTTAACATTGTCGAGAACACGTGGGATGACGATCTCGCCGGCATTTTCCGCACGCCATTGGCGGGACTACCCGAGGTACGCGATAACATCAGCGACTTCGGCGCGAGTAATCCGGCGCTGTTTGGCAGGTCCATTCCGATATTTTCGATGATCGGCGATCAGCAATCCGCCGCTGTCGGTCAGGCGTGCTTTGATCCCGGCGATATCAAAAGCACTTATGGCACCGGCTGCTTCGTGCTGGCTCCGACCAAAGATTTCGTGCTGTCCAGGAACCGCCTTTTGACAACAATCGCGCGGCGAAGCGATGGACAGATACACTACGCCCTTGAGGGGTCGATTTTCATTGCCGGTGCGGCAGTGCAATGGCTGCGTGATGGGCTGGGGATTATCAAGAGTTCGGCGGAAACCGAAGCGCTTGCGCGGTCGTTGTCATCGAACAATGGTGTTTACCTTGTTCCCGCCTTTGCCGGTCTTGGCGCGCCCCATTGGGCCGCCGATGCGCGCGGCGTCATCGTCGGCCTGACGCGCGGGTCGGGCCGTGCAGAATTTGCGCGGGCGGCGCTCGAATGCGTCGCCTATCAAACGGCCGACCTAATTGATGCGATGGCGGCGGATGGCGCCCATTGCCAGACGCTCAAGGTTGACGGCGGCATGGTCGCCAATGACTGGCTGATGCAATTTCTCGCAGATATTCAAAATGCGCCGGTCGATCGTCCGGCAATCATGGAAACAACCGCGCTTGGTGCGGCGTTCCTGGCGGGTGTCAGGGCAGGCGTTTATGATTCGCTTGAGGGGATAGCGCGTCTTCGCAAGACACAATCCGTGTTTAACCCGGTGATGACGGATGCTGAACGCAGAACCTTGCGCAAGGAGTGGAAGATCGCGCTTGATCGCGCGCTCCTGTGATGCGACGAGGACAGCGCGAACGGAGATGCGTGAATGATCAGGAAAAGCGGGCTGCACTCCGAGGCGTTGCGAACATGGTGCCTTGATCGCTTGGCGACGCATCAACAGGGCGCGCTGCGGGATCCGCTCGCGAGCGGTGTCAGAATGCTGGCTATCGATTTGTGGGATCGCCTCGTTCGCGGCGAGATTGATCACGACGCCATGTCGGGCCTTGCGAAGCTGGTCAGCGATGAAGCAATTGTCGCCCGCGCTGAGCGGCTACGACGCAAGGCAAAACCGGGAGACTGGGCAGGCGCGGTTGACGAGGCGTTGGCGCCGTTCGCGGAAGCGTCCTTTGCAGACATTGCTCACCATCTTTCCGGCGTGCGGGCAGGGATCGTCTTTACGGCCCATCCGACCTTCGCTCTCTCCCGAAAATTGCGCGAGATGATTGGCGATCTTGCATCCGGCGGGGAAGCGCAGGGACTTGCTGACACCCCTCATGCGCCGGACCCGTCGATAACCTTGCTCGACGAACATGAAGATGTTCAGGCGGCGCTTGCGCGGGCGCAGACGGCATTGCGGGATCTTTATGGCGCCTGTTTCGATTGGCTACGGACGCGATTTCCGACTGAGTGGACAAAGGTGCGGCCAGGCTTGCTCAGTGTTGCGACATGGGTCGGTTATGACCTTGATGGACGCACCGACATTCACTGGGGCCAAACTTTTCGCATTCGCCTTGAAGAAAAGGCCCTGCAGCTATTCAGATATGCGCAAGTACTAGAGACAGTTGACGGTGCAGGGCGGCTGGTTGACGAACTCATCGACGCGGGCGCCGAAGCCGCCGAGCAGGCGCAGCTTTTTGCCGGTGATCTCGATGATCCGACGACCATTGTCGCTGCTGCAAACCGGTTGACCGAGGAACGTCCGGGCCGGCTGGTGTTGCTGGAGGAAATCAAGCGGCGGCTCGAACCGTTGATTGCTGGCGCCGATCTGGAAACTCAACGGCGGCTCTGCATCCTTCGTAGTGAAATGGACGCGCTTGGCCTTGGTGTCGGGCGCATTCATCTTCGCGTCAACGCCGCCCAGATCCGATCCGCGCTTCGGGCGGACCTCGGGCTGACACCTGGGCGCGAGTTTCTCGATCGCACCGCGTTGGACGCCGCTGCGGCAAAAACCGCAGAGGCGCGGCAGAAGGCGATCAATTTCGGCAGCATTTATCAAGAACAGATGACGGCGCGCCGTCAATTGATGCTCTGCGCTCAGTTTCTCAAGCATGTTGACGCCGAGACGCCTATTCGCTTCCTCATCGCGGAAGTCGAGGCGCCGGCGACCATAATGGGCGCCATTTACCTTGCGCGGCTCTATGGCGTCGATCACCGGCTCGATATTTCCCCGCTGTTTGAAACCCCTGATGCAATTGAACGGGGCGGCCAGTTTATTGAACGCCTTCTCGAAGAGCAAGAATTCATCGATTATCTGAAGCTCCGCGGTCGCCTCGCTATCCAGTGTGGGTTTTCCGATAGCGGACGGTTCATGGGCCAGATCGCCGCCGACCTCGGGATTGAGCGCCTTCATATCCTCGTCTCGCGCGCGCTTGCTGCGAAAGGCATTCGCGATATTGAAGTGGTGATTTTCAATACCCATGGCGAATCGATGGGCCGCGGCAATCATCCCGGCGATTTCAATGCGCGCCTTGATCATTTGATGACTCCCTGGACTAGGGCGCGTTTTGAACGCGACGGCATTGCGCTTAATGCGGAATGCAGTTTTCAGGGGGGCGACGGGTTTTTGCACTTTCAGACGCCAGCGCTCGCCGAGGCGACGATGCGCGCCGTATTTCAATGGTCTGAACGGCCCTCTAAAAAGGCGATCGATGATCGCTATTACGGCGACATCAATTTTTCCTGGGATGTCTACCGCGCCATCAAGGGCTGGCAGGAAGCGCTTTTTGCCGATCCCAACTATCAGGCGGCGCTGTCGTCATTTGCACCAAACCTTTTGCCGACGACCGGATCGCGCAAGACGCGCCGGCAAAGCGGCGCCTCCAAGGGAGACGGCGCGCGCTCCCTTCGCGCCATTCCGCACAACGCCATACTTCAGCAATTGGCGGCCCCGGCAAATGTTTTCGGTGGCATTGGCGTTGCGGCGGCGCGCGAGCCGGAACGGTTTTCGAAGCTCATTCAGGGATCAGCGCGCATGCGCAGTGCGTTTGTCATGGCGGCGGCGGCGCGAAAGCTCACCAGCCTTTCGATCCTTCGAACCTACGCCAGCCTTTATGATCCCGGTTTCTGGACGGTCCGAGCCTCGCGCGCGCGCCAACATGCGGATCGTCAGCCGCCGTTACTCGTCGCCGAGCGCCTGGCCGAGCACGGTCTCGATATCGCGCTTGACCGGCTCGCAAACCTTTTGTCCGTTGACCGGCAAAATTTCGACGCGGCCTGCCGAGCGATCGGCGAGAGCGAGTGCGCCGACGAGTCATTCAGTGAAAATCTATACATTTTGCATGCAGTGAGGATGGCGCTGATCGCGGACGGACTTGTTCTCGTCGCCTCGACACCGCCGTTTTCACCGCGCCACGAAATTACACGAGACACGCTGATCGACGAGGCGCTCGACCTTCGTTTTGCTGAAGTTGCCGCCACAATCGAGGAAATTTTTCCGGAATCGGAGACGCCGCCCGCGGAGTTTTCAGGTCTCTTTGAACTTGCGGACAGCGATGATGCGCCGGGCGGGTATCCACAGATCCGGCGACAGATTTCCGCCCCGCTTCGCGCGCTCGATCGTCGTATCAAGGAAATAGCTGTCGGCATATCGCATTTCTACGACGCCTTCGGCTGATCAAAGGCCAGCCGGCAACAGACCTTCAAATTCCAGTTCATAAGGGCCGGTCATGATGACATGATCGTCCTCGCGCCACTCAATTGCCAGGATGCCGCCGTCGAGTTCGACCGTCGCCTTGCGGTCCGTCAGGCGCCGCCGATTGGCGGCGACTAGGGCGGCGCAGGCGGCGGTGCCGCAAGCTTTGGTGATGCCGGCGCCGCGTTCCCAGACGCGAAGGCGAATGTAATGTTTGCCGCGCACTTCCGCGACCGAGACATTGGCTCGCTCCGGAAACAGCGGGTGGTTTTCGATCATCGGGCCAAATCGCTCCAGCGCTTGCGCCTCGGCGTCTTCGACAAAAAAGATGCAATGCGGATTGCCCAAATTGACGGCGGACGGGCCCCAAAGAACCGGTTTGTCGATCGGGCCAAGTTTGATATCGACGAACCGCGTGTCCTGACATTCCTCCGCCAGCGGTATCTGCTTCCAGTGGAATTTCGGCAGTCCCATATCGACTGAAATTCGTCGATCGGAAACGCGTTCGGCGGAAATCTCACCCGACATCGTTTCAAAGGCGACGCCCGAATCCCCGGATTCGTCCATCAGGATCGCCCCGACGCAGCGGGCCGCATTGCCGCACGCGCCGACCTCAGATCCGTCGGCGTTCCAGATCCCCATGAAAGGCCCGTCCCGGTCTTCGATGGTAATGACCTGATCGCACCCGATGCCGGTCTTGCGGTCGGCGATGATGCGCGCCGCGTCTTCGGTCATTCGCGCTTTCTCGCGCCTGAGGTCGACGACGACAAAATCATTGCCGAGACCGTTCATCTTGCGAAAGGGGATGCCGGAGAGGGACATGGGCCGCTATGTAGCGTGATGCGGTTCGCTATTCGAGTCCCAGCGCGCGCAGCGCGGCGGCGCGCCGCGCCTTGGCGCCGACGCTGAGGCCGTGGTCGGTTTTCTCCCAAAAGGATGG
>JBGSVH010000267.1:0-1733 GCA_041753055.1 Parvularculaceae bacterium
GCGCCCGCCTGTTCGATCGCCCCGACATGCTGGCGGATCATCGCTTCGGCGGAGGCAAGGCGGATCAGCGCGTCGTCGATGCCCGCGTTCAGTTCCGCCATCTGGCCGCGCACGACCGCGCCGACCGACTGCACGTTGTCAACCGCAACCTGATCGGGGCGGAGCAGTTGCTGCGCCGAAAGCGCGACCGCTTCGGAGCGGCCGATAATGTTCATGATGTGAAGCGAGAGATAGCCGAGCAGCCACAAGGACGGCGCGACGATGAAGCCAAGCGCGACCGCCCAGGCGGTATAGGCCATATCGATGCGATAGCCTTTGAGCGATCCGACTTCGGTCCAGTAACCGATGGTGGTCGCAAGCGGCCACCCGACGACGACGAGAAAGAAAATGAAAACGGAAAGAAACCGCGCGGCGATAAAGAGCTCGCGCCCAAGGCGCGCCGCCTGACGGCCGTTACCATGCAGCTGAGACGCCGCCCAGGACTCGAAATTGCGGAATTCCGCAGGGTCTGCGGCGTCCTCGCCGGACTCGACGATCCCCTGAAAACGCACTTTCGATCGTCCGCCATGACGGTCTGAATTGGCTCCCTTTCGGGAAGCGTCTGTAATTTCGGCTGAATTCGTCATGATCTCGCCCGGCGTCTCAAGCGATGGCAATAGCCCAAAACGCCAGGAAGGCCAATTCCGGGTTGTGCATTGGCTTTTAGGTCCGCAAAACGCCCGCCTAGCTCGCCCAGAGCCGCCGGCGTTTGGCGAGCGCCGATTGCCGGACATAAAGGCGGGCGAGCGGCCTTGACGTGAGGCGCGCCGCCGCAACGCCGAAGAGGACGGCGAGCGAGGTCACGGTAAGGACGGCGTCGGCATCGATCAGGGCCGGATTGCCGATCAGGGTCATCACAAAGAGGGCCGAGGCCGCGCCCGGTGCGCCTCCGAACCAGGCGAGGAACATCTGGCTTTCTTTCGGAAGCATCGGCGTTTGCAGGATCGCAAGGCGCGGACCCGCGCGCATCACGGTGACGGCGGCGAGCGCAAAGACGATCGCCAGCATGTCCGCCTGTAAAAGACGCGGCAAAAGAACCGCGCCGAATCCGAAATAGGCAAGCGGCGTCACCGCGCGGTCGACATAACGGCGGATCCTCAGCCTGGTCGTCGACGCCGCCGAAGTCTGCTCGCCCCAGAGCAGCCCGACCGAGGTCGCGGCAACGATCGGATCGCATCCAAGCGAAGGCCCGAACACAAACATGATGACGCCGGCAAGGATTGCGAACTGGCCGTCGAGCGCGCGCTGCTGCATCATGCGGCGGCGGTACAAGGCGCCCGCAAAACTCGCCGCAAGTCCGGCGACGCCGCCATAGGCAAAGCCCTTCAGCACGGCAAAACTCGCCGCCATCAGCGGGCCAAGCGCTGGTTCATCCGGCGTCGAAACGGTTGCGTTCGCCGCCAGCAATACGGCGACGGGAATGCCGAGTGAAATGATCGCCGCGCTTTCGTTCCTGACTGCGGCCTTGATTGCGGCGGGCGCTGGCGTGTTGATGACCGCCCGGCGATCGAACGCTGCGCCGTTCAGCATCAAGGCGCCGCCGACCAGCATCGCCGACGGGATCGACAGTTGCGGCAGCATGATGAAGGCCGAGAGCGAGCATGCGAAGAAATAAAGGGGAGCGCCGCCGCAGGTCAGCCGGAACGACGACGGGCACTGGCGCGCGAGGCGGCTGACGCGAAGCTGCGCGGCGG
>JBGSVH010000268.1:0-2441 GCA_041753055.1 Parvularculaceae bacterium
GCGAGGTCGGCCAAAGCCTCGCGCAGGCGGCCGCTTTCGCGCACCAGCAGCGGCTCCATCATGGTGACGGACTCTCCGCGATCTTCCGCCGCTGAAATGTCCGCTTTTATGTCCGGGTTCTTATCACTCATAAATGCAATACTATCATGAAGTTATATGAAATGCGAGCGCATTCCAGTCCGCACTAATGTCCGCATAAAAGTCCGCTTTTCAAGGGCTTCGAGGGGAAGGGTATCGGGTAATTGCGGGTATGGATGTGAATCGGCTCCGAAGTTTGTCCCTCCGGCAATTTGAACCAAGCACCGGATTCGACAAAGCAATTTTGAAAAATGTTGCGGTCACGATCGGCGCCGATCGCGACCCCAGGCGTTCTGGTAAAGTTTCAATCAGGCCAATCGGTTATGGCCAATTTGAAAGGGGTCAAACTTCGGAGCCGATTTACAGACTGGACGCGTCACGCCAAGGCCGCGCCCTTCCGGCGCAATGACGATCTCCTCAAGGCGCTTCCCATTGGCCTCGTCCTCTTCCCCGGCTCCGGCGTCACCGACAATCTCGCGGACAAGGCCAAGCGCCTCGGCATACCGCTTATGGATCACCGTCGATAAGCCGAAAGGGCGATGGCGGCGCCGCCTATTCCCGCGGCGCCGCGCTGGCCTTAAACTCGGCGCTCCCGGCGCATCGATTCGATCTTGATTGGGTGCGCCTCCAACAGACATTCGGAGCCTCGCACCGCGTGACCGATATCGACCTCAGCCGGTTTACCCGCGACGAACTCGTCGATCTTCACAACCGGATCGTCGACCGGCTCCGGCTGATCGACACGGTCACGTCACAGGCCGCGCTCTCAGGATTGAGGGTCGGCCAGACCGTGCGCTTCGACGCCGGCGCCGCCGGCGTCAAGACCGGCGTTCTCGTCAAGCGGAACATCAAGACCGCCACCGTCCTCGTCGGCGACCGGACCTGGCGCGTGTCGCCGCAATTCCTCGCGCCCGCTGACGAGGGCGCGGGTCTCACCATCGATCTGACGCCGCTGAAAGACTGAAGCGGGACGCGCGCGCGAAAGGGCGGGAAGCCATGACGAAACAGACGCATAAGGCCGCCGAGACCTTCGAGGATCTCGTCAGGGATCTCGGCGACGCGCGGCGGATCCCGCGACGCACGCTCGAGGCCGTCGCCGCCCATGCCGAAAAGCTCGAGGCAAGGCTGCTCCCGCTTGCCGAGAAATTCGTCGCCGGCGCCTGGCTCAGCCCCGCGGAGGCGAACATCCTTCTTTACGGCCTTCATGTCCTCGCCGCTGAACGCCGAACGGGCTTTGCGCCGCATTGGTATCGCATGCTTTGCGCCAGCGAACCTGCGCTCGACTCCCTGTTCGGCGACGGGCTCGGCATGGCGGTCGCGCCTCTGACCCTGGGCTTCTGCGGCGATGATGTTGATACCCTCATGGACATGGCGCAGCGCCCGGACCTCTCCGATCTCGTCCGCGAGGGGCTCGTCAATGCGCTCACCTACACTTGCGCCACGGGCCGGCTCGAACGCGCCGCTTATCTTGCGCTCATCGACCGGCTGGCGTCGATCGCGCCCGACGAAGACGATGATCGTTATACGTTCAGCGTCGAGAGCGGCATCGTCCTTGGCGGGCTCGCCGAGCGCGAGGCGTTGCTGCGCGCGGTTCGCGCGCGCGACGCCTTCCGCTTCGATCGTGAGATCGACCTCGTCGATGCGCTGGAGCGATTGAAAGTCGCAGCGGCGGATCCCGGCGATCTTGCGCGGTTTCATGACATTGGCGCCGCGCCGCCGGCGAGCGCGATCGAAGCGCTGAAATGGCTCGAAAATATCGAACGCTACGACAAGCGCACAACGAAGGTGAAGCCGCTTTCCTGGCGCGAACGCGAATGGCTAAACGGGTTTTTGAAAGGAACGCCGAAGCCAGAAGCGACAATGGGGTTTGAAGAGCTCGACGGGTTCTATCACGCCCTCGCGATCTCGCCCGATCTTGTTCCGCCGTCGGAGTTTCTCCCCGTCATCTGGGGCGAGGGACCGGTGTTCAATTCCGACCGTGAGGCGCGCGCGGTGATGGACCTCCTGATGCGCCACTGGAATTCGGTGGTCGAAGACCTGTCGGCGGGCCGCGGCTTCTACATTGCGCTCGACGCCAATCTCGAAGCGCCGGTCGCGTCGACCTGGGCGCGGGGCTTCGCCGCCGGTTATGCGCTGCGGCGCATGGTCTGGGAATTTCATCTCGCGCTCATCGATGACGGCGACCAGGCGCTCTACGACATTCTGAGCCTCGCCGATGTCTCGTCGGCGCAAGACCGCGACGCGCACCTCAGCCGGTTAGAGTCCAATCTCGGGGCGCTGTCGCAGATGCGCGACACAGATACGGACGTCGCGCCGGCGCCCGCCACGCCGAAAGTCGGGCGCAACGACCCTTGCCCCTGCGG
>JBGSVH010000269.1:0-16799 GCA_041753055.1 Parvularculaceae bacterium
AGAAAAAATCAAAAGGAGGACATTCGAAAGAAGGCGCTTGCAGCACGCCAAAGCCGCTGCTTAAAATGAAACAAAGGATGAGCCAGAGCCTCCGTTAGCCAACGCGCTCAAGCGTCCCAAGTTATTCGACGACGGACAGGACAACGCTGCGATGGAGAGCTTCTTCTCCTCGCTGAAGACCGAGCGCGTATCCCGCAGAACCTATCGAACGCGCGATGACGCAAAGGCGGATGTGTTCGATTACATCGAACGCTTCTACAATCCGAAGCGCCGTCACTCGACGATCGGCTATCTCAGCCCGATTGCCTTCGAGGACAAAGATGGCGTTAGCTTAACCGACCGTCCACAAAACCGGGGACAGGCCAAACAGAGACATTAGCCGGGAACCACGCAATCAACGCAACAGAGAGACGCGGAGACGTCTCCGCTTGCCGCTCAACCCCGCTGTTTGCGGGGCTACGGCCGGGCGGCTCGTTGGACCCAAAGTTCCGAGGCAATGAATGGTGGAGGGGGGTGGATTCGAACCACCGTACGCCGAAGCGGGCAGATTTACAGTCTGCTGGATTTAGCCACTCTCCCACCCCTCCACAGGGTCTTTGAGACGACGCCGGAAGGCGCTGGCCGAAAGCGCGCGCCGGGTTTTGCCGGCGCGGGAGAACGCGCGTCTATAGCCAAGGCGGCGGGGGCGTGCAACCGCAGAAGATGGACCTGTAACCCTTTGTTCCGCTGCGGCCGGTTTCCCGCTATAGGGGCGCGATGAAGCCATCCGACATGTCCAGGGGAAAGCCGCGCCGCAGCCAGAATCGGCATTCCGATCGCCGCCCGGATCATCAGGGCGCGTACGGCCACGCCCGCCCGAAGGAAGATCCGTCGATCCTGTGGCTATATGGACGCCACGCGGTCGCGGCCGCTCTTGCCAATCCGGCGCGGCGAATCAAACGCGGCTTTGCGACCAAGAACGCCGCCGACTGGCTCGGCGGATTGGGGCTTCCGCAAGACCGGCTGTTACTGATTGAAGACGCACGTCCCGACGCCATTGACCGCCTGCTGCCGGCCGGCGCCGTGCATCAGGGACTTGCAGTCGAGGCGCACGATCTTGATCGGGCCCGCCTGAAAGACGTTTGCGATCCCGAATCCGGCGGCGGCGGTCTTCGGCCCGTCGTTGTCCTTGACCAGATCACCGACCCGCAAAATATCGGCGCGATTTTCCGAACCGCCGCCGCTTTTGGCGCACGCGCGGCAATCGTTCAGGAAAGAAGAACGCCGCCGCTGTCCGGCGCGCTTGCAAAGGCCGCCGCCGGCGCGGTCGAAACGCTTCCTTGCGTCAAGGTCGTCAACATCTCCCGCGCGCTCGAGGCGTTGGGCGATCTTGGCTATTATTGCGCCGGTCTTGCCGGCGACGCCGGCGAGCCGATTGCCGCGCTTCCAAAGGACCGGCCGATCGCGCTCGTCTTTGGCGCGGAAGGCGCCGGCCTTCGCCAGCTGGTTGGCGCAACCTGCAACGGGCTTTATAGAATTCCGATTGACCCATCGATGGAAAGCCTCAACGTTTCAAACGCCGCCGCGATCAGCCTTTACGAAGCGACACGCGGCAGCGTCAGCAAATAGGTCCGCCATGACCGGGAAACCGATCCTCTATCACATGCCACAGACACGCGGCGGAACAACCGCGTGGATGAATGAAGAGCTTGGCGGCGTCTGCGAGCTGAAGCTGATCAATCTGAAAAAAGGCGAAGGGCGTAGCCCGGATTATCTGAAAATCAATCCGATGGGAAAACTGCCGGCGCTTCAGCACAATGGCGTCACGGTGACGGAAGCCGCGGCGATTTGCGCTTATCTCGCTGACGCATTTCCCGCCGCCGGGCTCGCCCCCGCCATCAGCGACCCTTTGCGCGGCGTATATTATCGCTGGATGTTTTTCGCGCCGTCCTGCATCGAACCGATGATGCTCGACAGGCTCGGAAAAGTAGCGCGCGAGAACGCAACGGCGGCGGGTCATGGCGACTATGAACGCGTGATGGCGTCGATTGCGCAAGCGCTTGCCGCCGGGCCGTGGATCCTTGGCGACAAGTTCTCCGCCGCCGATGTGGTCATGGGCTCGACCTTGAACTTCGCAACGATGTTCGGCGCCATCCCGAAGGAAGACCGCATCAAGGACTATGTGACCCGCGTCACGGCGCGCCCGGCGCATCAGGCGACGATGAAAAAGAGCGCCGAACAGGCGAAGGCGATGGGCCTGTGAGGGAAGATGCGACCGGGCATGTGACGCAACAGGCTGGATCCTGTCATTGCCGGCGCGTCCGCTTCAGCGTTTCGGGCGATCCGAAGTTTGTCACGCGATGCCATTGCGACAGCTGCCGGCGCACCACCGGCGCCGCCTTTTCAACCTGGGCCGGGTTCACGGCGGAACAGGTTCGATGGCAGGGCGACCCGCCCGCCGTCTACGCAAGTTCGCCGGGCGTCAGGCGCAAGCATTGCAGCGCCTGCGGCACCCCGCTTTCGTTTGAGAGCGACAGATGGCCGGGCGAGGTCCACTTTCTGATCGGCGTCTTCGCTGATCCCGCCATCTACACGCCAAGCAGCGATTATCAAAAAGACGAAGCGCTCCCCTGGATCGCACACTGGAAGGAAGTCAAATGACAGCGCCACAGAAAACCGCCGTCGTAACGGGCGTTTCGACTGGCATCGGCCGCGCCATTGCAACGTCGCTGATCGACGCCGGATGGCGCGTGTTCGGCAGTGTACGGAAAGAAAAGGACGCAGCCGACGCCTCCGCCGCGCTCGGCGCCAATTTTATGCCGCTGTTGTTCGATGTGACGGATGACGCTGCGATCCGGCGCGCGGCGGCGAAAGTCGACGCTGCGCTGGGCGGGCGAACGCTTGACACTCTCGTCAACAATGCCGGCGTCGCCGTCGCCGGTCCCGTCGGCTATCTCGACCTCGACGATTTGAAGCGCCAGATGGACATCAATGTCTACGGCCCTATCCGGGTAACGCAGGCGTTCCTGCCGATGCTTGGCGCCGACCATTCCCGACAGGGAACGCCGGGGCGCGTCGTCAACATGAGTTCCGTCGCCGGAAAAATGGCCTCTCCCTTCATGGCGCCCTATGCGATGTCGAAACACGCGCTGGAGGCGATGTCGGAGAGCCTGCGCCGCGAGGTGATGATTCACGGTATAGAAGTCGTCATTATCGGTCCCGGCGCTATCAAGACACCGATATGGGCCAAGGCGGACGACCTTGACGTCGATCGCTACAAGAATACCGAATATTACGACTTTCTTGTCGGCATGCGGGATACGATGAAGTCGTTCGGCGCCACGGGCCTTGACGCCGAAGACGTCGGCAAGGTTGTCCTGGGCGCTTTGACAGCGGCAAAACCAAAAACACGGTACCCGATCCTGCGCAACAAATTCGCTATGTGGACGCTGCCGAACTTGCTGCCGAAACGCATGGTCGACGGAATTGTCGCCAAGCGGTTCGGCATGAAACCGCGCGGCGCGTGAGCAGTCCCTACAAGGCGGTCATTTTCGATTTCGGCGGCGTCTTCACGACATCGCCGGTTGAAAATTTCGCCGTCTATGAAAGACAGCGCGGCCTGCCCGAACGATTTATCGGCGGCGTCATCAAATCGCGCCTGCACGACGGCGCCTTTGCGCGCTTTGAACGCGCCGAGATCGATGTTGACGCTTTTGACGCCCTGTTTGCCGACGAAACCCGCGCCGCCGGTTTTGAAATCAGGGGACGGGAACTGGCGGCGCTTCTAGACGTTACGCTGAAGCCCGAAATGATTGCCGCGCTGCAGGCGGTCAAACGCGCAGGGCTCGGCACTGGCTGCATCACCAACAATTTTCCCTCGATGGAATCCGACGGATCACCAAGAAAGGCCGAACGCAGCGCCGCACTCGCCGCGATATTCAAGGACTTCGATCACATCATCGAATCGTCAAAAGCGGGCGTCAGAAAACCCGAACCGCGCATTTACGAAATGATGCTGGAGGCGCTCGCCCTCCCCGCCACGGCCTGCATCTTCCTCGACGATCTCGGCGTCAATCTGAAACCGGCGCAAGCGATGGGGATGAAGACGATCAAGGTTCCGTTCGGCGACGTCATGCCGGCGATTGAGGAACTGGCGGGATTTGTCGGCGTCGATCTCGGCGAAGGCGCAGCGCGTCCGTGACGCGCGGCAGAGGTTAGGCTATAGTCCCAACCCGGCGAACCAAGGGAGCGCGGTATGGCTGACAGCGATAATACTGAGGCGGCGCTTATGCGCACCGAGAATGCCGGCCTTGTCACGCTGACGCTCAATCGTCCTCAACAGTTCAATGCCTTGTCGGAATCGCTGCTGGCGGCGCTCAAGTCGTCACTCGACGAAATTGCGCAGGACAAGTCCGTGCGCTGCGTTGTTATCGCTGGTTCGGGCAAGGCTTTCTGTGCGGGTCACGACCTTAAGGAAATGCGCGCAACGCCGACGCTCGACTACTATCGCTCGTTGTTCGGCCGCTGCGCCGAGGTCATGACGGCGATCACGACCTTGCCGGCGCCGGTAATTGCTCAGGTCCACGGCGTCGCGACGGCGGCCGGCTGTCAGCTTGTCGCGGCCTGCGATCTTGCGATTGCCGCGACGTCAGCGCGGTTTGCGGTTTCCGGCGTGAATCTCGGGCTCTTCTGCTCAACGCCCTCGGTCGCGCTTTCGCGCAACATCTCGCCGAAGCGCGCTTTCGACATGCTTGTCACGGGGCGCTTCATTGATGCCGCGACGGCGTTGGACTGGGGCCTCGTCAATGAAGTTGTAGCGGACGAAACCCTCAACGCAGCGGTCGCAGACAAGGCCGCACAGATCCTCGCAAAGAACCCTGCGGCGATCCGTTACGGCAAGGAAATGTTTGCGAAACAGCGGCAGATGCCACTTGCTGACGCCTACGCCTATGCCTGCGACGTCATGGCGCGCAACATGATGGAAGAAGACACCTGCGCCGGCATCGACGCGTTTCTGGACAAGCGTCCGCCGCCGCGGTGAAGGCAATCAGCCTTCGGCAAACCGCTTTTAGTCGCCCTTTGCATAAACCGTATCGCCGCCGACAATTGTGCGCACGACTGCAATGTCGCGGATGGTTGTTTCATCGGCGGTTGTCGGATCGCCAGAGAGAACGACGATGTCGGCGAGCTTGCCCGCTTCCAATGTGCCAAGCTTGTCTTCCTGAAAGCCAGCATAAGCGTTGGTCACGGTGTAGGCGGTGAGCGCTTCTTCACCGGTGACTTTTTGCTCTGGCACCCAGCCATTCGGATTGAGCCCGTCAGTCGTGCGACGGAACATGGCGGCGTCGATGCCTTTCAAGGGGTCAAGCGGCGCGACCGGCCAGTCCGACCCGAAGGTCAGGATGGCGCCGGCGTCGAGCAATGACCGGAAAGCGTAAGTCGTCTTGATGCGTTCCGGGCCGATGCGCTTGATCGCCCAGCGGCCGTCATCGGCGGCGTGATAGGGCTGCATCGAAGCGATGATGTCGCCTTCGCCGAATTTCGCAATCGCTTCAGGCAAAAGATGCTGCGCATGTTCGACGCGAAACCGTTTTGCGTGCAGCTTCTTGCCGCCGATTTCCTTGAACGTATCAAGCACGAAATCGTTCGCTCTTTCGCCAATTGCATGAATGGTGACGTGAAGGCCGGCAGCGTCCGCGGACCGCGCCATTGCGGCGAGTTGTTCCGGCGGCTGCATGGTGAGGCCTGTGGTGTCGGCGTCGACGTATTTCTCATAGCGCCACGCGGTGCGCGATCCGAGCGAGCCGTCGACATAGCCTTTGACGGCGCCCCAACGCAGCGTGTCGTCGCCGCGCCCGTTTTCTGCGACGAATTCCGCCGCCTCTTTCCAGCTGGCGATCGGCGCAAAGGCATAGACGCGGAGCTTCATCGCGCCCGCATCATGAAGCCGCTTAAAGGCTTTGAGATTATCAAGGCCGCCTGCGGGCAGCGGCATGTCATGCACCTGCGTCACGCCATGGGCGAAGGCTTCGGATTGCCCGCGCTGAAACGCTTCGGCGCGCTGTGCGTCCGAGGGCGGCGGAATTACCGCCTCGACAATTTCCATCGCCTTGTCCTTGACGATGCCGGTCGGGCGCCCGGTCTTATCATGACCGATTTCGCCGCCTACGGGTGTCGGCGTCGTTTCGTCGAGACCTGCAAGGCGCAGCGCCAGCGAATTCGCCAGCGCCTGGTGGCCGTCGTAGCGCATGACGTAAACCGGATTGTCCGGCGTCAAGGCGTCGATCCACTGGCGATCCGGCGTCTCTCCGCCCCATTTTTCCTCGTCCCAGTTGCCGCCGACTATCCATTCGCCTTTCGGCCGCGACTTCGCATAGTCGGCAATCCACTGGGCAAACACGGCCTTGCTCGATGCGTCATTCAATTGAACGCTCGCGAGCGCGAAGGACCCGTCGAAGAAATGCGTGTGATTGTCGATGAACCCCGGCGCGACAAACTTGCCGCCAAGATCGACGATCTCCGTCGCGTCCCCATGGAATTTGTGAACGCCGGCGTCGTCGCCGACATAGATGAGGCGATCACCCTTGATGGCGACGGCTTCAGCCCGTCCGGCGCCCTTGACGCCGGTCCAGACATTGCCGCCGAGATAGATGATGTCGGCTTGCCTGTGATCCGATTTCGGCGCCGGCGCGGTTGCACACGCCGCGACAGAGATCGCCAGCAAACCGCCAATAAGTCTTTTCATGATCGCCCTCGCAACTATCGTTCATCCGGCGGATAGACTGGCGCAATAAGCTCCATAACGTAAGACCCAAGCGCATCATAAAACCCGACCGGCGCCTCAGCACACGAAAACCGCAGCGAATCGAGGTCGGCGGCGGCGTAAAGGCGCACCTGCAAGGGCGACAGACCGTGAGACCGGGACGCCGCCGCCATCGCATTTTCCGTATCGCGAACACAGGTCGCATCGACGGGAAAATCATTTGCCGCCTCCGCCGAAGCGGCCGCATCGACGGCCCAGTAGACGGCCTCCGCCGCTTCGCCTGCCGCGCCGCCGCGAAACCTGTCGGCGCGATCATAGAGCGGCTGCACATTCTTCATCGAGGCGCCGCCGTCCCGGCACAAATTATCGAGCGTGTCGCAGATCTCGATCATCGCGGCGCGGTCTTCGTCCGGGAAACTAGCCGGCAGGAACAACACCGCCCGCCTTGCCATGCGCGAGGCGATGAAGGCTTGCGCATAGAGCGGCAGCTTCGAAATTTGATCGAGTTCGAAGATCGCCGACATTTATCATTCTTCTGCTTGTTCTGGCGCGGCGGTTTCGAAATTCACCGCGTCAATCTCGAAACAACTCCGTCCCGGCCCGGCGGGGCGCTGCAGATTGCGCCGCTCGAGCGCCGTTGGATAGGAGAAATATCCCCCCGGCCGCCAGTCGCGCGTCTGATTGTCAGCGTCCGGCCAGCCGAAATCGAAAGTGGCGCAAACTTCGTAGGTGTCGCCATCGATGACGCGGTAATCATAGGCGCCGCCGGCAGGTTCAGCCGGCATTGTGTATGAACATCCATCGGCGACGGGCAGACGCTGGGCGCGATCGGACAGATAAACGCCGACCGCGTCGAGATTTTCCGGCAGCGCGCCAGAATAGCTATAGTGGCAATCGACAAGGCGCGTGATCTGGATCAGATCATTGATCCGTTGCTCGTCAGCTGCTTGCAGACGCGCGGTTTGCGGGCTTCTGACAATGGTGAACGCCCAGGCGACCAGCGCGCCGACAACAAGGGTCGTGACGATCGCCAGCACCCTTCCTGCAAAATCGACACGAGAGGAATGCCGTTCAACGTCCCGCGAATAATTCCAGAGAATTGACGCCGATATCGCGCCAACCACCAACGCCTTCGCCATGAACCGCGTTTGCAATTCGCCATTCAAAAACTGATAGACGATAGCGACGAGATCGCCGATCAGCGCACCGGCTGCAAAGATCAAAGTTACATAAGTGAGCCAGGCGTGAACGCGGCTGCGGCGGCGCTCGGCATCCTGCCGCTTTTTCGCTGCAAGGCGCCATCCGAGAAATAGAAAGATCGGATAGCCGACCAGCAGCGACGCAACCGACCAGCGCAAGCCCGTTGTCGCGTAGGAGGCGTAATAGGGACTGTTCGAAAGCGTGTCCTCGAACAACCGGTCAATCCACGCAAAGGCGAGCGTGCCGGTTTGCGTAGCGACCATGCCGAGCAGCGAGAAGTAAACGATGTACAAAAACGCCTCGCGCGCCGAACCGTAATTTCGCGGGCGCGGCACCGGCACAGGAAACGCGATGTCCGCAAAGGCGCCGAGCGCGCTGTCGACCTGATCGGCTGGCCATCCAGCGGCCTTCAGCGCATCTTTGATTGAGGCGCGACTTTGCGCGCGTTCGAGCGCCGCCTTGACGAAATCGACGAGGTTTGCATCAGCCATTGGGGCCTCCCTTGTGACAATCAATCTACGTTCCCCGGCGAAACCGGGATAGAATGCGCGCTCACATCCGTGTCAGAGACAAAAAAGCCACGGATTTCAACCTGTTGGGCCGATTTTGCCCGAAGGAGCAGTCGATGGCTCATTTCCGTCCGCGCGCCAGCCTTCAGACCCATGATGTCACCAACCAACCGCCGCCTTTTGAGAACATCAACCTTTTCGACAATGACGCCGCCCTGATCGGCGCGGTTGAAGCGGCTGGCGGCGACGTCCATGAGGAGCGTCTTTCCCAGTTCGGCGGCCGCTGCGGTTCGGCCGAAGTTCTCGAATGGGCGCAACAGGCGAACAAGAATACGCCGCAACTCAAGGGCTTTGACCGTTATGGTCATCGCCTCGATGAGATCGAGTTTCACCCGGCCTATCATTCGCTCATGGATCTGGGTCTTGGCGCTGGCGTCTCCGCGGGCGCGTGGACGGTGGATCAGGCCGGCCATGTTCTCCATTCCGCGCTGCTGTTTTTGATGGGCCAGGCGGAAGGCGGCGTTTGCTGTCCGATGTCGATGACTTACGCCGCGATCCCGGCGCTCATGCACGAGCCGCGCGTCGCCGATGAATGGGTCCCGCGCGCGACCGCCGCAAAATACGATCCGCGTTTTATCCCCGCCGCCGAGAAAAAAGGCGTCACCATCGGCATGGCGATGACGGAAAAACAGGGCGGCTCTGACGTGCGCGCCAACACCACGCGCGCTGACCGCATGGGCGATCACTGGGCGCTTACGGGGCACAAATGGTTCTGTTCAGCGCCGATGTGCGACGCGTTTTTGACTCTTGCCTATGCCGATGACGGTCTGTCGTGTTTTCTCGTGCCGCGCTGGAAGCCGAATGGCGAGCGCAATTCGATGTATGTGATGCGCCTGAAAGACAAGCTGGGCGACCGCGCCAATGCGTCATCGGAAATTGAGTATCACGGCGCCTATGCGGAGATGGTCGGCGAGCCCGGGCGCGGCGTCAAAACCATTATTGACATGGTTCAGCACACGCGGCTCGATTGTATTGTCGGATCGGCGAGCGGCATGCGCAGCAGCCTGGCGCAAGCGTTGTGGCATACCGAACATCGAAGCGCTTTCCAGAAAAAACTGATCGACCAGCCAGCGATGGCCCGCGTCCTTGCCGATCTTGCCATCGACAGCGAGGCGGCGACCGCCCTCGCCTTTCGCGTCGCGCGCAGCTTTGATCATGCCGCCGATGACGAGGAGGAAGCGGCGTTCCTGCGCCTTGCAACGCCGATCGCGAAATACTGGATCTGCAAGCGCCAGCCGGGCTTTGTCTATGAGGCGCTTGAATGCCATGGCGGCGCAGGCTTTATCGAAGAAGGCGTCATGGCCCGCTATTTCAGAGCCTCGCCGTTGAACGCCATCTGGGAAGGCAGCGGCAATGTCATCGCGCTCGATGTCTTGCGGGCAATCAGCCGCGAACAGCAAAGCCTTGAGGCCGTCGTCGCCGACATCATGAAGGCGCAAGGGTCAAACGGCCATTACGACCGCCACGCCAAGCGCCTCACCGAATGGCTGGAGCCCGGCGCCCTCAATGAAACTTCGGCGCGCGCCTTCGCTGAAGACATGGGATTGGCCTTGCAGGGCGCAGCTCTCTTCGGCGTCGCGCCCGACCACGTCTTTGACGCCTATTGCAACGCGCGCCTCGACCCCGAAATGCGCAGCTATGGCTATGGCGCTACCGACGCGCTGATGGACACGGACGCGCTGATCGCACGGTCGGCGCCATTTTAACTTGGCGTCATTTATCGAGCTTGGCGCTGATTTCGCCGAGCCGGTTATACATGCCGAAAATCGCGATATAGAGCTCACAAAGAAATCGCCAGAAGATGATCCCGATAACAGCAACGACGGGCGCGAGAACAAGCGACCCGAGCCCGGTCATGAAGCCGCGCCCAAAGCCGCTGAAAGCTCCAAGCACAGCGAAAAGAAGGATGACGACGATCCCGATCCAGTAAAGGATTTTGATCAGCCCGGTGGCGATGAGCTTATCGAAAGACGTGAACCTGCTGATTATATCGTTCATGACAGTTCCTTTGAATAGCGGTTAAAGACAATGACGCTACGCAACGGAACCATGGATCATCGACGCGCTTGCGGCGCTGGCGTCCTACGCCGCCGACCTGAACGTCACGATTTTTGACGGGTTTTTCGGCGGCTCGCCTTTGGCCGCCTTGTCGACGTTTTCCATGCCTTCGACGACATTGCCCCACACAGTATATTTGTTGTCGAGGAAAGAGGCGTCATCAAAACAGATGAAGAACTGGCTGTCGCCAGAATTCGGGTCGGATGAACGCGCCATTGAGCAGATGCCGCGGGTGTGGCTGACATCATTGAATTCGGCAGGGAGTTTCTTGCCCGATCCGCCGGTGCCGTTGCCTTTCGGACACCCCATCTGCGCCATGAAGCCGTCGATGACGCGGTGGAGTTTCAGTCCGTCATAGAACCCTGAATCGGCAAGTTCCTTGATCCGCGCAACGTGGGTCGGCGCCTTGTCCGGATAAAGTTCAATCGTCACCGGACCGGTGTCGAGCGTCAGGATCATCTTGTCGGTCATAGTTCGATTTTTCCCTTGATGCGGCGTGGCGCCTTGATGTCACAGAGGTCTTTTACAAAGCCGGTTTCGTCAACCAGGCCCGATTCCTTCAGATATTGCATAAAGGCCGGGCTGTCCGATTTCATCACTTCGATTTTCGGCTGTTCGCTCGCCGGCAAGTCCGATACAATCCGCATGCGGACAATCGGGGTCGGGCGCTTGGGCGGCTCGCCCCGCTCGATGCGTCGGGCGCTGTTCATGCCATCGACGATCCAGCCCCAGACGGTATAGCGACCGTCTAGGCTCTGACGCGCGTCGCCGATAACCAGGAAAAACTGGCTGTTGGCGCTGTTCGGATCGGTCGCGCGCGCCATCGACATGGCGCCCTGACAGTGTGCGCCCCAGATATTCACTTTTCGGTCTTCGCGAAACGAACGCAGCGATTCCGGCTGGGCCGCCGCGAGAACGCCATCGATAAGGCCGACGCGCGCCGCCTGACGGTCGCGGCCGATGACGGTGAAGTTCGAAAACTCCTTGGTGTCGTGCGCGAACTCCGCCGGGATATTGGGCAGGTCTGAACCGCCGGTGCCGTCGCCTTTCGGATCGCCGCCTTGCGCGACGAAGCCTTCGATGACGCGGTGAAAAGTGAGACCGTTGTAAAAGCCCTTGCGAACCAGCGCCTTGATCTGCTCGACATGCTTCGGCGCGAGGTCCGGACGCATCTCGATATAGAGAGGACCGGCCGGCAAATCGACAATCAGGAGGTTTTGAGGGTCAACCGCCCGCCAGGCGTCGGCCGGCGCATTGAGGATCGCCTGCACCGGAATGACCGGCTTGTCCTTTTCAGCAGCCGCGGGGACCGCCAACAACGCCAGAAGGGCGCCAGCCAGAACAACTACGCTACGCATCGGTTCACTCCTTTTGGCCGGGCGCTGCTTGCGCTTAGGCCCCAATTGTGACGGTCTTTCGACAAACCAGCGATGGCGCCGCTTGTCCAGCCCCAATTCCGGGGCAAGGCGCGCTGACGGCGTTGAATTACGATTTTGCAAACTTCGCCCTCAGCGCCGATGCGACCGCTGGCGGCACAAAAGCGTCGATAGCGCCGCCAAGCCGGGCGATTTCCTTGACGAGGCGCGAGGCGATGAACTGGTAGCGGACATCCGCCATCAGGAAGACCGTCTCGATATCGTCGTTCAGCTTCTGGTTCATGCCGACCATCTGAAATTCATATTCGAAGTCGGAAACCGCCCTGAGGCCGCGGATAATGAAATTGGCGTTTGATTGCTCCGCGAACTGCATCAGCAGCGATTCAAACGGCGTCACCCGGATCGGCACGCCCGACTTCTTCGAAATGATCGCCAATTCGGCCGTCGTCATTTTGACGCGTTCCTCCAGCGAGAACAGCGGCCCTTTGTCACGGTTGATGGCAACACCAACGACAAGCTCGTCGACCATTTTGACGGCCCGTTCGATGATATCGATATGGCCGAGCGTAATCGGATCGAAGGTGCCGGGATAAAGGCCGATGCGTTTCGCCATGATTATTCCTCGCCCGCCTCGCCGCTGTCATCGTCAACATCGCCTTCGCCGATGTCTTCGATCCGCTCGACGGAGACGACGTTCTCATCCTCGCCGGTGCGGAAGATTGTGACACCCTGGGTATTGCGCCCGGCAATCCTGATACCGCCAACTGGCGTACGGATCAGCTGTCCGCCATCTGTCACCAGCATGATCTGGTCGGTGTCCTCGACCGGGAACGAGGCGCAGACGGGCCCGTTCCGGTCGTTGACGACAATCGCGATGATGCCTTTGCCGCCGCGTCCGGATGTCCGGTATTCATAAGATGACGACCGCTTGCCGAAGCCGCGGTTGGTGACAGTCAGCACGAACTGCTCCGCCGCGCCAAGCGCGGCGATACGCGCCGGCGACAGCGCGGTTGGCGGCGTTGTTTCTTCGTCAGCGTCTTCCTCGCCGTCTTCGCCAGCGGCGCGGCGCATGGCGGCGGCGTGCTTCAGATAGGCCCGCGCTTCTTCGCTTGTTGCGTCAACGCCGCGCAGAATCGCCATCGAGATCACTTCATCGTCATCGCCAAGGCGGATGCCCCTGACGCCCGTCGAGGTGCGGCCGGCAAAGACGCGGATGTCATCGACCGGGAAACGGATGCACATGCCATCGGCGGTTGTAAGCAGGACATTATCGTCAGGGCGGCAGATCGAAACACCGACGATCGCGTCCTCGCCTTTCCGCCATTCCTCAGTCAGCTTCATCGCGATCTTGCCATTGCGATTGATGCGCTGGAAGTCGGAAAGCTTGTTGCGGCGAACCGTGCCGGAGCGCGTTGCAAACATAATCTGCAACTGATCCCAGGCGTCCTCGTCTTCAGGCAGCGGCAGGATCGAGGTGACGCGCTCGCCCTGCGCCAGCGGCAGCAGATTGACGAATGCCTTGCCACGCGCAGTCGGCGGTCCTTCGGGCAGGCGCCAGAGCTTCAGCTTGTAGGCCATGCCGGTCGAGGTAAAGAACAGCAGCGGCGTATGCGTGACGCCAACGAAAAGCTGCGAGACGAAATCTTCTTCCTTGAACTTCATGCCGGCGCGGCCCCTGCCGCCGCGCTTTTGCGCTCGATAGGTCGACAGGGGTGTGCGCTTCACATATCCGCCATGGGTGACGGTGACGACCATTTCCTCGCGTGCGATCAGGTCTTCGTCTTCGACCTCGCCTTCGGCGTCGATGATCTCGGTCCGCCGCGGGGTTGCGAATTCTGCGCGAACCGCGGCGAGTTCGTCCTTGATGATGGTAAGGACGCGGCTGCGGTTGCGCAGAATGTCGAGATAGTCGGCAATTCTGTCGGCAAGGCCCTTCAGTTCATCGCCGATCTCGTCGCGTCCGAGCGCGGTAAGGCGTTGCAGGCGGAGGTCAAGGATCGCTTTGGCCTGGTCATCCGAAAGCTTCAGCGTCCCGCCTTCATTCATCAGATGACGCGGATCGGCGACGAGCAGCACGAGCGGCGCAAGGTCCTTCGCCGGCCAGTCGCGCGCCATCAACTGTTCTTTCGCAGTCTGCGGATCGGGCGCCTTGCGGATCAGTGCGACGAGTTCATCGATATTGGCGACGGCGATTGCAAGACCGACGAGGATATGGGCCCGGTCGCGCGCCTTGTTGAGTTCGAACTTGGTGCGCCGCGTCACCACTTCTTCGCGGAAAGCGATGAAAGTGACGAGCACGTCGCGCAACGTCATCTGCTGCGGCCGCCCGCCGCGCAAGGCGAGCAGGTTGACGCCAAAGCTCGTCTGCAACTGCGAATGCCGATAAAGCTGGTTCAGCACGACATCGGGCGCAGCGTCGCGTTTCAGTTCAATAACGACGCGAATGCCCTCGCGGTTCGATTCATCGCGGATATCGGCGATGCCTTCGAGTTTCTTTTCGCGCACCAGATCGGCGATTCGCTCGATCATCACCGATTTGTTCACCTGGAAGGGAATTTCGCTGACGATGATGGCGTTGCGGTCTTTCCGGATTTCGTCAATCGTGGCGCGCCCGCGCATCACCACCGATCCGCGCCCGAGCAGCAAGGCGGCCTTGGAACCGGCCCGCCCCAAAATCATGCCGCCGGTTGGAAAATCCGGACCCGGCACGATCTCGAGAAGCTCGGTATCGGTAATTTCGGGGTTTTCGATCATGGCGACGGTCGCATCGACTACCTCGCCGAGATTGTGGGGCGGAATGTTGGTCGCCATGCCGACGGCGATGCCGCCGGCGCCGTTGACGAGGAGGTTCGGGAAGCGTGCGGGAAGCACCGTCGGTTCGTGTTCCGAACCGTCATAGTTCGGCTGATAGGAAACAGTGTCTTTTTCGATGTCCGCCAGCAGCGCCTCGGCGGGCTTGTCCATGCGCACTTCGGTGTACCGCATGGCGGCGGGCGGATCGCCGTCGATCGAGCCGAAATTTCCCTGCCCGTCGATCAGCGGCAGGCGCAGCGAGAAATCCTGCACCATGCGCGCCAGCGCGTCGTAAACCGACTGATCGCCGTGCGGGTGATATTTACCGATAACGTCGCCGACGACGCGCGCCGATTTGCGGTAAGGCTTGTTGTGAGTGTAGCCCGCCTCATGCATCGACCACAGAACGCGGCGGTGCACCGGCTTCAGACCGTCGCGCGCATCGGGGATGGCGCGGCTGACAATGACGCTCATCGCGTAATCGAGATAGGACCGCCGCATCTCCTCTTCGATAGAGACCTGCTGGATCGCGCCGCCCATGTCCGGCTTGCCGGAGCCAGAGTCCGGGCCGCCGCCGCCGTTTGCCGGCGCGTTATCGTCGTCTTCTGCTGTCACGAAAATCCTTCAGGAATCAGAAGCTAAAATGTTGTTTCTGACTAGCATTTCGAGGGGCCTCGCCGCAAGCGTTGCGCCGTCTTGGCGCAGGCCCGCAAGAGGTTCATAACAGGCGCAGAACTCACCGATTTTGAAGGGATTTTTCATGCGCCGCATCCTCGCCAGCCTGCCGGTTCTCGTCCTCACTTTGGCCGGGCTATCCGCCTGTGGAAAAAAGGAGGCGGCGCCGGGTCCAGAAAGCGCGCCCAAAGCAACTGTGATTGCGCCTCAGCCAGCAGCATTGTCTCCTGCCGAATGGACCGACGCGACCGCAATACTTGTCAGCGCGACAGGCGAAGAGATCGGCGATGTTGTCCTCACCGACGCCCTTGGCGGCGTTCTGTTGCGGATCGAAGTAAAGGGCCTGACGCCCGGCTGGCATGGCATTCACCTGCACATGGTCGGCGACTGTTCGGACGGCGCCGATGGCTTCAAGGCGTCAGGCGGGCATATCAATCCGGACGGCGTCGAACACGGCTTTCTCAATCCCAACGGCGCGCACCGCGCCGACCTGCCGAACCTGTTCGCCGGCCCTGACGGAACCGCGACGGCTGAATTTTTCCGCGCCGGGCTGAATCTCAAGCCAAGCGAACAAGGCGCCGCCATCAACGGCCCCTACCCGCTGCTCGACGACGATGGTTCCGCCATTGTCATCCATGAAAATGCGGATGACCAACTGACCCAGCCCATCGGCGGCGCCGGCGCCCGCGTCGCCTGCGCAGCGATCAAGGGATAAACACCGGCCGCGCGATCATCAGCCAGAAGATCGTCAGCACCGCGAAAAACGCCGGGAAGCCGAAGGCGAACCAGCCGCGGTAGAGGCGGAAATATTCCTCCGGCAGCGCCGTTCCGTCCTGTGCCGCCGCTTTGGCGAGGTCACGCATGCGCCGCTGCATGAAAACAACCGGAACCCAGAACGCGCCGGTGAAGAGATAGAGCGCCAGCGAGATAACGATCCAGCCCGATGTGAGCGGATATCCGGCGACACTGGCAAGCCAGGCGCCGGTCAGCGGCTGAACGATGACCGCTGACAGCGTGAACACATAATCGGCGATGACGACAATTGAGGCGACGACGGCGATCACTTTCGAATCGCGCGTCCGATGCGCCATCAGCATGAAAAAGGCGATGCCGGCCCCCGTGCCGAGAAGGACGGTTGCGCCGATGACATGCAGCCATTTGAGGACGAGATAGAGGGTCATCACCGTTCCTCGAGCAGCAGCGCGACAACAAATCCAAGCACGATCGCCGGGATGACTTTCACATAAACGCCAAGCGGATCGCCCCACAGCGCCGGCGCCAGGATCGTTCCGGCGACCAGATACGCGCCTGCCAGCAGCGTTGACAGGACCGCCGCGATGCGCGCCGCCGGCCGCCACAACAGCGCCGCGCCGATGGTGATGTCCG